>NZ_CP017111.1:2120888-2423872 GCF_001723605.1 Sulfurospirillum halorespirans DSM 13726 | reverse complement strand
GACACAAATCTTCGTATTAAAGAGATTGCGCGTGGCTCTTTTGCTGAACAAAGTGGTCTTAAAGTGGGAGATCGTTTAATGCAAGTGGAGCAACTTCCCATAGAGCGTGTTACTGAGGCAGATGCTTATTTGGCAAAAAATCGTAACCGCGAAGTGAGTCTTTTATTTGATCGTGATGATTTCCAATTTTTTGTAACATTGACGCGTTGAAAGGGATCTTTTGAGTTCTAAAGAGTTAATTGCAAAGTTTGAACTGTTTTTAAAAGCAAAACTCCCCGTTGTGGAGAGTTTTCACCCCCATTTTAACCAAGCATTGGGTGAAATGCTTGATGTTGGGGGAAAGCGATTTCGCCCCTTATTACTGCTCAGTGTGGTTGAAAGCTCTCAGCCTCTTTTGGTTGAAAATGCTTTACATGTAGCCCTTGGTTTGGAGATGATGCATACCTATTCGCTGATTCACGATGATCTACCGTGCATGGACGATGCAGCCCTTAGACGAGGGCACCCAACCTTACATGTAAGCTATGATGAAACCACTGCGGTGCTCATCGGAGATGCCCTCAACACCCACGCGTTTTATCTTTTAGCCAATGCTCCTCTCAGTGCTGAGATCAAGATAAAACTGGTCTCCATTTTGTCGAGCAATTCGGGAATTCATGGTATGGTTTTGGGTCAAGCCATTGACTGTTTTTTTGAAGATAAACGTTTGAATGTCGAAGAGTTGACATTTTTACACCTTCATAAAACAGCCAAACTTATTGCAGCGTCGCTGGTGATGGGGGCTGTGATCTGTGAATTGGATAAAACGATTCAAGAAGCACTCTATCAGTTTGGTCTAAAACTTGGGCTTTTGTTCCAAGTACAAGATGACATCATCGATGCAACGCTCTCAAGTGAAGAGGCTGGCAAACCTACGCACAATGACGGGCATAAAAACTCATTTGTCAATTTGCTAGGATTGGAATCGGCTCAAGAGGTGAAGCAAAAACTTCTTTTGGAATTGGATGGTGAATTAGAAAAGCTTGATGCAGCTTTGTCACACAGACTTAAAAGCATTGTAGAAGCATATTTTAAAGGATAGATATACGATGGAAAATAAAAAAATATTGAAAAAACAAGCCGATACGATCCGTTTTTTGGCAGCCGATATGGTGCAACGTGCGAACAGTGGACATCCAGGCGCTCCTATGGGTTTGGCAGACATCGTCACTATTTTAGCACGCCATATCACGCACAATCCTAAAAATCCAAAGTGGTTGAACCGTGACCGTTTGGTTTTCAGTGGAGGTCATGCTTCCGCACTCGTCTACTCTTTTTTACATTTAAGCGGTTATGATATTAGCTTAGAAGATTTACAAAACTTTAGACAACTTGGAAGTAAAACACCTGGTCACCCAGAGTACGGCGATGTTCCTGGTGTTGAAGTCACCACAGGCCCTCTTGGACAAGGTATTACCAATGCCGTGGGGTTTGCCATGGCTGCTAAATATGCTGCAACCGTCCTCAACCAACCCAAAGCAGAAGTGATTACCCATAAAGTCTACTGCTTGTGTGGCGATGGCGATTTACAAGAGGGCATTAGCTATGAAGCGTGTTCACTTGCGGGGCATCTTTCTTTAGATAATTTAGTCGTGATTTACGATAGCAATGCGATTACGATTGAGGGCGATACCTCCATTGCATGGAGCGAAGATGTGAAGCACCGCTTTGAAGCGCAAGGGTGGGAAGTTTCGCGCATTGATGGGCATGATTTTGATGAGATTAATGCGGTCCTAGAGCAATCGAAAGAGCAAACAAAGCCTTATTTGATTATCGCGGATACAACCATTGCAAAAGGTGCATGCCAGATGGAAGGAAGTCACCACGCCCATGGTGCCCCCTTAGGATGCGAAGAGATTAAAAACTCTAAAATCAAAGCAGGGTTTGATCCTGAAAAAAGTTTTAGTGTCGATGAAGATGTCTATGCGCGCTTTAGTTGCGCCCTTGAGAAAGGTGATTTGGCAGAGGCAAATTGGAATGCACGCGTGAAAAATGACCTGAGCAGTGATCAAAAAGCTCTTTTAGAAGCACTGTTAAATCCTGATTTTTCAAAAATTGAGTGGCCAAATTTTGAGAGTGATGTCGCAACACGCGATAGCAATGGAAAAATTCTCAACGCGATTGCACAAGCGATTCCAGGCTTTTTAGGCGGCAGTGCCGATCTTGGCCCTTCCAATAAAAGTGAGCTGACAGGACTTGGCGATTATCCACTTGGTCGTAACATTCACTTTGGTATTCGTGAACATGCGATGGGAGCGATCATCAACGCGTTTGCGTTGTACGGCTTGTTTATCCCTTTTGGAGCGACCTTTTTTATCTTTAGCGATTATATGAAACCCTCAGTGCGTTTAGCAGCACTCATGAAACTGAAAAATTTTTACATCTGGACGCACGACAGCATCGGTGTAGGCGAAGATGGCCCAACGCACCAGCCGATTGAACAACTGAGTCAATTTAGAGCGCTTCCAAACTTCTACGTTTACCGTCCATGCGATGGTAGAGAAAATGTGAAAGCATGGAAAAAGGCTCTCAGTATGCAAGCGCCTGCGGCATTTGTCTGCTCACGCCAAAAGCTTCGAGCACTTAAAGACGATCGCGCGCACGGCGATGTGGAAAATGGCGGTTATCTTTTAAAACGACGTGAAAACGCACAAGTTACCTTGATGGCAAGTGGAAGTGAAGTCTATCTTGCGTTGGAAGTGGCATGCTATCTTTCAATGTTTGGCATTCCAAGCAATATGGTCAGTGTGCCGTGTTTTGATCTTTTAAATGAGCAAGATGAGGCGTATATTCAAACGATCATTGAGCCACAAACCAAAGTCATTGCGATTGAAGCGGGGGCTGGGATTGAATGGTACCGCTATGCGGATAAAGTCATCTGTATGGAGCGTTTTGGTGCGAGTGGTCCAGCAGAACTTTTATTTGATAAATTTGGCTTTACCGCGCACAAAGCAACAAAGAGTGCGTGTGAATTTTTAGGGCTTGACTATGAAGCGCTTAAAGCTGAACTAGAACACGATAATGAAAAAAAACATTGTATTTGACCTTGATGGCACGCTTCTTGATACATTAGAAGACATTGCCATCAGTGCTAATTTTGCGCTTGTTTCGCTTGGATTTGAAGTTCAGGAACGTGAAAAATACCGCTATTTCGTAGGGGAGGGTGTTTTCAAACTGTTTGAAAACATCTTCGCCTCCAACCCTCAAACGCCTGAACGGATTCAAGAAGCCGTTTCGTTGTTTCAAAGCCATTATGCAAAGCAGTTCAATCAAAATACCACGCTTTATGATGGTATCAGTAAAATGCTCACCTTCTTGCAAAAACGAGGCTTTAAGATGGCGATACTCTCCAATAAACCAGACTCCTTCACCAAAATGTGTGCGATGAAATATTTGCGCGAATGGAAGTTTGACGTTGTTTTTGGTGCGCGCGAAGGCATTCCACGAAAGCCCCACCCCGAGGGCGCTTTAGAGATCTCTTCTCTTTTACATGTAAAGCCAAATGAGTGTTATTATTTGGGGGATACAATGATCGATATGCAAACCGCTAATAACGCTGGAATGATCGCTGTGGGTGCTTTGTGGGGATTTAGAGAAGAGGCGGAATTAAGAGCGCATGGGGCAAAATACCTTGTAAGAAACCCCAGCGATGTGATAAAACTTCTCGCTGAGGTTTAATACTTAAGACTTAAATTTTCCGAGTTCGTTATTGAGATTTTCTGTCATCGTGTGAAGATGCTCGGAGGCTTGAGAGACATTGTCGATGCTCGTGACATTCTCTTTTGAGATCACATTGATCTTCTCAATCTCTTCCACCATACCTTTAATCTGCGCTGCGGTATGCACAAAATTATCCACCGTTGCATGGGCATCTTCAATTGTTTTTTGAACCGTTGTATCAATTGTATTCATGCCATTTTGAAGCTCCATCGAGATGGCAGCAAGGGCGTTGACCTCGGTTGCGTTATGAGCGATGTCGGTGTTGGCGTCCATGATGGATTGCACCACGACGTTGATCGTTGCATCAATCTCCACCAAACTTTTTTGGGTACGTTCGGCGAGTTTTCGTACTTCATCGGCAACGACAGCAAAACCACGTCCATGTTCACCTGCACGTGCCGCTTCAATCGCCGCGTTGAGTGCAAGAAGATTGGTCTGATCGGCAATATCGCGGATGATGCTGAGCACCTCTTTGACCTCATTGGCATTGTGACTAACCGTATTGAGCCTATCTGCCAAGCTTTGCTCTTTAACCGCTGTTTCTTGCATCGTGCGCTCTAAATGCTCGGCTTGATTTTTAACAGTGTTGATATCTTGTTGTGTTTTACGCAGTGCTTCTTGTGAGGTGGTTGCTTTTTGAACCGATGCTTCAATGGCGTTGGTAAGGGCAATGCCGCTCTCTTTGGTTTTGCTGACGATTTTTGCTTCGGCATCCACATTGCGTACCACTTCAGAGGCTGTACGAGAAAGCTCTTCAGAGATGGAAGCATTTTCATTGCTAATCTCTTTGGATTTTTTCACAATATCGTGTAGTTTTTCAATAAAACGATTAATGTTGCCTGACACTTGCCCAAACTCATCGTGGCTGTTAGCTTCAAGCCTTTGTCTGAGATCGCCTTCTGAACTGGAGAGGTCTTTGACCACATTATTGAGTCGTTCAAGTGGTTGAAGAAGCATTTTAATTAGATATGCCATAATCGCAATAGAGAGAACAAGCATAATCAGACCCATGACAAAAAGCTCTTTAATTTGGCTATTAAGAAAGGCATACGCGGTCTCTTTATCAAATGCGATGCCTGGAATCCAGTTGGTCTCTTCAGAAGCTTTAAAGGCAAAAAGTTTATTTTCTCCATCTTGTGTATATTCAATCAAACCTTCTGGTTGACCGGTAAGATAAGGTTTGAGATTTGATTCTTTGCCCAAGCGATCGGCTTTGGGATGGGCAATAATGGTCTTTTTAGTATCCAAAAGCATTCCATAGCCACCGTTTATTTTAACATCACTCACCGCTTTGACAACACGGCTTAAGTCAAACATGGTCGCAACTGCACCAATAATTTTCCCATTTTTGACAATCGGTGCTGTTACTGCAATTAGATTGATAGGTTCCGCCGAACCTATATAAATATCGGTTACACTCACTTTTTGCGTTGCCATAGCAAGGGTATACCATGGACGTTTTCGAGGATCAACTTTAGGCGTAGTATTGGTACCATAAATCATGACACCACTTGTTTCAAACCCTAAAAAGCTGTCTTTTCCACCCGTTGTTTTCGTAGTTTCTTTCAAAATTGTCTTGATCTGTTCTTCACTCATCTCTTCCATATCACTCAGCATTCTAGCCGAACTACTCAGAATATTTTTTTGCCCTAATATCCAAAGATCAATATAATCGGTAAGTGAGCTTGATGCCATCTTGAGATTTGCCTCAACTTGCGTAATGCTGTTTTTCTTGGTATCGATATAGCTTACTACGCCAAATGCGCTAAGACTGATACAGATAAGAAGAGCGATAATTAGGGTTACTTTTGTTTTGAATTGCATCAAGAACTCCTTTGTGTGAGAGAGTGTTTACATGTAAAATACTTAAAGTGTATTTTCAATATTAATTTTTAATTATAGCGTCTCTTTTGTGACGAAAACGAGACTTTAATAGGATAATAGTCATTTTTTTGCTGAAATAGGAGGATTATAGCCTCTTGGGATTACGGATATGTTACTAAAATGTCAAACGAACGTCCAAAGACAAAGCGTGATTGGACGTTTATATAATAGACTTCTTGCAAAATTTATTTTGCAAGAAGAAAAGCACCAAAGGTGCGTGGGCTTTCTGCCGAAGATTACCCAGTGTTAACGTAGTTTTTGAAGCTTGGCTTTGAAAACGTGTCAAGAGTTCTGTAAGAACTCTAATGAGATTAAGACTTAAATTTTCCCAGCTCATTGTTGAGGTTTTCCGTCATTACATGTAAATGTTCGGATGCTTTAGAAACGTTGTCAATGCTTCCAACATTCTCTTTCGAGATTACATTGATCTGCTCAATCTCTTCAACAATTTTTTTAATCTTCGTTGAGGTCTCAATAAAGTCATTGACGGTATAGTTGGAGGCATCAATCGTCGCGTGAATGATGTTCGCCACATTGTTCATCCCTTTTTGAAGGTCTGCTGTAATAGACGCTAAGGCTTGTACCTCTTGGACATTTTGAGTGATGTCATTATTGGCATCCATGATGGATTGTACCACAACATTGATCGTCGCATCGATCTCAACCAGCCCTTTTTGGGTACGTTCGGCTAGTTTTCGTACTTCATCGGCAACAACGGCAAACCCTCGTCCATGCTCTCCCGCACGTGCCGCTTCTATCGCCGCATTAAGTGCTAAAAGATTGGTTTGATCGGCAATATCGCGAATGACGCCTAAGACATCTTTCACTTCATTGGCATTGTGGCTGACGTTATCAAGTCTTTGGGCTAAACTCTGCTCTTTAATCGCGGTGGCTTGCATCGTGGATTCCAGTTGTTCAACTTTGCTTTTGACTTCGACGATGTCATGTTGCGTTTGACTCAGTGCTTCTTGGGAATTTTTAGCTTTGATCACCGAGGTTTCAAGACTTTTTACCAGAGCGATTCCCTCTTCTTTGGTCGTTTCCACAATCTTGGATTCGGAACCAACATTTTTCACAACCTCTGCGGCAGTCCGTGAGAGCTCTTCAGAGATCGAAGCATTTTCATTACTGATGCTTTTGGATTTTTTTACGATTTCATGCAGTTTTTCGATAAATATATTGATATTGCCTGAAACTTGCGCAAACTCATCTTTGGAAGAGGCTTCCAGTCTCTGCCTTAGATCTCCCTCGCTACTGGAGAGCTCTTTAACCACGGCATTCAAGTTATCCAGTGGTTTTAAAAGGGTTTTGATAAAAAAGATCATCAGTGCAATCGAAAGGGCTAACATCACCACGCCTGCGATAAACAGCTCACTCATCTGTTTCGTTAAGAAGCTGTAGGCGACCTCTTTATCAAAGGTGATGCCCGGCGTCCATCCTGCCTCTTTTGAAACGTGGTAAGCAAAAATCTTATGAATACCACCCAGTTCATACTCCACAAGATCTTCTGCTTTTCCCAATTGGGAAGCAAAGGTGGACTCTTTTCCCAGCTTTTCTTTATCGGGGTGGACAATGTAGCTGTTTTTACTGTCCAGCAACATGCCATACCCACCGTTGAAATTAACATCATTGATAGTTTTCACCAAGGTATCGAGCGTAATGTCGATTCCAAAAACGCCGATAAAGCTCTTTTCGCGATAAATGGGTGCCATAATGGTAATCATCTGTACCTTGGATGTGGAGCCAATGTAGACATCGGTGATCCCAAGTTTTCCACTCTCTTTGGCTTGTTTGTACCAAGGTCTCTGCCTTGGGTCATACTCTTTGGGTTGTTTTTTATCGCTTCCCCACGTCATAGCACCATCTTCCAATCCCACATACGAGTCAAAGGCTCCTAGCATTTTAGTGGTTTCAGAGAGTTTATCCGTCAGATCGGCGGGGGTTAAAAGATCAACATCTTTGAGAGAACGCGCCATACTTTCCGCGGCACTTTTTTTCGTAGACAACCATAAGTCAATATAATCGCTCAACGATTTGGATGCCATTTGCAGGCTATTTTCGACCTGTATGGTGCTGTTTTTCTTTGTATCGATATAACTAAAAAGGCTAAAGATACTTAAGCTAAAAAGCATACACAGTGAAATGATGAGAATAATTTTGGCTTTAAACGACACAGAAAACTCCTTGAAGTGTCAGATAGTATGGTATAAAATCAAACACATTATAACAGTCTTTATTGAGAAGAGAAATCAGATTACTGTATAAGTTTAAGGCACTAAAACGATTTTTAAACGACTTTTTACATGTAAAGGCGATGCAGGGAAAGAGGGTGCACCACTATTAAAAGCACTAAAAGTGCATGGGCATTCCGCCAAGGAAAACCCAGTGTTAGCGTAGCTTTCAGAGCTTTGCTTTAAAAGCGTGTGTAGAGTTCTGCGAGAACTCTACTAAAGAAACAACAAGCAAGATTTTGTTACAATGGTTCCTAAAACTATACACAATGAGGATCTCGTATGTTACTTTTGACACCAGGACCGACTCCCGTTCCTGAAGCGGTTCGTATGGCGATGAGCACACCCACTATTCACCATAGAACACCTGAATTTGAGGCTATTTTTGGAAAAGCAAGAGGTTATTTAAGCACGCTTTTTAATATGGAAGAAGTTTTAATGCTTGCATCAAGCGGAACAGGAGCGATGGAAGCCTGCGTGCTTCATTTGTGTCAAAGCAAAGCAATTGTTGTCAATTCGGGAAAATTTGGCGAGCGTTTTGGCAAAATTTGTGCTGCCTACAACAAACCGTTTGTCGAAATTAAAAATGAGTGGGACACACCTGTAAGTGTCGATGCGATTGTAGAGCTGGTCAAAAACGATGCCAGTATTGACGCGGTGTGTATGCAAGTCTGCGAGAGTGCAGGCGGACTTCGTCATCCGGTTGAAGAAGTTGCCAAAGCAGTCAAAGCGATTCGTCCTAACATCATGGTGATTGCCGATGGCATTACAGCAGTAGGTGTCGAAAAGGTCGATACGACGAATGTTGATGCCTTGATTTCTGGCAGTCAAAAAGCGTTGATGCTTCCTCCAGGACTTGCGTTTATTGGGTTGAATGCCAAAGCGTTAGAAATTATCGAAAACGGAGGGGTTGGGTATTACTTCAACCTTAAAACGGAACTTAAAAATCAACGCAAAAACACCACGGCATGGACGGCAGCAACTACGCTTGTTATCGGTCTTGTGGCAATGTTTGAACTGATTGATGCTGAGGGTGGCTTGGAGAAACTTTATGCCGATACAGCAAAAAGAGCCGATGCGACCAATAAAGCATTGCAAGCGTTGGGACTTCACATCTATCCTAAAGTGCCAGCAAAAGCGATGAGTGCGGTGTTGCATGATGATGCGAGCCAAATCCGTAAGCTTTTGAAAACCAAGTACGGTGTTAATATGGCAGGCGGACAAGATCACATCAAAGATACCCTCTTTCGAATCAACCATATGGGATTGATCAACGTTTACGAGACAGCTTGGACGCTCAATGCGGTGGAGCTTGCACTTGCGGAACTAGGAAAGCGTGCGTATGATGGTACTGCCAATCGGGTCTTTTCCCAAGAATTTTACCAAGGTTAATGATGATTTATGAGCATGAGATACCCACAGGAAGCAAGCTTTATTTTGGAAAAAGTGCCAAGCTAAAGCGTCAGCTTGAAACAGTGGCAAGTGAACTCTTTTATGAAGCGGGATTTGAAGAGATTGTGACGCCTTATTTTTCCTATCATCAGCACCAAAATATTGATGCTAAGGAGTTGCTCCGTTTTTCAGATGAGCAAAACCATATTATCTCTCTAAGGGCCGATAGTACGATGGATGTGGTTCGCTTAAGTACGAAGCGTGTGGATAGAACGACGAATCACTCCAAATGGTTTTACATTCAACCGGTGTTTCGCTACCCAAGCCATGAAGTGCATCAAATTGGCGCAGAGCTCATTGGTGAGGAAGATTTGGCGTTGAGTATTGCCACGAGTTTGTCTATTTTTGAAAAATTTGGGCTTAAACCGCTTTTACATGTAAGCAATATTAACATTCCAAAGATTCTCTCTGAAATGCTGGGTTTAGATCTTAAAATCTTTGAAAAAGGGGAGCTTCAAAAGCTTTTAGCACTGGATATTCCATGGCTTACGAAGTTGACGTGCTTGCAAACCTTAGCGGAGCTTGAAGCTGTGATACAAGAAGTTCCTGATGTTTTAAAAGGCGAACTTGAAAAGCTTAAAGCGCTCTCAGTTCATATTGCATACGATAATGTTGTTTTTGCACCGCTTTACTATGTAAAAATGCGCTATTATAATGCGCTGTTTTTTAGATTTATCTATAAAAACTACACACTAGGCTCGGGTGGAAGTTACGATTGTGAGGGCATTGGCTCAAGCGGTTTTGGACTTTACACCGATGATTTGATCGAAATATTAATTAAAAGAGATGGACACTAAAATGAAAGCGGATATGATTGTTGGGATTCAGTGGGGCGATGAGGGAAAAGGGAAGATTGTTGATCTTATGGCACAACATTACGATGTCGTGTGCCGCTACCAAGGCGGACACAATGCCGGTCACACGATCTGGGTTGATGGCGTACGTTACGCGCTTCACTTAATTCCCTCTGGTATTTTAAATCCCAAAGCACTCAATGTCATTGGCAATGGCGTCGTCGTTTGTCCTGAAGCACTCATTAAAGAGATGGCACAGTTTGATAAACTGGAAGGTCGTCTGTTTGTGAGTGACAAAGCGCATATGATTTTAAATCACCACATTTTGATTGATCAAGCCAAAGAGAAACTACGAGGTGCTAAAGCCATTGGTACAACAGGTCGGGGCATTGGACCAAGTTATGGTAGCAAAATTGAGCGTAGTGGACACCGTTTGGGAGAGCTTCGCGATACCGAAAAACTCACCCTTGCTTTGGTTGAATTTTACGATGAAAACCGAGCGCTTTTCAGTGCCCTTGGCATCGTAACGCCCAATTATGAGACGCTTAAAAAAGAGTTAGATGGCTATGCGAAAGTACTTTTACCGTTCTTAACAGACACAACCCATATGATTTGGACATGTCTGGATGAGAATAAAAAAGTGTTGTTAGAGGGTGCTCAAGGTACGATGCTTGATATTGACCATGGAACCTATCCGTTTGTAACGAGTTCAAACACGATCAGTGCAGGTGCGTGTGTTGGTTTGGGACTCAATCCTAAAGATATTGGCAAAGTGACGGGCATTGTTAAAGCGTACTGTACACGTGTGGGAAATGGGCCTTTCCCAACAGAAGATTTTGGAGCCGAGGGTGATCAATTGCGCGAAAAAGGGCATGAATATGGTACGTCTACAGGGCGTGCGCGCCGTTGCGGTTGGTTTGACGCGGTGGCATGTCGTTATGCCAGTCGCATCAACGGCTGTGATGATCTTGCCATTATGAAACTCGATGTGTTAGATGGATTTGAGAGTATCAAAGTGTGCGTCGCCTATGAAGTCAATGGAAAAAGAGTTGAAACCTTGCCTGAGGATTTGGAGAATCTTAAACCGATTTATGAAGAGCTTCCAGGTTGGGAGAGTGTTGTGGGATGTCGTAAGTTTGAAGATCTCCCTGAAACGGCTAAAACCTATCTCAAACGCCTTGAAGTTTTAACGGGAACCAAAATAGGACTTATCTCCACAAGTCCCGATAGAAACGATACAATTATACTTTAAGAAGAGCGCGAAGCTCTTCTTCACTGATTTACATGTAAAGGTGATAATGGATGAAAAGTCAGTTCTCAAAGATCGCTAAAATTCGTAAACAAAAGCGCGATACGATTGAGAAAGAGCTGATGAAAAGCCAAAATAAAGAGCGTATGCTTTCCCATAAAATCACGACGCTGTATGAAGATATTGCTGCTGTGCAGATGCCAAAAGAGGGGCTAGTTACCATGCTTTTGATGGTCAATGAGCAAAAAAATATCTTAAGTCGTGAAAAAAAACGGTGTGAGCAAGAGCTTTACACCGTTCAGCGCGCAACGAAAAAACTTCAAATCGAATACCAAAAAGCGCACGTTGAATATGAAAAAATTAAATACCTCGAAGAGCAAGAGTTGCAAGCGTTAATGGATAAAATCAAACGTGAAGAACAGCTCTATTTGGATGAAATATCAACGATGTTGTTTGCAGGTCAACTCACTAAAAAAGGTCACGAATGAAGCATGTGTGGATCGTGTTGGTAACAACGATGTTAGGGGCAGAGACGATTGATTGCACACAAATTTTTGAGAATCGAAAAGTGGAATTACTGCACGAAGTAGAGAAGATTGATGAGGCGCGCCAATCGTTTGAAGCCTTGCAAGCTGCCACGAATGCACTGTTTGAAAAACAAAAAAGTGCGCTTAAAGAAAAAGAGAGTGCACTCGCAAAAACCAAAGAGCAGATCGACGCCAAAGAGAAACAGATCGCTTTAATGTTGGAAGAGAATAAAAAGCTTTTAGAGCAGGTAGAAGCAAAGAAAAATGATAAGTTGGATGAAACCTACATCAAGATGAAAGACGCTGCGGCTGCGGCGATTGTCGAGAAGCTTCCTGTGCATGAGGGAGCTGCAATTATGTTTGGACTGCCGGCGAAAAAAGTCTCACAAATTCTGGCAAAGATGAATCCTCAAATTGCCTCAGAAATTACACAACAGCTTAAAAAAGGGCCTCCTTTTGTAGAGAACAACCAAACAAAAGAGTGACAAAACCTGCCTTGATCTTTCTCTAAACAGATATTTACCTTACGTTTGATACAATATGTCAAAATTCAGAAGTAAGGTTTATGGATGAAAATCAGATTGCCTCATGCCCCTTATATTGCCAATAAAATAGCGATCGATATTTTAAATTGTGGTTTTGTTACCATGCTTAAGGGCTTAGAGCCTATTGTAAAAGTCGCAGAGGATTTGATTGTTGCCGATATTAAACAAGAGACTGCGCTTGAAGAGCGTGTAACAGAGATTTTAGACCAAAATGAAGATGAGATGGAGTTTCAAAGGGTTGACCGCAGAAGTATGTTTTGGTTGATCAAGAAAAAACTAGCCCATGAGTTTGGTGTTATTTTGTCGTACGAAGATCGATACAACGAAATTGCCCATAAAATTTTAGAGATCAGTTGGAAAACAGGATTAATTGAGTACAACGTGACAGAAAACCGCGTTAAAAACGTTGTGTATACGGCGATTGAGACCTATGTTGCCAATTTTCAAGGTATTGAAGATGATGTGGCGGAGAAAATTTCCAATTATAAACGAAAATTAGTGCCAGGCTCTGAAGAGTATGATCTGATTTTTGAAAAGCTCTATGAAGAAGAACTCAGAAGAAGAGGGATGTTAGTATGATGTTAAAACCTGTATGGATTTATCTTGAAAATGGCGTTTTCTTAGAAGCAAAAAGTTTTGGCTTTGAAGGTTCAAAAACAGGCGAGATCGTTTTTAATACCTCTATGAGCGGTTATCAAGAGATTATGAGTGATCCAAGTTATGCGGGACAATTCGTTGTTTTTACGATGCCTGAGATTGGCATTGTTGGCTGTAATGAAAATGATATGGAAAGTTCGACGATTTATGCGAGTGGTATGTTGGTGCGAAGCCTCAATGAGACACCTTCAAACTTTCGCTCACATGAGACATTGCCTGAGTTTTTGAAAGAATATAAGAGCATGGGTATTTGCGACATTGATACACGCTATTTGACTAAAATGATTCGCGATTCTGGGCCTAAGATGATGATCGCTTCGACAGAAGTGAGTGATCTTGCAACACTCAAAGCGATGCTTGAAAAAAGTCCTCGCATCGAAGATGTGAACTATATTGAAAAAGTAAGCACGCCAAAATCCTATTTACATGTAAACGGTGTTTGGAACCCAGAAGCACAAACGTATAATGCCACGCCAAAGCGCATTGGTAAGAAAATCTTAGCCGTTGATCTGGGTATTAAGCGCAATATTTTAAATGAACTTTGTGAAGTCGGACTCGATGTTGAGGTTGTACCGCATGATTTTAGTGCAGACGATGTGATCGCTCGCTATAAAAAAGGTGACATTCACGGACTCTTTTTATCCAATGGTCCTGGCGATCCACTGATTTTGAAAAATGAAGCAGCAGAGATTAGCAAATTGATTGAGGCGAAAGTGCCTATTTTTGCCATTTGTTTGGGACATCAATTGCTCTCCATTGCGCATGGTTATCCTACGTATAAACTCAAATTTGGGCAACACGGTGGCAACCATCCGGTTAAAAATATGAAAAACAATGTGGTTGAAATTACCACGCAAAACCACAATTACAATGTACCTGATACCATCTGTAAGGTTGCTCGCATTACGCATGTCAATCTTTTTGACAATACGATTGAAGGTCTTGAATACCATGATTCTCCGATCTTTTCTGTGCAGCATCACCCCGAAGCGAGCTCAGGGCCACACGAGAGTAAATACATTTTCCAAGAGTTTGCCAACAGACTCTAAACCAACTCACTGGGCGTACTTTTTATCATTACATGTAAGCATACAAAAGTACGCGAGATCAGTTAAGGAGCCATGCCATTAACGCCATCGATATTACCGCCATTATTAGCGTTGCATTTTTAGGAAGTTTGGGGCATTGCATTGGTATGTGTGGCGGGTTTGTCATGGCGTACAGCAGCGCCAAGATTGATACCTCTGCCTCTTCATTACGCCAATTTTTCGCACACCTCAGTTACAATCTAGGCAGAATCAGTTCGTACACGTTCTTAGGAATGATTTTTGGTGGGATTGGCAGTGTTTTTACCTTCTCCTCGCACCTCAATGGCTATTTTTACTTTGCTATTGGCATCTTGATGGTGTTGATGGGACTTTCCATGATGGGAAAAATAAAATTTCTAACCTCACTTGAAGCAACGATCGCCTTTAATCCCTTCATTAAAACACTCTTTTCCAAACTAATTCACTCTAAAACCATGGCTAGTTTTTACGGGTTAGGTGTGCTAAATGGTTTTTTACCGTGTGGATTGGTCTATTTCTTCTTAGCCGCGGCCGCCACTTCAGGTTCATTCCTTGGCGGTGGACTGATCATGGCGCTGTTTGGCCTGGCCACGATGCCAGCGATGCTAGGGCTTGGTTTTGTGGTAGGTTTTCTCAAAGGCAGTGGTTTTCGCGAAGTGATGATTAAGATTGCCTCTTTGATTATTATGGGATACGGTATTTACATGGCGTATCTTGGATATACAGCAGCCATCGCATGAAATTAGAACAATACCAAAGCGCTATTGAGAGCAGTAATATCATCTCAAAAACTGATATTTTTGGCATCATCACCTTTGTTAATGATGAATTTTGTAAAATTTCGGGCTACAGCAAAGAAGAGTTGGTTGGGAAAAATCATAACATTGTAAGACACCCTGATGTTCCTGCATCGTCATTTAAACAACTCTGGCAAACCATTCTTCAAAAGCAAACCTATAAATCAACGGTGAAAAACTTAGCAAAAGATGGCAGTACTTTTTATGTCAATACAACCGTTTTTCCTATTTTGGATGAAAATGGCGACATCGAAGAGTTCATTGCGATTCGTTATGATGTGACAGAGAGCGTTCGCTTAAGTGAAGCATTGATTACCAAAGATGAAGAGCTTGAAGAGCTCAATGCCACGCTTGAACAAAGGGTTCAAGAGCAAACCAAAGCCTTAATGGAGCTCAATCAGACATTAGAAGAGCGCATTAAAGAAGAGGTTGAAAAGAACCGTGAAAAAGACCGTTTTTTGTTTCAGCAGTCCCGCCTTGCCTCAATGGGGGAGATGATCGCCAATATCGCACATCAATGGAGACAACCGCTCTCGGAGCTTAATATCACGCTGTATAAGATGAATAAACTCTATCGCCTTCAAAATGAAGGTAAAGGGGTGGAGTTTGAGGACAGTTACACGCATGCTAAAAAAATTGTCTCTAAAATGTCTGAAACCATTGAAGATTTTCGTAATTTTTTTAGCCCTGATCGTCAAAGTGAAGATTTTGCACTCAGTCTTGTGGCACAAGAGGCGATGGACATTATGCGAGGAACCTTAGAAAAAAATGAGATAGAGATGCGCCTTAATGTCAAAAGTGACGCGCATATTAGGGGTTATTTCAATGAGTTTTCGCAAGTATTGATTAATTTAATCAATAATACAATTGATGCCTTTTGCCACAACAACATAAAAAATAGATTAATTTATATTGAAATTGACACATCTGCGCTTGGAGATGCTATAATTAAAGTCTGCGATAATGCTGGTGGAATTGAAGAAGCTATTTTAGATAAGATTTTTGAGCCGTATTTTACAACAAAGCATGCCAGTGCGGGAACAGGCTTGGGGCTTTATATGAGCAAAATGATTATCAACAATAGCATGAAAGGATTTATCGTTGCAGCTAATTGCAATGATGGAGTCTGTTTTACCATCACGATCCCTTTAGTTAAAGAGTAAAAAGGAAGAGTAATGAGTGGATTGTCAAAATTGACGGTTTTGTTTGTCGAGGATGAAGAAGATCTAAGAGAGGCTTTAGAGAGTGCCATTGGAGATGAATTTACGAAGTTTATTGTCGCACGTGATGGCGATGATGGATTGAAGAAATTTAAAAAATATAAGCCCGATATTGTCATAACCGACATTATGATGCCCGTTATGGATGGCTTAATGATGGCAAAAGAGATCAAACATATCTCTAAACATACGCCTATTATTGTGTTGAGTGCTTTCAGCGAAAAAGAGAGGCTTCTTGAAGCCATTGATGTAGGTATCGATAAATACCTCATTAAACCGATTGATCCAGATGAGCTTATGAAAACATTGCAATTGGTCTCAAAAGAGATGCTCGACCAAAGTGATATTGTGGAACTTGGCTTTGGATACCAGTTTGATAAGAGCCGAAGAGTGCTTGTTAAAGAGGGACAAACTATTTTCTTGACGAAAAAAGAGTTACTTTTTATCTCAATCTTGGTTAAAAACTTAGGTGTCTTTGTACTGCATGAAGAGATCAAAAAGTATGTTTGGACAAACAAAAAAGTAACAGACTCAGCTATTCGCACCTTTATTAAGCGTGTACGCGAGAAAACCGACAAAGAGTTTATCAAGAACATTCCAGGCCTTGGCTACAAAATCAACACGTAAGAACGATCACTCCATCGTTCTTACCCACTTCAATTTTTAATTTTTCCTTAACTTTTTTTATTTAACACAAATTTAATCTTCTTAAGCTTCGTTGTAGATTTGCTGCACTATAATTCTTACATTATGTGATATTTTTGTGACATAAAAACACAAGTAGGAGGAATTAATGCAGGCTAGAGATGCATTGAACTATGACTATTCAGTAGCCAAATGTTTTACCTACGCAGCGATCCTTTTTGGAATCGTTGGTATGTTAATAGGTGTGGTTATCGCCTATCAGATGGCTTTCCCTGAGTTGAATTACTTAGCAGATGAATACGGTACTTTTAGTCGTTTAAGACCGCTTCATACTTCAGGAGTAATTTTTGGATTCTTACTAAGCGGAATCTTTGCAACATGGTACTATATTGGGCAAAGAGTACTCAAGGTTTCGATGGCAGAATCACCCTTTCTTATGATCATTGCGAAGCTTCATTTTTGGCTTTACATGATCTTAATGACCATCGCAGTTGTTTCTCTTTTTATGGGTATTGGTACCTCTAAAGAGTATGCAGAATTAGAGTGGCCATTAGACATTCTTGTTGTTGTCGTATGGGTATTATGGGGTGTTAGTATTTTTGGTTTGGTGGGAATCAGACGTGAAAAAACACTGTATATCTCTATGTGGTACTTTATTGCAACCTTCTTAGGTGTTGCAATGTTGTATCTTTTCAATAACATGGAGGTTCCAACCTACTTTGTTGCAGGTACAGGAAAATGGTATCACTCTGTTTCAATGTATGCGGGAACCAATGATGCAATGGTTCAATGGTGGTATGGGCACAATGCGGTAGCCTTTATTTTCACCGTGCCTATTATTGCGATGATCTATTATTTCTTACCAAAAGAGTCTGGTCAACCCGTCTTCTCTTATAAACTCTCCCTTCTCTCTTTCTGGGGTTTGATGTTCGTTTACCTTTGGGCAGGTGGACACCACCTTATTTACTCAACGGTGCCTGACTGGGTTCAAACCATGGGTTCAATCTTCTCAATTATTTTAATTCTTCCATCATGGGGTAGTGCGATTAACATTCTCCTTACGATGAAAGGACAATGGGGTCAACTTAAAGAGAATCCATTGGTTAAATTAATGATTTTTGCTTCAACATTCTATATGTTTAGTACACTCGAAGGTCCAATCTTGGCAATCAAATCTGTGAATGCCCTTGCGCACTTTACAGACTGGATTCCTGGACACGTTCATGATGGTACCTTAGGCTGGGTTGGTTTTATGATTATGGCTGCACTTTACCATATGGCACCTCGCATGTTCCAACGTGAAATTTACAGTAAAAAATTGATCGAGGCACAATTCTGGATTCAAACAACCGGTATCGTCTTGTACTTCTCAAGTATGTGGATTGCAGGTATTACGCAAGGTATGATGTGGAGAGCAACGGATCAATTTGGTAACCTTGCTTATTCATTTATCGATACCGTAACCGTACTGATTCCTTATTATGCAATTCGTGCAACGGGTGGTTTATTGTACCTTATCGGTTTCTTTATGTTTACGTACAATATCTATAAAACAATGACTGCAAGTAAAGCTATTGAGTCTGAACCTCAAAATGCTTCACCTATGTCAGCGTAAAAGGAGGGCAGGATTATGTTTCATTGGTTAGAGAGAAACCCATTCTTTTTTGCGGTAGGTGTATTTTTAGTGATTGCGTATGCGGGTGTTGTCACCATTCTTCCAGACTTTATGGAGAGTGCGCGTCCTGTAACAGGAACAAAACCGTATACTGTATTGGAGCTTGCGGGTCGTCAAGTTTATATTAAAGATAGCTGTAATGCATGTCATTCACAGCTGATTCGCCCTTTCAAATCTGAGACAGACCGTTATGGTATGTACTCACTCAGTGGCGAATATGCGTACGATAGACCATTCCTTTGGGGTTCTAAAAGAACGGGACCAGATTTGATGAGGGTTGGAAACTACCGTACCAGTGATTGGCATGAATACCATATGGCAAGACCAACTGATGTTGTGCCAGGCTCTATCATGCCAGCATATAAACATATGTTTAAAAATGTTGCAGATGTTGATACCGCCTATGCAGAAGCATTAACGGTCAAAAAAGTTTTCAATGCGCCTTATGATCAACCGGATATGCCTAAACTTGGTACCCATGAAGAGGCTAAAAAAGCTGTCATGGAAGAAGCAGCACTCATTGTTGCGGATATGAAAAGCCAAGAGGTAAAAGAGGCATTTAAACGTGGTGAGATCAAAGAGATTGTGGCACTTATTGCCTATCTCAATAGCTTAAAATAAGGTGTTAACGGTGAGTATGGAAACCATTAGAGAGATTCAAGCATATGCGTATGTGGTAGCAACAGTTTTTTTGGTCATTGTTATGTACAGTTATCTGTACCATCTTTACAGGGCTGAAAAAAAGGGTACGCGAAACTACGAAAAATATGGCGATCTTGCCTTGCATGATCGTATTGATGATGCTCCACTTGAAGACCGTACTCCATCAAACAAAGAGAAAGAATAAAGAGGAGCAATAAATGAATTGGCTGAATGACAATGTAAATGCGTTATCATTGCTTGGTGCAGCAGCAATTATAATTCTCACTGGTTTTGTTGTTGGTAAATATGTAAAACAGATGAAAACCGACAAAAGTACTGGAGAATTAGCAAAAGAGAATTGGGATGGCATCGGCGAATATAAAAATCCACTCCCTATTGGTTGGGCACTCTCCTTTATAGGTGTTATGGTATGGTCAGCATGGTATTTCCTTGCAGGGTATCCTCTTAATGCCTATTCACAAATTGGTGAGTACAATGAAGAAGTGCAAAGCCATGCAACGAAATTTGAAACAAAATTTGCGAATCCAGATCAAGCAACCCTTATGAATATGGGCGAGGGTGTTTTCTTGGTACAATGTGCTCCTTGTCATGGTGTGACAGGTGATGGAATGAATGGCAAAGCTGCAAATCTTGGCAAATGGGGAAATGAAGAGGCGATGGTTGCTTCAATTCTTAATGGAGCTAAAGGTTCAAATTATCCTCTTGGCGAAATGCCAGCAGGGCTTTTGGATGCTGAAAGCGCAAAAGCGGTTGCAGCCTATGTTATGCAAGAAGTTTCGTCCGTTAAGAAAACCAAAAACCCTGCATTAGTTGAGAGTGGCAAAGCGTTGTGGGCTACATGTGCTGCATGTCATGGTGACGACGGTAAAGGTATGGCTGGAAGTGCTCCCGATCTTAGTGTGTATGGCAATGCTAAATTTGTTGTCAATGTCCTAGGCACTGGCAAAAAAGGCGCTATTGGTAGTATGCCACAGTTTAACGATGGACGCTTAACCAATGTTCAAAAAGCAGCGGTTGGCACGTATGTCAGCTCTTTAGTAAAATAAGGACAGCTCAATGGAAAATACTAATAGAAGCGTATTTGGAATTCATGGTGTTACAGGAATGTTGATCGCAACCGTATTGTTGCTTTCCATTCTTGGGGCGTTAACATTCTTTGGGTTAAAAGCACAACAAGCTGTTGCTGATAAACCTTATAAGATTACTGATCCGCAAGCACTTAAAATGAGAGATACTGCTAATGCGAATCAAAAAGTTATAGCAAAATAAGGGGCATAACATGGCTGAAAATATGGATAAAATCATTACTTTTGGATTGGTTCTCATGGCTGTAATCTCAGCGTGGGCAGTATTAACTCCAAACCATTTGTTTATCGGTTAATGAAGACCTTCTTACATGTAAAGGCAAAGAAGCTTTGGCTTCTTTGCTTCATTGCTTTTTTCCCAGTGTTGATTTTTGCCAAGGATTTCGTCGTCTATGATGATATCTTAGAAGAGAGAACAGCCCAAAAGATTGAAGAAATGGGTAGCGAACTCTTTGCAAAAAGTGGTGTTAAAGTCATCTTGATTGCTAAAAAAAGCGGTGAAGGTGAAAATATTCTCACGTATGAGCAAAACTTTGTCAAAAATCTAACCACGCCTTATGTGCTTTTGACTCTTTTTCAAGCCGAAAAAAAGGTCGATATTTATGCTTCTGCAGGATTAGAAAAAGAGTTTGATAGAGAAGCACTGCTTTCGCCTTTTCCATGGAGCGGTACGATTATTCCCTTATTGACTTCTAAAAAAAATGATGTCAGTGTAGGGCCTGCATTGCTCAATGGCTATGCGGAACTTGTTGAAGAGATCGCACAGTATCGCAAAATTGAGTTAGAGAGTGCGATTGGGAGTGCGAATAAAACAACGATCAATCTTGTCAGACTTCTGATTTATGGGTTTATGGCCATTGTTGTCGTACTCATCATTTATAAAAGGATAAAAAACCGTGGACAAAGTTAAAAGTGAACACACGTATTACCCTCATGTGGTGATAGGAATGATTATTGGCTGTGTGATTTCATGTGGTTTTACGATTAAAATTGCAATGGATAATCCTGTTGAGATGGATACCTTTTACATGGCAAAATACCAACAAGTAGACCATTCCATCAACACGATTTTAGAGCTTCAAGAAAAATTCAATGCAAAATTTGATCTTGCGTATTCAACAGAAAAATTTGAAATGGGACAAAACAGCATTACAATACGATTGAGTGATAAAAGCGGTCAACCCGTCAATGACGCCAATGTCATGATGATGCTCTCACGTCCTGATAGCAATAAAGAGAACAAAGAGATGAAACCGTCACTCGTAGAAAATGGCAATTACACTTTTGGACCTTTTGAGATTAACAAACCAGGTCGTTGGCAAATTCTGAGTAAAATTGACGTAGGCGAATTTAAAGGCTATCATAAAAACGAAGCCTACGCACCACAATAGCTCCCCCTTTCTACCTTAATAACCTGCGGTAAGATAAGTTGTGTGATCTTACCGCAATTTCATTCTGACATAAAAATCCATCTTAAATCTTTGCTTTGTTATAATAGGTTTATTAAACAAATGTGAGGGAACATGTTAGAAGTTTTTGCAACGAGTCGTGCCGTACGCTCTTTTTACGATACTTTTTTAGACGCAAACACTCTTCTTCCCAAAGCCATTACCATTGCCGAACTAGAGCAAAAAGCGGTTCTTGTGCCACATCACGCTTTAGTCGATGAAGATATGCGGGTGCTTCTGATGCAAGAGGCTTCGCGTTTTACCAAATTTGAACTCTTGTATATTGAACGTGAATTTTTTACCTTTTTGAAAAACTCCACCTATCTGTTTCGTTTTTTTGAAGAGCTTAGCCATGAAAAAGTGGCACTTGACGCGTTGTTGAGCGCTGATACATATGAGCACTATGCAGAGCACTTGGAAGTGCTTCAAACGCTTCTTAAGCACTACAAAGCAATTCTTTCTAAACACGCTTTGTACGATCGCATCACGCTTCCCGAATGCTATGAACTCAATGTTGCGTATATTCGCTCACTAGGTGCTGTTCGCATTCATTTGGAAGGCTTTTTGAGTCGTTATGAGGTGGAACTTCTGAGCCAAATAGCCACACTGATTCCTTTACATGTAAACGTTACCATCAGTGCTTACAATCAAAAAATGGCGTTACTGTTTGCCGAATTTGGTATTGTGCTAGAACAAGACAACACCTATGAGATCAATCTTTCAACAAAAGATATTTTACATGTAAAGCCTCAAAATACTTCCAAACAAGATATCCAAGTTTACGGCTTTTCCTCACGTCTCGCACAAATGGGCTATGTGCAAAGTACTATTGCTCAGTTTGTGGAAGAGGGTTTAAAGCCAGAAGAGATCGTGGTGATTTTACCTGATGAGCGTTTCGCTGAAGTGCTACGCCCGTTTGATACATGGCACAATCTCAACTTTGCAATGGGCATAAGCCTGAAGCAGAGCCATTTTTATCAAAAACTAAGTAGCATTGAAAAAGCAATGCGCAATGACGAGATCGAAGATCATCTCCGTGTTGCTCGCTTAAAAATAGAGCCTGAAATATTGGTTACATGTAAAGAGATTTGGCATCAAAAAGTAGTTGCAGACGTTGCCATGAGTTTCTTTGAAAAATTGCTTTCCTGTGATGCCAAAGAGCAGCAAAATCCTCTGTTTCAAGAGGTCTTCTTTGCTTTTACACATTTTTTAAAACATGCTCCCGCTCTTCGTTTTGAACAAGTCACCAAACTCTTTTTAAACCGGCTCTCTGTACTGAGTCAAGACGATGTTCGCGGTGGGAAAGTGACGGTTTTAGGCGTGCTGGAAACCAGAGGTGTGAGCTACAAAGGCGTCATCGTTTTAGATTTCAACGATGAGTTTGTGCCAAAGCGAAGTCAAAAAGACCTCTTTCTCTCCTCTGCAGTTCGCGCACACGCAGGACTTCCCACCAAAAGGGATCGAGAGAATTTACAACGTTATTACTACCATCAGCTTTTTTCTCGCGCACAGAAAATTGCCATTGCTTATGTGAAAAATGAGACAAGTATGCCTTCACGCTTTTTGGATGAGCTTGGGTTCAATACCACTGTTATGGCAGATGAAAAAGTATTGCAACTGCTTCTCTTTGATGTCAATGTTCCTAAAAACCTGTACGATCAGCCTTTTATCGACGCTCCGTATGATCTTAAAGCATTTCCACTCTCCGCAACGAAGCTTAAGACGTTACTTACATGTAAACGTCAATTTTACTTTCGCTACATCCAAAGGCTGAAAGAGGCGAAGATGCCAAGCACTAAAATTGATGAGCAAGTCATTGGCTTGGCACTTCATAAAGTCCTTGAAGATGCGATTTGTGATGAATCACTTTTGGATAAAAAGAGCCTTTATATCAAACTTGAAACGCTTTTAAAAGAGCACAATCACCATGAAGTGTGGAGTTACTTTGTCGATGTGTGGCTTCAAAAATTGAAACCTTTTATGCAGAATGAAGTAGCACGCTTTGATGAGGGCTTTCGCGTTTTCAAAAAAGAGTTTTCACATGCTGTGCCCTATGAAGGTTTTATGTTAGAAGGGCAGATTGACCGTATCGATCAAAAAGGGGATGAGCTGTTTGTCATCGACTATAAAAGCGGCAAAGTGCCAACGACCACGGAGCGTTCACTAGAAAGCACGGTTGATTTTCAACTGGTCTTTTACGCGTTTATCGCAAGCTCTTTGGGCAAGGTTGGAGGCGTTTATTATTACGATCTAAAAGAGGGTGTTTTAGTGAGCGAAAACTTCCTTGAAGAGAAGAAAGCGCTTTTACATGTAAAGCTACAAGAGCTTTCAAAACCGATCAACGGGTATGAATTTTGCGAGGAGATAAAGCATTGCAGGCTTTGCCCGTATGTGCAGTTGTGTGGACGTGAGGAGCAGATATGAATCTAAGTCCTTATTTAGCACTCGAAGCCAGTGCAGGCAGTGGTAAAACCTTTGCTCTGAGTGTGCGTTACCTTTCATTGTTGTTTATGGGCGCGAATCCGCAAAAGATCGTCGCGCTCACTTTTACGAACAAATCTGCGGCGGAGATGAAAACACGCATTTTTGAGACGCTCAAACATCTGGAAGACAAAGACGAGTTAGAAGCGATTTGCGTGCAAACGGGCAAGTCTAAAGAGACGTTACTTTTTGAGAAAGAGCGTGTGATGCAAACCTTGCTTCAAGCAGACATCAAGATTTCGACACTGGACTCTTTTTTCTCCCTTATTTTACGCCATTTTGCATTACATGTAGGGTTGCAACCCGACTTCAAAGTAGGGCAAAATGGACTTGATGAGGAGTTGGTGGAGCGTTTCATCAAAGGGTGCAAAAGCAAAAATCTTTACAATGCTTTAATTGCCTTTAGCATTAACGAAGATAAGAAGTTAGGCGATCTTTTTAGTCTGCTGGATATGCTGTATCAAAAAAAATCAGAGCTTGACATCAGCACGTTGGATGAGAGGCATTACCCAACATTAAAACCGTGTTTAGACATTTTAGAGCGTATCAGGGACTATTTTGAACAAAGTGGACTCTCTGCACGTGGGCTTGCGACGCTCAAGGCGGACACACTGAGTGATCTGCTTTCTAAGAAATATTTGGAGCGTGAAGACTTTGGCTATTGGGACTATAAAAAGTACGCTAACGAGACAACCGATGCACTTTTGCGAGAACTCAAGCAGGCTTTAAATATTTATGTCAATGACAAAGAGGCGTACTTTTTAGGGCAATTGGGCAAACTCTTTGCCATCTACGATGAGAGCCTCAGAGCTCTGATGGGCGAGTATGGCGAGCTTCGTTTTGATGACGTGACCAATCTGCTTTACACCCTTTTGCGTCAAGAGATCAGCAAAGATTTTCTCTATTTTCGTCTTGATGGGGTGATAGAACATCTTTTGATCGATGAGTTCCAAGACACGAGCATCGTGCAGTACCAGATTCTTCTACCGCTCATTGAAGAGATACGCGCAGGGCAGGGAGTGAAAGACTTTAAAACACTCTTTTTCGTGGGTGATGTGAAGCAGTCTATTTATCGCTTCCGAGGTGGGGCTAAAGAGCTGTTTGGGTACGCTAAAAAGAGTTTGCATTTAGACGTGAATGCGCTCGATACCAACTATCGAAGTACCGAACAGATCGTTAATTTTGTCAATGAAATCTTTACATGTAAAATCAAAGGCTATGAGCCACAAAAGGTTGCCAAAGCCACGGGTGAGGGGTACATCAATGTGCGCATTGAAGAAGCGATTGAGCCTTCAGTTTTAGAGGCGATTGGAATACTTTTAAAAGAGGGTGTAAAGCCAAAGGACATTGCGCTTTTGGTACATACCAACAAAGATGCCAAAGTTTTTAAAGCATTGGTGCAAGAGCAGTTTCCCTCTTTACATGTAAGGCTTGAGGCGACATTGAAACTCATTGAAGTGCGCTCCATCAAAGCCATCATTGCACTACTTAAATACCTCTACTTTGGCGATGAACTCTATAAAGCAGCGTTTCTTGTGCAGTGTGGCATGGCGTGGGATACTCCGCTTTCAAAAAGCGGGTGGGATTTAGATGCGACGCCACTCGTTTTGGTTGAAAAAATCATTAAAACCTATGGACTGTTTGATGGAAGTGCTGATCTGCTCAGTTTCCTTGAAGTTGCGAGTCGTTATGAAGAGATCGAAAGCTTTTTATTTGCGTTGGATGAACTGAGCGATGAAGCCAAAAGTGAAGATGTGGATGGTTTGCGTGTCCTCACCGTTCACAAATCCAAAGGTTTGGAGTTTGAGCATGTCATCGTGTGTGATCGCCTCAGTCGCGACAACAATCGAAGTGATACGATTTTATTTAGCTACGATGAAGTGGACATCAAAGGGCTTTATCTCACGATGGGTGGCAGAGAATCGGTCGATACAGTGTATGCCAAAGCCAAAGAACAAGAGAGCGTCTTGATGTACGAAGACAGGCTTAACGCGCTTTATGTCGCTTTTACCAGAGAGAAGCGTTCACTCTTTGTCTGTGCAAAAGCGCAAAACAGTGCGTTTGAGATGTTGGATCTGAGCACAACAGAGCGAGGCGTGATCGGTGTTTCTACCAAAGAGACACCGATTATGCCAAGCGCGATGAATGTCTACCAGCCTAAACGTTATGGTGCGCAAGAGGTGGCAAGTGCGCCTGAGGAAGAGGGCGAGAGTGCTGAGATTGCTTCTATTACCTTTGGAATTGCACAACACTATTTGTTGGAGATGTTAGACAGTTTTGATGAATCTTCGCTAAAGAGGGCTTACATCGCACTGCAAAACCGTTTTGCACCGCTTTTGGATGAGCACACCTTACAAGCCATCTATCAAAGAGGTGAAAAATTGATTACATGTAAAGCCTTTTTGGATTTGATAGAGGGGGCGAAAGTCTATAAAGAGCAACCGCTTATTTACCAAAAAGAGCGTAAACAGATCGATCTGTTGCTTGAATTTCCCGATAAAATCATTGTCATTGATTACAAGAGTTCGAAAAAGCAGAGTGCGAAACACCAAGTGCAAGTCAAGCTCTATCAAGACGCCCTTTCTTCGATCTATGGTCTGCCTGTGGAAGCGTATATTTGCTATTTGCAAAACGATGGAATCGAACTTCTTAAAAGCTTATAGTACACTTAATTTAAGCAGTATTTAAGTATATTTTGATTAAACTTGCACTTCGTTAAATAAATACGTCAAAGGTTATGACAGATGAAAGCTACACAAGCGATTAAGCCAAGCGAAGTTAAACGCGACTGGATCGTAGTGGATGCTGCTGGTAAGAGATTTGGTAAACTCCTTACAGAAGTAGCAACACTACTCAGAGGCAAACATAAACCTTATTTTACTCCAAATGTTGATTGTGGCGATTTCGTTATCATCATCAATGCGGAAAAAGTAGAGTTTAGTGGAACAAAATTAGACACAAAATTGTATCACAGACACACAGGATATTTCGGTGGCGTTAAAACTGAAAAATTGGGTGATCTTTTGAACAACAACCCAGCGAAATTGTACAGACTTGCGGTAAGAGGCATGTTACCTAAAACAAATCTTGCTAAAGAGATGATCAAAAAGCTAAAAGTTTATGCTGGTAATGAGCATCCACATACAGCGCAAGTTAAAGTAGAGGTAAAGTAATATGGCAAAAGTATACGCAACTGGTAAAAGAAAAACAGCTATCGCTAAAGTATGGGTAAGCGCACCTGGTAAAGGGTCAATTACGGTCAATGGCGTTGATTTTGAAGCGTGGCTTGGTGGTCATGAGACCATTAAAAAACGTGTTCGTCAACCCCTTGCTCTTACAAAACAAGAAGCAAGCTTTGACATCGTAGCTTCTACTCAAGGTGGCGGTTATTCAGCTCAAGCGGATGCCGTTCGTCATGGTATCTCCAAAGCACTTGCAGCAATGGACGCTGATTTTAGAACAATCCTTAAACCTTATGGTTTATTGACACGTGACTCAAGAATTGTTGAGCGTAAAAAATACGGTCGCAAAAAAGCACGTCGTAGTCCACAATTTTCAAAGCGTTAATAGTTCCTCAAGAGGAGCTATTAAAAGCTTCCTTGAAAACGTTAATTGTTTCTTTGCAAAAGTCACTCAGACTTTTGTACTTTATGCAAGGGATTTTCCCTTGCATTTCTTCTTTTAGATTTCAAATCCTCCATTAAGTTCCTTTTAAAGGAACAAACATTATACTCACTCCATGAATATCATTAGCAAAAAAACATTGGTTCATTTTTATGAAAAACATGCACAAGCAAAAATTCCTCTGGAAGTTTGGCATGCAGATGTGCGTAAGGCTCAATGGGAAAATAGCGAGCAGATCAAGCGTGATTATGCGAGTGCCTCTTTTTTGCATGATAATCGTGTTGTGTTTAACATCAAAGGCAATGACTTCCGCTTGATCGTGCATATCGACTATAAGCGAAAAATCGTACGTGTTAAATTTGTTGGAACACACAGTGAATACAGTAAAATTAATGCAGAGGAAATTTAAAATGAACATTCAACCTATAAAAACCGAAATGGATTATGAAAAAGCACTTGAACGTGTTGATGTTTTGATGGAAATGAATCCAGAGGTGGGCACACCACAGAGTGATGAGCTTGAAATCTTAGCCCTCTTAATCGAAAAATACGAAGAAAACCACTGGGTAATCGCTACTCCAGACCCCATCGAAGCCATCAAATATCGCATGGAAGAGTTGGGACTTAAACAAAAAGATTTGGTTCCGATGATTGGGAGTAAAAGCAAAGTCTCTGAAGTATTAAACCGCAAAATCGGACTCTCTTTATCAATGATAGCGCAACTCTCAGCACGACTTCATATTCCGCTTGAGGTGTTGGTTCCTAAGGTTTTTGTGTAAATAAACCTAATTATTTTAAGTAAGGAATTGAAATGGATATATTTGTTGATCTTTTAAAAAAAATTATAGAAATACTCCCTACATTAGTATCTGTATTAATAAGCAACAACTATATTTTTTTAGATCAAGATATGATAAGCAAAATATAATTATTTAACCCAAACTGCTAGTTAAACAGAAGGGCTTTTTTGTGATCACTAAGCTTCAAAAAGCAGTTGATAGCATAAGCAGTGATGAAGAGTCTAAGCTTTGTTAAAAAGCCACCAATGGTTGTAGCCTTGATTACTTTACCAAATTTAGCAGTTATCATAGAAAAGGCAGTTTCTACACCTTTTCTAATTCTACGCTTGGTACAATACTCATTAAAATCTTCTCTTGGCATATTGCTACGTCCAATAGGCGATAGTACAATATCAAATCGTTTTAAAAAAGCTTCTAACTTTGATGAAATATAACCTTTATCTCCAATCGTAATCGATTCTTTGGGGAGATTGTGCATGAATTGATACCCAGCCGTAACATCGTGTATAGAGCCTTGTGAGATATGAACCATCACAGGTTCTTTATCTGTCGTCACCACCATATGGACTTTAAGCCCATAAAAGAATCTCCCTTTGGATGCATTGTAACCTTTCAAAGATGGATCACTCCACAATCTGACTCTGCTTTGCCTCGTTATCTGACACAATTCAACAGGAAAAGAATCTACGGAGTAAATCTTGGCACCGTTTAATCGCTGAAACAATGAGCCTAAAAACAAAAAAAGTGTGGACAACACGTCATTGATTTTTACTAAGCGGCGCAAAAATCTCGTGTAGTCAATCTCTTTCACCAAGTGCATCATCTTAACATACTGATGTGCTTTGAAATAGTTGCCATTAAAATCATTCACTGCCATATACCCGATAAGCAGCACTTCTGCATTACTAATCTCAGCTCTAACATCATCTTTTATCCCTGATACCTTCAAATACTCATCAATTAAACAATAAACGGTTATAATATCTCGCTCCATAATCTCGCCTCCCACGGCTTTTTATGGAGTTTAAAGCAACTTTCAAACCATCTTCTCAACTAGCAGTTTGGGTTACATAAATTAAAAAAACTTCACTTGATAATTCACTCATGAGTGTTAGACTTCACTTATAAAATTAAATATTTCATATAAATATTTAGTTGAAAAAATATTTAAGGAGTTACAAATGAGTCAAGAGACAATAATGTCCAGAAGGGACGCTCTAAAATTAGGTTTCGTTGGAGCGGGTGCCGCAATGTTAAGCGCAAGTCAAGCAATGGCAGCAGCACCAACAGAGAAAGATGTTAAGTTTGATGAAGAGTACGATGTTATCGTTATTGGTTCAGGTTTTGCAGGTCTTGCAGCAGCAGCTAAATCAGCAGAGCGTGGTTATAAAGTATTAATCCTTGAAAAAATGGGTCGCGTTGGTGGCAACTCTGTTATCAACGGTGGTGGTATGGCTATACCAAACAATCCTTTACAGAAAAAATATGGCATTGAAGATTCCAACGAAAAATTTTATGCAGACTGCTTAAAAGCAGGTCTTGGTATTAACCACGTAGAAATGCTTGAATTGATTGCTAAAAGAGCATTTGACGCTTTTGATTTTGCCGTTAAATGTGGTGCACAATTTCAAGATGACAAACCACCTCTTCAATTCGGTGGTCATAGTGTTGCACGTTCCGTAGTTACAAAAAATGCAAGCGGCTCTGGAATTATTCAACCAATGGCAGCATTTGTAGAAAAACTTCCTGGTTGTAAACTTGTAACACGCGCTAAAATGGATGATTTTGTTATGAGCAATGATGGTACAACGGTTATCGGTGTAACAGCTCGTATCAACTACCGTTTTGACAACAAACTTTACAGTGATGATATCGAAAACAAAACAGGTGAGAAAAAAGTTTACCGTGCTAAAAAAGGTGTTATTTTAGCAAGCGGTGGTTTTGCAATGGATAAAATGTTTAGAAAAATGCAAGACCCACGTATTCCCGATGACGCTGATACAACAAATCATGATGGTGCAACCGCAGGCGCACTTTTAAAAGCTTTCCAAATCGGTGCACTCCCCGTGCATATTGACTGGATTCAACAAGGACCATGGGCAAGCCCGGATGAGAGAGGTTTTGGTACATCTCCACATGTAACACAAGGTGGCACATTCAAATACGGTATTTCCGTTGATGTTAGAAATGGTAAACGCTTTATGAACGAAATGGCAGATAGAAAAACCAGAGCGGACGCTCAGTATGTTATTCTTAGACAAGACCCAAAAGCATATCCAGTGTCACTTGGTACATATAATTCGTTTGATCAAAATGTTATTGAAACATTGGATAAAGCTTTAGCATCAGGTGTTATGAAAAAATTTGATACCCTTGATGCACTAGCTGCAAATTACAAAATTCCAGCGGATGCACTTAAAGCAACTGTTAAAAAATACAACGAAGATGTAAAAAATAGCGTAGTAGATGAATTCAAGAAACAAACACTTCCTGAAATCTATGGTAAAGAAGCGATTGAGATGAAAGGACCTTTCTACGCAAGTCGCCAGATGCCAAAACCTCACCATACAATGGGTGGTTTAAAAATCAATACCAAAGCTCAAGTTATTTCAGCTAACACCAACAAACCAATCCCAGGTTTCTTCGCTGCAGGCGAAGTCACAGGTGGAACACACGGTGCGAGTCGTTTAGGTAGTTGTGCGATTACAGATTGTCTAGTATGTGGTATGGTCGCAGGAGAAAACATCTAATCATGGGTAACAAAAAAACTCTTTTAGCATTAGGGTTTTTTCTTATCTTTGGTGTGATGTCACTACTGATTGGAAGTGAGGCGACGCCTCCTTCCCCTGTGGTAAAAATAACACCAGAACTTAAAGAAAAATTTCCTCTTAAGCCTCATCATGAAAAGTTATCATTTAAATGTGTTGACTGTCATGCAGAACAAGGGGATGACCCAGAAAATTTTAAAGCAATCGACGATAAAGGGTGTTTGTCGTGTCATAAAACAAAACAGTATTTGGCAGACAGACTTAAATTTATGGATGCATTACATGTAAATCCACATAATTCAATTCACGATGGTCCAAAACTCTATTGTGATGAGTGCCACTTTGAACACAAAAAGTCAGACAATATGTGTTTAAGCTGTCACAGTAACGATGTGAAAATATGGATGAGGCCGACACCATGATGAAGAAAATCTTAGAGATGATAAAGAATAATATTCTTTTGACAGGATTAGTGGGTATCTTCATTGGTTTGCTTTGTTCATGGATTCTTTATGAAGGACTTCATAGAACGAGCGGTGATAGGTTTTGTGTTGTGTGTCATGAAATGAAACCAATGGTTGCAGCATATCAAAATGACGTTCATGGAGGGGCGGGTAAAACAGGTATCAAAGTCACCTGTGGAACATGCCATTTACCTCACGAAAATGTTTTTGCGTATATTGCAACAAAAGCTAGAAATGGCGTTGTTGAAGGAGCAATTCACTTCTTTGGTAATCCAGATAAAATTGATTGGCAAGCAAATCGTGCCAACAGACAACACTTTGTTAAAGATGAAGCGTGTTCTGGCTGTCATACGAACTACAGAACCAATGAATCTATTAGTGAGCAAGGTCGTAAAATGCATGAGCATTATGCAAGCCTTGAGGGCACTAAGAACGAAATTGGATGTGCTTCATGTCACGTAGAAGTAGGGCATAAAGGGCTTAGAAGTATGCTCAATTACTATAAACCTGAGTATGACTTCTACAAAGGTAAGTTAGATAAGAAAAAAGAAGAGGCTGAGAAACAATTAGCTGAAGATTTGAAGAAATAATTAAAGAAGTTGTATAACGCTATAAATGGAGTTCAATGGTTTACATGTAAAGCATTGAACTCTTAAAAAAAAGGAGATAATATGAAACTTGCTAAATTAAGTATGGTTGCAATTGCAGTTTTAGGGCTTGGCGGTCATGCGTATGCTGCAGATACTCTCGAAGAAGCTTTTAAAAATGGCAAAGTAACAGGCGATTTGCGATTTGTTTATACTGCGGGTAGTCAAACAGGTGCAACCGTGCAAACAGCTCCTACAAATAATGTTAATGTTGGTTCTGTTGCCGCAGAACTAAGATATGTTACTGATAGTTTTAATAACTTTAAATTAGGACTTGGTTTTCAATCAGCTCATGATTTAGACTTTCAAAAAAGAGATGCACTCAATGCTAATGATTATACTAGTGAAGACGATGCACGTAACTCCGTTAGTACAACTTTACTCTCAGAAGCATATCTCCAATATAATTTCTTAAAATCAAACATTGCTGTTGGTCGTCAAAAAATCAAAACACCTTTGATTATGACCAGCTCAGTATTTGCACTTGAAGACTCGTTTGATGCTGCAGTCTTAAACTTCAATGAAATTCCAGATACCATGGTTAAATTGATGTACATTCAAGATTGGAAAATGCGTTATAGCAGTGAAGCCGTTGGTGCAACTCAACAAGATGAACACTTCTCTGATGGCATGTACTCTGTATTTTTTATCAACAAAACAATCTCAGGATTAACGCTTGATGGTCAATACTTGACAACCAATGAGAATAAACGATTGTATGATGCACCTGTCTTTATTGGAGCAGGTGGATATGATGAATATTACCTTCAAGCTGAATATAAGCTTCCTATTAGTTATCCCCTCTCTTTGGCTGTAACCTATGCAGGAGCCAATTATGAAACAGGCAATTATGCTAATCCTGGGCCAAACACAGTTGGTGGTGACCACGCACAATTGCTTGGCTTTAAAGTCGCAACAGAAGTTACAGGCATAAAGCTTAATCTAGCCTATACTACTATGGATGATGAAGCAAATTTCCCTGGTACATTTGGACATGTACCTGATGCGGTTGCTTATACAGATATGCTCACGAACAATGCTATCTTTGCAGGTGTTGATGCTTATTCTATCGAAGCGATTTATGACTTTGGTATCCCTGGTTTTAGCTCAGCACTGAAATATGGATATTTTACACAAAGTGCTCAAGGTATTATTAACTCAGGTAATATGAATATGGATGGCACAAAAGAAATTACAATTGACCTTAAATATGCCTTTAGTGGGGTATTAAAAGGTTTTCATACTCGTCTATGGGCTGGTTATAGTACGTATGATGCGCTTGCTATGCCATCAGGAAATGATGATTTTCTTTATGGACGCTTTTACATAAATTATAAATTCTAGTATGGATTAATTTTAACTATTTAAGAGCAAAGCCGTAGGTATCATTATGAGGCTTTGCTTTTTGTTTATTATTTTCCATAAAAAAATAAATTAAATTAACAATTATTACTTATATGATTCTTTTGGAAAATCAGGACTATAAAATGAAATTACAACAAAAAATTATCCTCTCAATTATGTGCGGCATGATCTTTGGCTTTACTACATTTCTTACTATCAATCATTTTATGATGCAACAAACAACAAAGCAAGAAATTCATTCAATGCTGGAAGAAAAAGCACTATCGCTTACACAAACCGTTAGCGAATGGTTGTACAATAAGCAAGACATTGTCATTGCCTTAGGTAAAAGTATCCATAAACTTCAAGAAAAAACACCAGAGCGTATTCGTGAACATTTAATACAGACAGCACAGGCGGCTAATGTAAATGTAAGCATTGCCTATCTTGAAGGAAAACCTTTAATTCATATATCACCATCAGCACCCTACATGAGTGCAGAAGATGCTGAAAAAGAACTCGTTTATAAAACAGCCAAATCTAATAACTTCCAACCCGCTTTTTCTATTCCTCATGATAATCCTATGAGACCAGGAATGCCAATTATAACGATTTCTGCTCCCATTGAAGAAAAGAGTATAGGTTTTATTGTTTTGCCCTTAGAAAACATTAAAAAGAAAGTTTTGGAGACGCAATTTAATGGAGGTTTCGCATCAATTACAGGCATTGATCATAAAAGTATTTTTCATCCTATTGCAGAATATCAAGGAAAGCGTTTAAGTGACTTGAATCCCGAATTAAAATGGGTTGAAGATGCAATATTTTCTAAAAAATCTGGTATTTTAGAATTTTCAATTAATGGATCTGAAAAAATTTTAGTCTTCAATACAGTCGAGGAGACTGGATGGAAAATACTGATTAATTTTGACAAGAAAATAGCTTTTTCAAGTCTTTATGAGCAAACGAATAAGCTTTTATTGATTAGTTTAGTATTTCTTATTTTAGGATTCTTTGGAATTTACATGTTGCTTTCATTACAATTTAAACCTCTTCATTTACTTCAAGAGATGATCAAAAATTTAGCTTCAGGCGAAGGCGATTTAACGCAAAGATTAGCTATTAAAAGTCATGATGAATTGGGAGAGATTGCAAAATCAATCAACGTATTCATTGAAAAAATTCAGGAATTAATTATTCGAGCAAAAGAAACTAGTAGGGAAAACCTTACTATTACAAAAAAACTCAAAGCAATTTTTTTAATACTTGAAGAACGTTCTACTGAAGAGAATATGATTGTTTCAAATACTGTCGAAAATGGCAAGATAGTTTTAAATGAAGTAAAATCATCAATTGACGAGACGCAAAGGAACAGCGAGCAGCTTGGTATTGTAAATACAAATTTTCAAAAAATACAAATACAGATGGATCAACTTAATAAAAAATTACAAAACAGCTCAGAAAAAGAACTTGAAATGGCTTCTAAATTACAACATAGTCGAGAAAGTACCGATGAAGTAAAAAATATTTTAAATGTAATTTCTGACATAGCAGATCAAACAAATTTACTAGCTCTTAATGCTGCTATTGAAGCAGCAAGAGCAGGTGAACATGGAAGAGGCTTTGCCGTTGTTGCTGATGAAGTTCGTAAATTAGCAGAAAGGACTCAAGAAAGTTTATCTGAAATCAATACAACAATTAGCGTTATTGTTCAATCCACAACTGATGCTTCTGAACAAATAGATATTAATTCCAAAGAAATCTTTTCCCTTTCGAAAATATTCTCAACTATTGAAAGTGTCTTTAAAGAAAATGCTGATATTTTACAAAACAGTATTCAGAGTAATCAGTTCAATCTAAAAAATGCTTTAAATGTCAATATGTCTATTCAAAAAATTATCGAAACAATACAAGAGATAGAAGCTATTATAAAAACCAATACTACAAGTATTCAAGAAGTTGAAAAAGCTAGTGAAGATCTTTCAATAATGGCAGCTAAGTTAGATAACGAATTAGAGCAATTTAAAATCCATTAATTATGTATCAAAGGAAATGAAATGGTGAATCTTTTACTTCTTGAACCTGATCAAGATTTTGCAAATAGAATTATAGAAGGCTTAAATTCAACACGTACTAAATTTAATGTTCTACATATTCATAATATGCAAGAAGTATATTCGCATAAATCTCATTTTAATACGATTGCTCTTTTCATTCTTAATTTAGCCAATCCTCTTGATGTACGCATTGAGCTTTTTATTAGAGAAAATGGAGGCTATAATGCACCCATCTTACTTTTATTGGAAAAGGCTTTAGTAAGTTTTGAGCTTTTTAGAACACTTCATTACATAGATCGATACCACGATATCACTATCAAAGATAGCTTAATAGAGCCTGTTGTTCATCGAATTTTTAAATTATGCAATATTTGGAATGATGATATATTTTTTATATCTAAAAGTATTTATTTTGATTTCAAAAATTCTCTTTTTGTTTTTAATGAATCGTTAATCAAATTAGGTAAAAAAGAAACTTTGTTGTTAAAACTTTTGTGTATTAAATCACCTCACTATGTTACGCATAATGAAATAGCTCATTTTGTGTATCAAGATGAACTGACAAATAATGAAAAAATTCGAGCATTAATAAAAATCATTAGAAAAAAACTTCCTATAAATCTTATTGAATCGGTTAAATTTCATGGATATAAAATTCGAGGAGATCTTACAATATTAACTTCTCTGAATGAATATAATACAAAGTGTCTAACTAAATTGAGGTTTGATGACTAAAGTTTATGTATTTATACCATGAGTATCTTAAGAGACTTCACGTGTAAGGATTAATGAATGAACTGACATATAAAACCATGAGTGTTTGAGTGATTCTAAATGCATTTTAATGTATGGGTTATCGCTTGGTTTGATGTATCGAAATAACGGTATGCCCAACAAATTGCCCACGTGTTCAAAATCTTCTAGCGTGTTAATGCTTTCAAAAAAAGCATGGGTTGCTTCTAACTTCTCATCAAAATTTTCCAATCTTTTCGTTGCAAATGCACTGTTTAATTTTCCATCACTGCAGACCGAATATCCAGACTCTTGATTGATAGAAGGACAAGCAGTATCGACAAGGAGATGCTCAAAATAGGGACTAACAGGGTAAAGTTTACATGCAGGTGGTCTTTGTAAGTAGATGCTGCATTGTTGATTGACATAATATTTGCAATAATTTTTGCCATCATTGAGAAGCACATAGGCGACTAATTTTTGCTCTTTCATACTAAACAAAATAGGAAAATTTTGATACACCGCTTCAAAATCTTCTAAAATTAGAGGTGATGCAGCAAAGCCTTTAGCCCCATTACAACAATCACCCTCACAGGTAGAACAGCCGTGAAAATGAAAATTATGACTCTTGATATTGACAAAACTGCCTATGTTTTCCATACATTCGCTTTATTTTAAAGATGTGCAGTGTAAAATCGAACTTTTTTAAGAACATTGTACTCTATGCAAAGCCAAATAAAGCATTTTCAATTCCATATTATTTGAAAGGGTTTTACATGTAAAGCTTTTTCGCTTTACATGTAAAAGATAAGATCAACCAAAACGTCCTGTGATGTAATCTTCGGTTTTCTTCTCTTTTGGGTTAACGAAGAGTGTTTTAGCATCGCTGTATTCGATGAGATTTCCTAAATGGAAAAATGCGGTGTAGTCTGCGATACGAGCAGCTTGCTGCATATTGTGTGTGACGATAACGATGGTGTAGTTTTTCTTCAAGTCCAACATCAAGTTCTCAATTTTCTCGGTTGAAATTGGATCAAGCGCACTTGTTGGCTCATCCATCAAAATAACATCAGGCTCAACCGCAATAGCACGCGCGATACACAAACGTTGTTGCTGTCCGCCTGAGAGTGCCGTGCCTGGGTCTTTGAGTTTATCTTTAACCTCTTCCCAAAGATTGGCACCTTTGAGTGCTCGCTCGACCAACTCGTCACACTCTTTACCTTTTTTCACGATGTCGTGCATCAAAGGAGCATACGCGATGTTTTCATAGATGCTTTTTGGGAAAGGATTAGGTTGTTGAAACACCATACCAACGCGTTTTCGAACTGCAACGACGTCGATGTCTTTATCGTATACATCGTGTCCATCAATGCCAACGAAACCCTCTACTCTACAGTTTGGAACGAGATCGTTCATGCGGTTGATGCAACGTAAAAAAGTAGACTTTCCGCAACCACTCGGTCCTATGAGTGCTGTGATTTTTTTCGTATAAACATCCATATTGATGCTATTGAGAGCCTGTTTATCGCCGTAAAAAAGATCAAGGTTTTTGACCTCTATTTTGATACTCTCTGCAATCTCAGGAGTCTCATCACGATCGTTAAAGGTTGTGTGAATAAAACCATTTTCCATTGTCATTACCACTTTCTTTCAAATTTTTTTCTAAGGTACACGGCGCCGGCATTCATGGAAAGAAGTACCGCTAAAAGAACGATAATACCTGCAGCAGTACGCTCCAAGTAGGCTTTTTCAGGCATACCTGCCCATGTAAAGATTTGTGCAGGAAGCACAGTTGCAGCGTCGGTAAAATTCGTCGCCGCATCAGGCACAAACGCGATCATACCGACAATAATCAAAGGCGCTGTCTCACCCAAAGCATGTGCAATGGAGATGATGGAACCTGTCATAATGCCTGGCATTGCCAAAGGTAAAACATGATCACGCACGATCTGCCACTTGGTCAGTCCCAGACCAAAACCCGCTTGGCGTATGCTTGCAGGAACCGATTTGAGGGATGCTTTAGAGCTTACAATGATAACAGGCAGACACATAAGTGACAAGGTCATACCGCCTACCAACGGTGAACTCCTAGGAACCCCAAAGAAGTTGATAAAAATTGCCAAGCCTAAAAGACCAAACAAAATGGAAGGAATCGCGGCAAGGTTGTTGATATTCACCTCAATGATCTGCGTCCAACGATTATCAGGAGCAAACTCTTCGAGATAAATGGCTGTCATAACACCGATCGGAAATGCGATCAGCATCGTAACGATAATGGTCATCACCGTTCCAATGATGGAAGAGTAGATGCCCGAATTTTCAGGAATTTTAGAATCGCCGGTGGTGAGAAAAATGGTGTTAAACTTCAGTTCAACCAGCCCTTTTTCTTTGAGTTCATCCACATAGGCACGTTCATTTGGCTTGGTTCGTGACTCTTTGCCTTTGACATATTGGTCAACCTCAGAGTTGGCGAGTACCCAGTGTTCTTGTGTCGTATTCATCCATGTTGGATTTTGTTTGACTTGATTGGGAATGTCTCTTAGCCATGCGCGACTGATAATTTTAAGGTTTTTACCTTTAACCGCAACATAAGGATTTTCCAAAACCTCTTCATTGATGGTGACTTCCATTTTGACATAGGTTTGAAAAAAAGCGGGATAGCCGGATCTTCCTAAATCCACCAAAAAGAAGATCAAAAAAGAGACAGAGAAGACAATCGCCATAATCGTAGCCCCTTTAAAAAGAGCTGCTTTTTGGTTACGTCTTTTGATCTGTGGTATGTAAAAATAGTTGTCGTTTTGCTCTTTCATATCTGCCCTTTAAAGCGTTGAAACTTTGTATTTTCTATGGAACTTACGAATGGTACTGACCGAGATAATGTTAATCACCAACGTCACCACAAAAAGCACCAAACCCAGCGCAAAGGCTGAGAGGGTGAGTGGGTTGTTAAACTCTTGATCACCCGTAAGCGATTCAACGATTTTAACCGTGACGGTGGTCATATCTTCCAGTGGATTCCACGTTAAGTTTGGTCTTAAACCTGCTGCCATAACAACGATCATGGTCTCTCCAAGGGCTCGTGAGACACCAAGGAGGATCGAAGCGATGATACCTGGCATCGCAGAAGGGAGAACCACAAAACGAATCGTCTCTGCTTTGTTCATACCAAGTGCATACGCACCATTGCGCATATTTTGAGGTACAGAGCTGATAACATCATCGGAGAGGGAAGAGATAAACGGGATAATCATAATCCCCATGATAATACCTGAAGAGAGTGCGTTTTGGTACTGTGCTTCGATGCCAAAGACCGCAAAAAATTTAACCACAAGCGGAGCGACCGTAAGGGCAGCAAAGAATCCATACACAACGGTTGGGATACCCGCTAAAATCTCTAAAAAAGGCTTCACTTGAGATCTAACACTTGAACTGGCATACTCAGACATAAAAATCGCAGACAGCAGTCCCATCGGAATGGCAACCACCATCGCAATAGCGGTGATGTAAAAAGTTCCTGCAAAAATAGGCACGGCGCCAAATTTAGCTTCCGCCGCGTTCGCATCTGCTCTACCAGCACCTTCTAAAAAGGCGGTATCAGGCGACCACTCTAAGCCAAAGATGAAGTGAAAGAAACTTTGCATTTGGAAGAAATGAAGCGCTTCAAAGATGATAGAAAGCAAGATACCAAAGGTTGTTAGCACCGAAACCAATGAAGCGGTGAAGAGCATTCCCTTAATCAAATCTTCTACCAAGTCACGCGCTTTGGTCGTACCTTGGATATTTTTAATCAAGAGTCCAAGGGTGAGTGCTCCCACACCAAGGGCTGCTGCTAAAAGCATCGTTGGGGGAATGGCGTGAACGCCAAAAAGATATAAAAATACTCCACAAACCCCAATCGTAATGATCGGAAGTCCTGTATAAAGAGCTCCAAACCAACCGTATTGGTCAGGTTGAGAATGCATTTTAATACCTTGTGAACGAATCGTGATGGCTTTTTGTCGGCCTAAAACATAGCCTAGAAACATTAGTGGAACAAGTCCACCAAAAAAGATAAGATAGAGTGTTTGCGTACTCACCAGAGTCCTTTAAAAAGAGGTGCGAGAGGCTCTAAACGCCTCTCATCGGTCTTACATGTAAACTTATGGAAGAATGGTATTTTTCTTAACCATCTCTTCAGTGAGTTTAGTCTTAGCTAAAACAGCTGCTTGTACTTTTTTAAGATCTCCCTCGGTCATTGGAACCAAACCGATTGTTTTAAGTACACCTTTTGTACCGATCATTTTTGCATCAACATACAATTTCAAGAATTCATCCATCCCTTTAACTTGAGAACGGTGTGAGTTTTTAGCGTAGATATAAAGGCTTCTTGAGATTGGGTATTTTGCAGATGAAATCGTATCAAATGCTGGTTCAACGCTATCCACAGATGCGCCATTGATTTTATCGCCATTCTCTTCAAGGAAGCTGTAACCAAAGATACCAAATGCAGCAGTGTCTTTGGTGAGTTTTTGAACGATTAGGTTGTCATTTTCACCTGCTGGAACAAACACACCGTCTTGACGTACCGCTTTGTATTTGCCTTTTTTGTCGCCATACGCTTCAAATTTTGCTGAACTGTGCTCCATAACCATCTCATCAAAAGAGTCACGTGTACCTGATGTGGTTGGAGGACCGTAAACGGTGATTTTTCTATTTGGAAGAGCCGCATCGATCTCATTCCATGTTTTGTATGGGTTTTTAATGAGTGACTTGCCATCTTTACTTGGAACTTCTTCAGCAAGTGCTAAGAACATTTGCTCACGTGTAAAGTTGATTTTGCCATTCGTTTTAGATTGAGCAAACGCAATACCGTCAAATCCTACCATCATACCGGTAATATCTGTGACGCCATTTTCTAAACATGCTTTGTATTCAGCCGATTTCATAGGACGTGAAGCATTGGTAAAATCAGGTGTATCAAGACCATCGCCTGAACAAAAAATCTTCATACCACCACCGGTTCCTGTTGATTCAACGACAGGTGTCGCATTGCCTGTTGTTGCTTTAAACTCTTCAGCGACATAGCTGGTAAAAGGATACACGGTTGATGATCCAACAATTTTAATCTGATCTCTTGCACTTGCCGTTGTACTCAAAGCAGCAACACTTAAAAGTGCAATTGCACATGTTTTGATAGTCATTGGTATACTCCATTTCTAAAATTTGGTAATGTCATTGTAAGGGAATTTGATTACAACTTGGTTACGAATTGTTTCTAAATAGAGGATTAAAATGCTTCGTTATTATCATTTTTTTGGGAATAGCCCGTTATAATTCTAAACTAACTTGCTAGAAGGAATTTTTATGCTTCAATCTATCCGTGCTAAACTCTTGTTTCTCTTTGTTGTTATTGTTATAGGGACGTCAGGACTAGGCTATTTACTTGTTTCAAATACGACCAAAGCTCAAATGGCCGTCGAAAAAGTGCAATATGCAGGTGCCATTGCTACGTACACGAATGAACTGCTCGTCCAAGCAAGAGGGCACCAAATCACTTTCAATCCTAAAATGACAGAGGCGTACTATAAAGCCTATGATAATCTTCTCAAAGCCGCGCAAGAACTTGAACCAACACTGTTAAATAAGGAAAATAGTGCGCTCCTTGAGCAGATTAAAAAAGTAGCTGCCGAGGTGAAACTCTCCAGTGATGAGCGCTTTGTTTTAGTCGATAAATACAAAGAAGCGATTAATTCACCTGAGTTTCTAAACACTCCCGAGGGCAAGCGATTTACAGTGGTCACCAATGAAGGGCGTACGAGCTTTATTACCCTCTTAGATTCTTCTAAAAAGCTGACAAAATCCATCGAAGCGTATGAAGATCAGGTCTTAGATCAAGCCAATATAGTTGGTGTTATTATGGCGTTGTTGGTCTTAGTTGTGTCAAGTTTTATCTTTTGGTACACCTCAGGTCAGATCAAAAACTCCATACAAACTGCGTCCAAAGAGTGCGACTACATCGGCAATAGCCAAGATTTAAGCCATAGCATTGACACGAAAGGTCAGGATGAAATTGCCTCAATGATGGCGACGGTTAACGCCCTGCTTACGAAACTGTGCAGTGCCATTGACGGGGCAAAACGTACGGCGTTAGAAAATGCTGCAGTTGCCGAAGAGCTCTCATCCACCTCACTTCAAATCGGAAAACGAACCGAAGAGGCCGCTAAAGAGGTCGATCATGCACTGGATTCTACGAAAAAAGTGGCGAGTATCTTGCATACGAGTGAAGAGAGTTCAAACCGTTCTGAGTCGGTCATTCAAAATGTGTCCGATGAGCTCAGCAACGCTTCTCAAGAGGTTCTTAGTGTCTCCAACGATCTGCAAACCATTGTGGTCAACCAAACCGATCTTTCAAGTCGCATTGAGCATCTTGATCAAGAAGTGACCCAAGTCCAGCAAGTTCTCTCCGTCATTGCAGACATTGCAGAACAGACCAATTTGCTAGCCCTCAATGCCGCCATTGAAGCAGCACGCGCAGGCGAACACGGTCGTGGATTTGCCGTCGTTGCCGATGAAGTACGAAAATTGGCAGAACGCACCCAAAAAAGTTTGGTAGAGAGCAATGCAACCGTCGCTGTCATCACCCAATCGGTTGCTACCTCATCCGAGCTCATGAAAAGCAATGCGCAAGAGATTCAAGCACTGGGGCAACGAGCCGAAGAGACGCAAAAAATAATGCTCAAAACCGTCTCCACGATGAATGAAGCCAAAACATTGGCACAAAACAGCGCCAAAGATGCCAAAGAGGGAAGCGCTCAAGCTTCTGAAATGTTAGGTCGCATTGATGCGATTCATCACATTTCTGCGACCAATGCCAGAAGTGTCGAAGAGATCGCGAGTGCGGCAGAGCATCTTTCAAAACTCTCCAATACCCTAAGCCTTGCGCTTGCAGCCTTTAAAACAGTCTAAGGAAACGTGATGTCAAACACTACGATGCCTTGCCTCTTTTTGGGGCATGGTTCACCGATGAATCTTGTGTTAGAAAATAGTTTTACCGAAGCGCTTGAAGCGCTCTGTAAAGAGCTTCCAACGCCCAAAGCCATTCTGGTCATTTCAGCACACTGGTACACAAACCAAACAGCCGTGAGTATCAGCTCAGGCATTGCGTATGAGACGCTGTATGATTTTTACGGCTTTCCACCCACGCTGTATGAGATGAGCTACCCATCACCCAGCAACAATACGCTCTCAAAACGCATCGCCACACTTTTAGATGCCCCTTTAGTCGAGCGAGGATTAGACCATGGCGCGTGGATGCCACTGCATTTTCTCTTTCCCAAAGCGAGCATTCCGATCATTCAACTCAGCCTCAATAAAAACCTGCCCCTGTCTTTACATGTAAAGATCGGTGAGCAACTCCAAGTGCTCAGAGATGAAGGCATTATGATCATCGGAAGCGGTAACATCACGCACAATCTTGGCATGGTCGATTTTTACAACATCAATGCCCCCGCCGTGCAATGGGCTCAAAATGTGGATGATTTTGTCCATCAAGCCTTTACATGTAACGATGTCGAAAGCTTAGTGCGCATTGAAGAGCGATGCCCTGATTTTAAAACAGCGCACCCAAGCATCGACCACTATCTGCCACTTTTATACATCGCAGGAACGAGGAAAAAAGAGGATGAACTGAAAATTCTGACCCCTTTCTTCCAAAATGCCAGCCTCTCGATGCGAGGTTTTATGCTCTCCTAATCTATGTCATTTTTTGCCACCCTTATCACAAACCTGCGTAATAAGGGTGATTTACCTTACATGTAAAAGTCTCTATTTCTCATATCTCACGCAAAATCTCACATGAAAAAACTACAATTAAAGCTATAATATAAAAATTAAAAGTTATTTATAAGGGACATTTTATGTTACAGACAATTCGCGCTAAACTCATGTTTTTATTGGTTATTATTTTGATCGGCACTGTGGGGCTCAGTTACCTGCTGATTTCCCATGCAGGGGACGCCGAAATAGCCGTTAAAAAAGTGCAACACATCGGGAAACTCCCTCGCTACACCTCAGAGCTCTTGATGTATTCTAGAGGGTATCAAATCTCGTATGCACAACACTTTATCGAAAGCTATGTCCAATCGCAAAAGAAGCTTGATGAGCATATTAACGAACTTCGACCCCTGCTGAGTGCGGAAAAAGATATCGCTCTTTTAAATCTAATCCAAAAAGGAGCGGATGATTTTAGAGTCAGTGCCATGCCTCGTTTTGAGATGCTTAAGCAGTATAAAAACGAAACCAATTCGGCCGAATTTCTTGCCACACCTGAGGGAGCGAAATTTATGGAGCTGACCAATAAAGGACGCGACGCGTTTATCTCCATCTCTAAAAATTCCGATGCCCTCTCTCAAGATATTGAACAAGAAGAGCACGAACTCCTCGACGGTGCCAAAAAAATTGGGATGCTCATGGCACTGCTTGTTTCAGGCGTCACAGCGTTTCTTTTCTGGGTCATTGCGACTAAAATTAAAAACTCACTTTCCAACGCTGCCAAAGAGTGTGACTATATCGGAAAAAATAAAGACCTTAGCCACCCTATTGCAATCACAGGCAATGACGAGATCGCAAACATCATGCGCACCGTCAACACGCTTTTCGAGCAGTTACGCATCGCCATCGATGATGCTAAACGTACTGCGATGGAAAATGCGGCCGTTGCCGAAGAGCTCTCTTCAACATCGCTCCAAATCGGAAAGCGCACCGAAGAGACCGATCAAGAGGTCGATCATGCAGTCAATACCACCAAAAAAGTTGCCAGCATTTTACACGACAGTGAAAAGAATGCGGAGCATGCAGGCACCGTGATGCAAGGTGTCGCCAATGAGCTCAATAACGCTTCCAATGAAGTCCTTGCCGTCTCATCCGATCTTCAAACTGTCGTTGTCAATCAAACCGATCTTTCTGCTCGTTTGGAACAGCTCGATCAAGAGGTATCCCAAGTGCAACAAGTGCTCTTAGTCATCTCTGACATTGCCGAACAGACCAACCTTTTAGCCCTCAATGCCGCTATTGAAGCTGCACGCGCAGGTGAGCACGGTCGTGGATTTGCCGTTGTCGCCGATGAAGTGCGTAAACTGGCTGAACGCACCCAAAAAAGTCTTGTGGAGAGTAACTCTACCGTAGCGGTCATCACCCAATCGGTCAATACAACATCCGATCTCATGAAGAAAAATGCCAAAGAGATTCAATCCCTCGGACATCGCGCCGAAAATACGCAACAATTGATGCTTAAAACAGTGAGCAGCATGAATGAAACCGCGACCGTTGCAGAAGGCGCTGCGCAAGAAGCCAAACATGGAAGTGTCGAAGCCAACGTTATGCTGGAGCGTGTCAACACCATCCACAAACTCACCTCAACCAACGCCAGAAGCGTCGAAGAGATCGCCAGTGCGGCAGAACACCTCGCCAAACTCTCCACCAATCTCAGCAACGCCCTCTCCGCATTTAAAACAGCGTAACCCTACAAGAGACCAAGCCCACTTCAGGGTTTGGTCTCTTTATAGAAAGCTATACTTTATCCTGATCATGCGCCATCAGCAACCACTCATACAGAGGAAGGATATGGATTGTTTTGTCATCAAAGAGCACATCATTTTTTTCATCTTTAGTAATGAGATAACCCTCATTTAGACCAAAATAGGTCATTGCTTCTAAAAGCCCATCGTATTCTCTCTTGCGCGTTTTTTCATCTTTGAGCTCATAACTCACATTTAGAAGTAGCTCTTTACCTTCGATCTTGGCATAAAAATCAACTTCATGATGCGCTTTAAAATAATAAACATCTTTACTCTGACGCCTAAGTTCTAAAAAAACGGCGTTTTCATACAGTTTGCTCTTATCGTGGCTGAACACATAATCGTAAATCTTTTTAAAACCGCTGTCCACGGCATAGATTTTCTTGGGATTGCGTTGCTCTTCTTTGATAGAATTTCGGTAAATTGGCACGGTAAAAAGCGCATAGGCATCTTCAAGGTACGACATATAATTAAAAATCGTATCTTTGGAGAGCTTGAACCCTTGCGATTTAAACTCATTGTAAAGTTTTGTAAAACTGAGCAAAGTAGCAATGTTCGTAAAGCAGTACTTCGTGAGGTGCTTGAGTAAACTTCCATTAGTGATGTTGTGCCTCTGAGCGATGTCTTTGTAAACAATCAGCTCAAGATAATCGCTCAAAATCTTTCGTGCGATGAAAGCATCTTCTCCAATTGTCTCGGCAAAACCACCATCTGCAAGATAGCTATCCAGTGCATTTTTGATAAAACTGAGCGATTTTGAAGCATTGAGATTGACTTCTATACCTTTACATGTAAGGTATTCACGAAAAGAAAAAGGAAAGATTTCAAAGCTTAGTGTTCTGCCCCGAAGGCTTGTAGCGATCTCACTGGAAAGGAGTTTTGCGCTAGATCCTGTTATAAAAATAGAGAGATTGAGCGTATCGTAAATGCGCCTGACATACAACTCCCAGCCATCAACCACTTGCACTTCATCTAAAAAGAGATAAATCTTTTCATCTCTTTTAGTGGGGTACATTTCAAAGTAGGCTTCAAGGATTAAATCCAGATGTTCCAGTTTGAGCGGAAAAAGCCTGTCATCTTCAAAGTTGAGATACAGTACATTTTCTCTAGGATGTGTGAGTCTTAGTGCGCGTATAGCGTCAAACAAAATGGAGCTTTTGCCACTGCGTCGCACTCCAATGAGCGAAATAATTTTTTTACTCTCTAAAGGAATGCTCTGCGTTCGTGGCAAAATGCCTGCAATCTCTTTATCCATAAAATCGGTGAGGATTTTTTTAAATATCTCTTTCATAATCATCCTTTTATATAAGTATAATTATATAGATTTTAGTTCTCTTTGTAAAGGATTGAATTACGCCCCTTTGATATAGCGCGTCTTTTTCGCTTCTTTGACTTTGGTGATATCCACTAAAATAAAGCTATCCACACAGTTGGCAAACTCTTTGTCGATGTTAAAATCTAAAAATGAGATGCCACCCTCTTCGCAGAGTTCGGTGTACTGTTTATACAGTGTTGGCACGCTAAGATCCATGTGAGAAAGTTGCTCTTTTAAAACGGCAAAATCCTCTTTATAATCATCGCCTTTGAAAAAAGAGAGTGCTTCTTCTTTCTCTAATTTACTCATAAAAAAAGAGTTTCGTGCGAGAACCAAGGATTGTGCTGAACCAAAATAGAGGGAATAGAAGGTGATGATGAGATTTTTGGCGATTTTGGGATAAACATCGCTCAGACTCACAGGACCGTACATGTAACGAATATGCGGATTTTTAAACAAGTACGCCCCAATGCCTTGCCAGAGATAATCAAGGGCACGTGTGCCCCAATAGCGTGGCTGAACAAAACTTCGTCCTAGCTCAATGGAGTTGTGTAAATAAGGCTCAAACTCGGGGGCAAATTCAAAAAGGCTGTGTGAATAAAACCCTTCCATTCCAAAATACTCACTGATATAATTGGCTTCGCCAATGCGGTACGCTCCCACGACTTCAAGCTCATCATCGTCCCACAGCACGATATGTTTGTAGTGCTTATCAAATGCGTCTACATCGCGTTTTCCACCCGTTCCCTCTTCCACTTTACGAAATGTAAACTCTCGCAAGCGTCCTATCTCTTTCATCAAAATGGAACCTGCTTCATACTCATACAGATAGATTTTCTTGCCATCACTCGTTTGACCTAAAAGGGTGGATTTTTTAAGCTCTGCGCGTATGGCTTTGCGCTCTTCAGGATGCGCAATCGCTCTTTGCGTTGCAAAAATTCCCTTTTTACCTTTACTGATCTTATAAAGATGTTTTTTCAAAAGCGTAATCAAGGTTGTGTCGCTAAAGCCTGAGCTTTGAAGCGTTTTATAGGTGATCATCTCGCCAATTTTAAAGTTAATCACTTTGGAGCGTTTTTTAAACATCTCACTGGCGAGTAAAAAGGTCGAGATTTTTTTGTTGATCATCGAAAGTGTGTAAAAAAGTGGCGAATTTTTGGCATCAATGAACACAGGTAAAAGAGGTGAATTGGTCTTTTGCGCAAACTTTAAAAAGCCTTTTTTCCATTTCGTATCTTTAATGCCTGTTGGCTGAGCCCGTGAGACTTCACCTGAGGGAAAGACAATAAGCGCTTCATCACGCTCAAGCGCATCGTAAACTTTTTTGATCGACTCTTTCGCCGTTGCACCTGTAAGATTATCGATGGGAATGAGCAGTCCACTGAGCGGTTCAATCTGCATCAACACGTCATTTGCCAGTACTTTCACATCACTTCGTATCTCTTTAATAAGCGAGATAAGTGCCAAAGCGTCCAGTGCGCCTAATGGGTGGTTTGCGATGATGATAATGCGCCCAGAGGAAGGGATATTGGTTTTATCTTTATTAGAGATGGTGTAGCCAAAGTTGAAATACTCCAGCACCGCTTCGACAAAATCAAACCCACGATACGCCTCTCCGTGCATTAAAAAATCGTTAATCTCATCTTGATGAAGTAGCTTTTTCAGGAGATAAACAACGAAATTTCTCACAATACTCGGATAATAGACAATGCTAGGGTACTTGAGGCTTAACGTTTTTTCTACATCTACCATGAATGCTCCTTTACGTTTATTATTTTGGACTGATTATATGGTGAGCTGATTACGATGTGGTAACGCTAGGAGGGTTTTTATGTTACCATATTGTAATGATTTCAAACTACAATGATGGCAAACTATTATAAGGAAAACGTATGCTTCAAAAATATGAAGAGAGACTTATTGAGATCAAGCGAATGTTGATTGATTTAGGTTCTGAAATCTCTATGGCAGGTGAAAAAGCTCTTTGCGGTATGGAAAGTTTAGATATATCTCGTTTTGACTCGGCAAAAACCCTTCTTAAAAATATTGAAAACAGAGCTAATGCTATTGATAATGAAATCGTTGTCGCACTCGCCCTTTTTGGACCGGAAGCAAAAGATTTACGTAAGATGGTTGCGTATCTTAAAATCACCAATGAACTGGTCAAGATTGCTGAAAATATTCGTGGGTTTAGTAAACGCATGGCGCAACATCTCCAAAGTGATTTACCATTTGCTTCGTTGCATGAATACTCAATACATTTATGTAAAACATCCATCAAAGCAGTGACATTAGCCATCAGCACGATCGAAATCGCTGACCCTGAAACACTGGAAGACATCTACCGAAGGGTTAAAGTTGAAGAGAGCAAAAGCGATGATCTTTACTCGATTTTGGAGAAAAACATCCTCAGTGACATCGCCAAAATGATCGACCAATCGGCTGATTTTATCCAAATTCTTAGCACCATGCGAAAGTTAGAACGTATGGCAGATCGCAGTGTAAATATTGTACAATTAATGATCTTCGCACGTGTGGGTGGAGAGATGAAGACGTATTAAGTTAACACGCATTTCAAGCGCTTTGAATTTTTCGTGTAGTATGAGGTAAAATGAAACAGACTATTTTGATTATTGAAGATGAAGAAGATTTACTTGAACTCTTAGAGTATCATCTTCAAAAAGAGGGTTACGAAACACTGGGCTTTTTAAGCAGTAGAAATGTTGAAAAATGTCTGCAAGAAGAGCCCATCGATCTTTTAATTGTGGATCGCAATCTCCCTGGGGTTGAAGGAAGTGAATTTGTAGAGAACTTGCGTAAAAAAGGGTTCTCTCAAGCGGTCATTTTTGTGACTGCAAAAAACAGTGACACCCACATTGAAGAGGGCTTTTTAAGAGGGTGCGATGACTACGTCACAAAGCCTTACAATATGAAAGAGCTGTTGCTTCGCATCAAAGCTATCTTAGCACGCACCGCGCCTGAGAGCAAAAACACGCTCTCGTATCGCGATCTCATCTTAGACCTTGAAGCACACCGCTTGTCTGTCAATGACAAAGATGTGGAGCTTACAAAGCTGGAGTTTGATCTGCTCAAAACGATGATAGAAAATAAAAACGCCGTTTTAAGCCGCGAATTTTTGCTCGAACATGTCTGGAAAAACGATGAATTTTTTCAAGATAAAACGGTTAATGTCGCTATTAATCGTCTCAAACAAAAGATAGACCCAACCAAAGAAAAAGAGTACATCAAATCCATCTGGGGAGTAGGATATATCTTATGCTAATGCTTCATCAACATGTTACCAGAGCCCTTCTCACTCTTTTTCTTGGCACCTTGTGTCTTTCGGGCTTGGTCAGTTATTTTACGATCAAAAGCGACAACATAGAGCGCTACCAAATAGAGCTTGAATCACACATCAAGATCATCAAACACCAACTTCCAAACATCGAAGATCTTGAAGCTTTTGCAAAGATGATCAAAGAGAGTTCGAACATTCGTTTTACCCTTATTAATGAAGCAGGTGTCGTCCTTGTCGATAGCGACAAAGACAATGAAACGATGGACAACCACTCACACCGTGAAGAGATCATCAAAGCCCAAAAGGTGGAATTTGCCCATGCAGTGCGCTTTTCTGATTCGGTGCACAGTAACTTTTTGTATGTGGCGCACCGTGTTAAACTAGACGATCGTATTCTTTTTTTACGCCTTGCCACGAACATTGACACCATTATGCACACCTTTTATGACTTGTGGCTCAAACTGACCATTATCTTCGGTCTCAACATCTTAGCGGGACTGTATGGCGCGTATATTTTCAGTCAAAAAGTGCGTCACGAAATCGATAAAATCATCGAAAACCTCCAACAAATTGCCGACAAAGACTACAAAATCAGCCTCTCGTCTCACTTCTGTTTGGAGTTTTTTGAGATTGCCAATTACCTCAAAAAACTAGCCGCGAAATTGGAAAAACGTGCCAAGCAAAAACGTAAATACACTGCCAAAATCAAGCTAATAAGCCAACAAAGAAGCGATGTCATCTCTGCTATTAGCCATGAGTTTAAAAACCCTATTGCGTCCATTATGGGGTATGCGCAAACACTTTTGGATGATCCACTTGCAAACCCACAAATTAGGGAGCGCTTTTTAGGTAAAATCGTTCAAAATGGACAAAAAATCTCTGGAATGATCGACCGGCTAACGCTTACAACCAAGTTTGAAAATGGCGACTTCAACACACAAAACAGCACATTTGATGTCGTCAAAATGACGCAAGACATCGCGCAAAGCTTTAGGGAAAAACACCACAATCGTCCCATTGTCTGCACCCTTCCTGAGACGTTTCCCATTACAGCAGATCGCACGATGATCGAAATCGTCATCTCCAATCTCATCGACAACGCACTCAAATACTCCGACGATACCATCGAGATTTACCTCACAGAGGGATCTTTACATGTAAAAGATAATGGCGTTGGCATTAAGGAAGAAGAGATCGAAAAAGTGACCCAAAAGTTCTACCGCTCCAACTCGCATTCGTGGGACAATTCGATGGGACTTGGGCTTGCATTGGTCAATTACATTCTCAAGATGCACAACTCCATGCTTGAAATACAAAGTAGCTTAGGCGTTGGATCTGATTTTTCATTTAAATTACCTTCAAACAATGTTGTATTATGATACGCAGAACAAAGCGTAGCTTTTAGACATTTACAAAGGTTTTATATGTATCAAATGGGTGAACCTCGCATCAAAATCGTCGCTATGCCAAAAGACACCAACCCCTCTGGCAACATCTTCGGAGGCTGGATCATGTCGCAAATGGACATCGCAGGAAGTCTCGCCGTGCGTGATCTCAACGTGGGACGTGTCGTAACCGTTGCGGTACAATCCATGGAATTTCGCGAAGCCGTTAAAGTGGGCGATGTACTAAGCTGTTACGCCAAAATTATCAAAGTGGGTAAAACTTCACTGACCGTGCGCATCGAAGTTAACGCCGAACGCTCCATCGAAGGCACTCACCGCTGTTTACATGTAACGAGTGCTGTCATCACCTACGTAAACGTCTCAACGGATGGTAAAAAAATGCCGATTCCCTACACGGAAAACGAATTGGTTGCACTGGGTATTGAAGTAAAAGCGTAGTCTGCTATACTGCTTGATACAAAGAGTATCATACACTACCGCGCAAAGGATACGCACATGCAGTCAAAAACATGGTATGCCAATTTTACAAAGTATCTTGCCAAACTTACGGGTAAATCAAGTACTTTTACCCTCTCCATTTTGCTCATCGTTGTCTGGCTCATCAGTGGACCTTTTTTTCACTACAGCGATACATGGCAACTCGTGATTAACACGACAACGACGATTATCACGTTTATGATGGTTTTTGTCATTCAAAACACTCAAAATCGCGACACAGAAGCAATGCAGGTCAAACTCGATGAGCTGATTCGCGTCACGCAAGGAGCACACAACGCTTTGCTTGATTTAGAAGAGCTCGAAGAAGATCAGATTGAACAGTTTCGTAAGCATTACGAAATGCTCGCCGAAAAAGCACGAAAAGCACTCGCAAAAGGGGGCATCGACACCAATACACTCGATGAATAAGCTTTACATGTAAAGATCAATCGACAATAAAAAGCTTCGCTCCACTTGGCGTATACGAACGATGCGCCATCGTTTCATCCGCCACTTCGTAACTCATGCCCGCTTGAAGCAAATGCACTTCACCGTTTTCAAGCTCCGTGTAAAGTTCACCCTCTAAACATAAAAGAATATGCCCTTTTTGGCACCAATGATCGGCTTTATACCCTGCGGTATACTCGACCATGCGCACACGTATGCTTCCACACTGTTTCGTTCGCCAAAACGCACTGCCAGTTTCGCCCTTGTGCTCTACTTTTGCGATACTTTCCCAATCGGTTGTACCAAAAGGAATGTGGGTCATTTGCATGGTATATTGTCTTTAGCACCGTATTTTACGGCATACGATTCACCAAAAACGTACATCGAGTCTAGAACTTTTTTAAGCTCTAAGCCGATGGGGCTGAGTGCGTATTCGACGCGTGGGGGTACTTCTGCAAATACGGTTCGTTCTATTATGTGGTCGGCTTCAAGCTCTTTGAGCTTTTGGGTTACGGTTTTTTGTGTGACTTGCGAAAACGCTTCACAGATGTCTTTAAACCGCTTTTGACCGCCTAATAAAATGTAGACGATAAAGATCTTACTCTTGTCGTTAATTATTCCCAGTGTCAACTCGACAGGACAGTGGAACTCTTTTTCGTTGATTGTTATCATAATGGTCACCTCTTGTTTTGAATTATACCATAATACCTATTTTTGTTCTTTACTTACTTTTTTTTCTGTAAGGTAATTATAAGTTATTTAGGTATATATTTTCCAAAACACTTTAAGGAGAGCCCATGAAAAAAACACTGATACTCTTAGCCCATCCCAATATGGCAGAATCAAACGTCAACAAAGCGCTGATACAGAGCATTCAAAACGAACCCAACATCACCGTGCATGACTTGTATGCGACCTATAAAACCGTAGAAGCCATTGATGTGGCGAAAGAGCAAGCGCTTCTTGTTCAGTTTGACCGCATCGTCTTTCAATTTCCACTCTACTGGTACAGCGCACCTGCCATGTTAAAAGAGTGGCAAGACAAAGTATTAAGTTATGGCTTTGCGTATGGACCTGAAGGCAGTAAATTAGTAGGCAAAGAGAGCAAGATCGTGCTCAGTACAGGATCTCCCGAATACGCTTACCAATCGGGCTTTTACAACAACTTTACCCTCAGCGAATACCTAAGACCTTTGCAGTCAACGATTCTGTTTACGGGCATGGATTTTAAAGGGATTTTTGCGGCGTATGGGGCGATGAAACTCAGCGCTGAAGCACTTGAAAAAGATGTGAAAACATACCAAACCGTTCTAAAAACAGATGACTGGAGCAGTTCGCTTTTTAAATTTCTTGCGAGCTAAAAAAGAGGGTTTTAAACCCTCCTCTACGCCTGAGGCAAAACGATGCTCATGCACAGCCCGCTTTGTTCATTGCGCGCACTGATGGAGCCTTGCATGTTCTGCTCGATGATCTGCTTTGCGATGTAAAGCCCCGTTCCACTTCCACTAGCAGGGTCTTTGGTCGTGAAAAATGGATCGAAAAGGTGCGGAAGTTTAGAGGCTTCCACCCCACCAGCGTTATCCAAAACTTCAATGACAATGCTCGACTCTTTTACAAAGCCTTTGATCGCAATCGTTCCATGAGCAATTTTACGCCCTAAAATGGCATCTTTTGCGTTGTTGATGAGCACCAAAAGGACATGCGAAAACTCTTTTTTGAAGTTATGAATGACGATTTCTTCGGGACACTCGATAGAAAACGTCATGTCCTTATTGGCGAGTCCTCCATCGGTGATCTTGATGCTCTCTTCAATCGACTTATGCAGCATAAAGTCCACTTTGGAACCCTCTTGCGTAAAAAAGTCTTTGAACTCCTCGATCAAAGAGGACATCAGTGCGATGTGCTCTCGAAGCTTGATGATCTCCTCTTCAAGCCCCTCTTTCGTCAACTTTTCCATCTTGCTCTCTAGGTAAATCTTGTTGATCACCACGCTGATGGTACTGAGCGGTTGTCGCCATTGATGCGCGATGCTGCTAAGCATCTCTCCAAGGGCTGCAAACTTGGCTTGTTGAAACAGCACTCTGTCTTTGAGTCTGCTTTTGTCAACCTCTTGTGCAACCTTTTGCTCCAAATGGGCATTAAGCTCTTCGAGTTTGTTTTTGGTATCAAAGGATTCGCACAACTCCGTCGCGATGGCTCCGTATTCGTTCTCTTTAAGGAGGTATTTTCGTAAAATCGTTTTGTCTTTGTGTTCAAGTGCCAGCATAATGTCGCGCAACGGAAGGGAGATAAACTTCATAATCAAAAAGATGAAAATAACCATCATCAAAGCGGTAATTGCAAAACTGAGCTTTAAATCTTGGATGGCGTACTCATCCAGAAATTTTCCCATCTGATTTTTTGAGCTCAAATAGAGCGTTATCGCAGGTTTTCCTTCTATGCCTAGCAGCGGAAGATCTTGAATGAGTGTGTAAGGTTCGGCTATTTTTTTACCAAAATTGATCTCAGCGATGCCGTAGCTATTGAGTTTTTGCATCCATGCCGCGTCCCATAGTTTGGCAATGATCAAGAAGCCATGCGCAGGGTGCGTGGCATCAATGGGCGAATTGAGGTCGTGAATGGGAGCGGCAAAAAACTCTACCAATCCTTCATCTCGCTTAACAAAAAAGTGCTTCATTTCACCATCGCTCAAGGAGAGCTGATCCAACGCAACCAAAGATGAAAGATCACTTAAAAAAGGTTGGCTGGTTTCGTTGAAAAAAGGAGTTTTCGTTTGATCAAGAAGAAAAAAACCATCGACATTGAGTTGCACGATGGCACCACCAAAGTTTTCTTCAAACCACATTTCATCACGATTTTTTACGGCATAAATGACTTGTTTTGCGAGGGAAATATCTAAGGTTTGCTTGCGATAAGGCTCTGCTTTGTCCAGCATAAGCTGTTTAAAGTTTTCACTCATCTCTTGTGCGTAGTGTTGTGAGAGCGCTTCAACCTCTTCGCGGTCCTCTTTCCAGTTGTAAAACTCAAAGGCGATCATCGAGAGCAAAACCAACATGGTTAAGCTAAAAAAGGAGGCTTTGACGCTCATGGACTGCTCCTTGCAGATGTTTACATGTAAAGATTTAGATCGATTGTGTGTAGGCTTCCCATCCTGCTTTTCGCAGCACACAAGCAGGGCATTTTCCACAGCCATAACCCCAGTCATGTTTTTCACTGTGGTCACCATTATAGCATGTATGCGACTCATCAATGACAAGCCCCAAAACCCCCTCTTTGTCTGAAAGCGCAAAGGTTTCAGCTTTGGTGAGGTGCATCAAAGGGGAGTGAAACGTGATGGTCGCTTCGCTACCCAAATTGAGGGCAAGTTCAAGAGCTTTTACAAAGGGTTCCCTGCAATCAGGATACCCAGAATAATCGGTCTGATTGACCCCAATGATGATGTGTTCTATCCCTTGTTTTTGTGCAAAGGCGTGAGCAAGGGTAAAAAAGATCGCGTTGCGATTGGGAACAAACGAGGCTGGAAGATTGGTATGGGTTTTGTGGTGCGCGCCAATGTCTTGCGTTCCATCGATGAGCGCTGAGTCATTGAGCTGAGAAAAGGCGTCTAAACTTAAAAGCGTGTTCTTTACATGTAAAGCCTTCGCGATCTTTTCCGCCTGCGCGATCTCCACACGATGCTTTTGCCCGTAATCAAACGTAATGCTCTCCACAAAATCAAAACGGTTCTTCGCCCAACCAAGGCAGGTCGTACTGTCTTGCCCACCACTAAACACCACTAACGCTTTGGAAGCAATTTTAGCCATTATTCCACTCCTAAAAACTTGTGCAACTGCACACTTAAGATAAATTGGGGATGTGCTTTAACAAACTCCACACAGAAATTCACGTTCTCTTTATTGGGGCGATCGATCTCATTTTGGGGTTGAATAAAAATGGGTTTATAGCTTTTAAACGCCAGTATTTTTTCAACATCAGAGTCTTTGCTCACCACAAATTTGACCTCATCGTAGCCATACTTTTCGATCACATCCCACGCTTTTGGGCTGTACGTCACCCAGTTTGCATTGGAAATGTTCGAGAAATTATACCCATTGGTCTCCACCGCCACCGAGTACATGTACGCTTGCAAATACTCAATAAACCCATTGAGATTGTAAATCGTAGGCTCACCACCCGTGATGATAACGTGCATCGAAGGAAACACCTTGATGCGCTCCAAAACCTCATCAAAACTGAGGCTTGCATACTCACCTTTGTGCAACAATTCATCGCAAAAATTACAGGCGAGATTGCACCCATGCAAGCGAATAAAAATAGAAGGAACCCCGACCTGCGTGCCTTCGCCTTGGATAGAATAAAATATTTCAACGATTTTTAACATAACGCTCTTCTTATATGTGATTGTTTTATCATAATATAGTTTCACTAAAAAAGACGTCAAGAATTTTTTTTATATCTCTTTTTGGGTATCATTAAAGGATAAAAAGATGAAGGTATAAGAATGATTTGGCAAATAAGTAAAGAGTTCGATTTTTGTTATGGGCACCGTGTTTGGTCGCAGCAGCTGGACAGTGAATTTTCGCTTACGGGCTGTTTGGCGTGCCGTCACTTGCACGGGCATCAGGGCAAAGTCATCGTTTATCTGCAAAGCGCACAACTCAAAGATGGCATGGTGACGGACTTTCATCATCTCAACTGGTTTAAGCAGTTTTTAGACACGACGCTGGATCATAAGTTTATCATCGATATTCACGATCCGCTTTTTGAGACTTTGCTTCCGCATTTTGCCGACAAAGCGCATCTCATCGAAAACGAAGCAGGCTATAAAATTCCCGACCTTAACCGTGTGAAAGACGAACCTAGCCATATTCTTGAGATGTACGATGGCTACATTATCGTTGATTTTGTACCCACGAGTGAAAATATCTCGACATGGTTACTTGAGATCATTGCGAAAAAGATGAGTCGTTTGGGAGTGGAAGTGTCACACGTGGAGTTTTTAGAAACGCCTAAAAGCAGAAGTATCGTTTACAATAAACAGTAGGATTTTCCTACTGTTTATTACGCCTTTGGATAGGCTTTTTCGAGCTTTTTGTAGAGTGCATCCACCGTTGGAGCCGCTTCACCTTGTAAAAACGAAAGCATCACTTCGTTGTCCTCTTTGCCATTCCACACTTTGATATAGTGACCCTCTTTGTAGCCATGATCTTGTCTGAACTGGTTCAAAACATTTTTTGCCACGTAGAATTTGTACAGCACTTTGAGGTTAATGCCACATTTGCGAGACAAGGTAAAATACTCACGAAGCAGACCATCAAACAGATCGATCTCAAAGCCTGTGGTATCGTGAATGATGCTCTCAATATCGTTAATGAGCTCCATCGGATCAGCCGATCCGTTTGAAAGAGGCTCTTTGGTAAAGGCTTCAAACCCTTGAACATCCAAGACATCCAAGACGAGTTTTTCAAGATCGCCTCTGGTATTTGTTTTGTAATCTTCCAAGAGCAGACTCATAATAAAATGCCAAATATCAACGATCTCAACCGTGACATTGTCCCAGTCGGTCGGTTTATTAATATTTTTCCAATGTTTCCAACTAAAGCTATCGATGAGCTCTGCACACTCCATATAAATACATCGTTTCCAGTTAATCATTCGATTGTTTTTGGTGTACCCATTTTCCCAGCCGATGCCATTAGTTTCATCGTTCAGCTTTTGCTGAAGGGAGAACATTTGGGTTAAATAATCTTTGCTTGTCATACTATTTCCTTCTCTTAAAACGCTAGATTATACTTTGTTGCTCCATAAATGTCAAAATGGATTCGCTCCCTCTGCGGTATCCGAGCTCAAAACAACGCATTATTTCACCAAAAGTAAACAATCCAAAAGAGGAGAGCTTGGGATCGGTAATGTAAAGATCACTTTTGGCAATTTGTGACTGTGAAGAGGCGATAAATAGAAGATAAAGAGCACGTTTGATCACGGAAGTGAGGTCGTGTTTTTGCTTTACATGTAAAGGGTGAAGATTGACACTCACCACAGGATACGGAAACTCCAACAGAGGTGATACCGGAAGATTGTCCATGAATCCTCCATCAATGAGGAGGTAATTTTCATACACAATGGGGCGAAAAACAGGAATGAGCGCGGAGCTTGCAATGGCAAGTTTGACCGTATCACCCTCACTAAAACGCACAATCTCGCCGCTGAGCAGATCGACACAAGTGATAAATGTGGGGATTTTCATCGCCTCCAAGCGCGAAATGGGCGCAATATCTCGCAAAACGGCCGCTTTTTCATTGATGCGCAACAGCCCTTTTTTGAAGTAATTAAACCCAAAAGCTTTTTGGAATGCTTTGCTTTGAAAGATGCGCACCATATCAAACGCACTCACACCTGAGCCCACACCTGTCGCGATCACCGCACCGATGCTGGTTCCTGAAATCGCACCAATTTCAACCCCATTTTTCTCCATTGCTGCAATAACACCCAGATGAAACGCCCCTCTGGCTGCACCACCTGAGAGCGCCAAGGATATTGTCAATGTCCCAGCCATCGTATAATCCTAAATTCACCTTCATACGTCTCCACAATCGCCGTACACGACTCGACCCAGTCCCCGCAGTTTAGGTACTTGATGCCATCAATTTCCCGCATCTCCGCTTTGTGAATATGCCCGCAAATGACCCCATCAAAGTGGTGTCGCTTGGCATGTTCGCTCAAAATCGACTCAAAATCGGTCACAAACGAAACCGAGCTTTTCACGTGATCTTTGACGTATTTAGAGAGTGACCAGTGACTTTGGTAGCGCAGTGTTTTACGCCACCAGTTGAGGATTTGGTTGACATTCAGCAAAAGATCATACCCCATGTCTCCCAAAACAGCGAGCCACCGCTTGGTCATCGTGACCGAGTCAAAAAAATCACCGTGCGTGATGTAGAAACGCTCATGGTTCAAACTCACGTACTCACACTCATCGACTACAATAAGCGAATCGCCCAAACCCAGCGGCAAAAATGAGCGTAAAAAGTCATCGTGGTTGCCCGTAATGTAAAAGACATTGGTGCCTTTTCGAGCTTTCCTGAGCACTTTTTGGATCACGTCGGAGTGCGACTGTGCCCATTTGAGTTTACGTTTCATCGCCCAACCATCGATGACATCACCGACCAGATAGAGATTTTCACACTGCGTTCTTCGTAAAAACTCCAAAAGCTCCTCTGCTTGTGAAAAACGTGTGCCCAAGTGAAGATCGGAGATAAAAATCGAACGAAAAGCCATCACATCGTCTTCATGGGCAAACGAATATTTCGTCATTTGTGTTTGTCCACGTCCCCAAAAATTTCATCGGCAAAGTGTGAAAACTTACCGCGTACCGACTTATCCAGCTCAATGGCAAAGAGTGAGATGTGCGTCTGCTCTTTTTTGGTCTGCTTTAAAAGCGAAGTCAAACCGTTGTTAAAGCGGTTAAGGTACATGTTGTCAATTTGGCGGTTGGAGCCGATGACGATCGCTTTACAGTTGTTATCCAAACGCGATAAAATCAGCTGTGTCGTGTTGTTCGAGCTGTTTTGCCACTCATCCAGTATGACGATGGCATTACTGAGCGTTCGCCCCCTCGCCTCACCCGGCCAGAGCTTTTCAATGTTGTATTTCGTAATGAGCTCTTGCACTTTCTTCTCGATCGCTACTTGCGGTTCTTGCGAATTATCACGTTTTTTGATACGTTTTTTAGCGATAAATTCAAGCGTGTCATACAGCGCCATATTGTAAATCCTAAATTTTTCATCATTTCCAGAGAGATAACCGACATCGGCACCCTTGTCGACACTTTCGATGGAGTTTCGCACGTAGACGATCTTCTCGTAACTGCCTTTGGTCACCAAACGCATCGCCGCAACAAACGCCATCAAGGTTTTTCCACTTCCTGCGCGCGCATCGATGACGTGAATGTCGTACATATTTGAAAGAAGCGCTTTCATAAAGAATTTTTGTTTGAGATTGATGGGTTTAATCTCCAAGCCTCTAAAATCAAGCTCTTCGCTGAGCATGTGAATGATGCCACCAGGAGAGATAATCGCATGATCCGAATTGCCATCCGAACTGATAAATTCGTAGCAGTAGTTTCCACTTTTGTACTCAGGGTCGTACTCGCTGATCAACTTTTTATCGAGGGTATTAAACAGTGCTGAGTCAACAGGAAGCTGTTTGACAAACTGAAACTCAGGCACATCGCTTCGATCTTCACGCAACGACTCAACCGTGACATTGTAGAAAAGTCCAAACATACGCGCGTAGACATCTAAAGAGAGAAAAATGACTTTGTAATCAGGGTAGTATTCTTGTGCACCTGAAGCGACTTCGAGGATGCGTTTATCATTGGATTCGTTGATAAATTGCGAGTCAATGTCTGAAGAATAGAGCGTTTTAGAGAAAAGATGGATCGCCGTGTTCTCTTCATAACGCATCTTGACAACGCGATATGGCTCTCCGCTGTCGACCTCGACCACGGTACATGACGCCAACATTCTGGCAAAACTTCTGGCTTGATAACCCAGTTCCGTGAAGTTCTTTTTAAAATCTTCCAGCTCAATGAGCACCGTTTCAGGAATAACAATGATGTTGTTTCCACCATCACACAACTCTTTGATAAAATTGGTATTGTGCAAGATGATGTTGGTATCGAGCACATAAACTTTGTTGACTGACATCCCACTTCCTTTCATCCCATGATTGTAATGAAACATTATATCAACTTGGTAACAAAAAGATTGATCTTTTCTTGCACAAACCTTTACATGTAATCGTTTCAGAACGCTTCAGAATAGCAAAAAAACCAATATGGTATAATTGAATCTTACTCTAAGAGTCTCTCTTAGAAATAGGAGGTTAAAATGGATCGTTCGACAAAAATCTATCTGCTTACGCTGCTCATTTTTGGTGGTGGTATCTTTTTATCTATACACTATGGTAATGCGCTTTACGTAGGCGCTCAGCTCTCTTCTGAGCCCGTTTCTGTTGGAAGTTTTTGGGATAATCTGCGCACGACGTTTCTCACACAACTTTCGCATCCACTCGCTCTTTTGTTGGTACAGATTATTGTCATTATGACAGCCGCTCGTACCTTTGGAATCTTAATTTCTAAGTTTTCTCAACCGCCCGTTATCGGTGAGATTTTTGCAGGTGTACTCTTGGGACCTTCGCTTTTAGGGCTTTTCTTTCCCGAAATCTCTGCCCTTTTGTTTCCTAAAAGCTCTTTTCAAAACCTGCATTTTTTAAGTCAGATTGGTCTGCTTCTGTTTATGTTTGTGGTAGGAATGGAGCTGGATTTTGACAAACTCAAACAGCAGAGTAAAGCCTCTGTGGTCATCAGCCACATTAGCATCATCTTTCCCTTCTTTTTGGGTACGATCCTTGCCTACGTCATTTACCCTTCGTTTGCGTCCACAACCGTTACGTTTACCGCTTTTTCCCTTTTTATAGGTATTGCGATGAGTATTACCGCGTTTCCTGTACTCGCACGCATCCTCAAAGATCGAAACCTTACCAAAACATCGTATGGTGCGATGTCACTGACGTGCGCTGCGGCTGATGATGCCACCGCATGGTATATTTTGGCGATCGTCATTGCGGTCTCCACTTCCACCAATCTTTTGATGTCCGTGCTGATGCTCATTCCTATCGTCATCTACATTACCGTGATGCTTTTTGTAGTGAAGCCATTTTTACGCTCCCTTGGCTCACCAATTCAGAACCAATCACTCGATATGAAAGTGACGACGATTGTCTTGGTCATTTTACTCTTTAGTTCACTCACAACCGAACTTTTAGGCATTCACGCCCTCTTTGGCGCCTTTATGGCAGGCGTTATGATGCCTTCTACCAGTGAGAGTGAGCTTAAAGAGCGCATTGCCCCTCGCTTGGAGTATGTAAGCCTTTTGGTCTTACTGCCACTCTTTTTTGCGCTTACAGGGCTTCGCACGCAAATCAATTTGCTTGAATCCCAACACTGGATCATCTGTCTGGCGATCATTGTCGTAGCCGTTGTTGGTAAATTTATCGGAAGTGCCGTAGCCAGTCGTTTGATGGGCATTTCATGGCGTGATTCACTTGCCATTGGCGCACTCATGAACACAAGAGGTTTGATGGAGCTCGTTGTGCTCAATATCGGTTATGAACTGGGCATTTTATCGCCTATTTTATTTACGATGTTTGTCATTATGGCACTTGTCACGACCTTTATGACGGGACCGCTTTTATACCTTATCGACTTAGGATTTAAGAAGCAGTGATCTTTACATGTAAAGATTGAAACCCCGCGTACAGGGTCGTTCACACACGGCTCTGTACGCATTTTTTGAGTATAATGAGCCATGGAAACACTTGAAGCATTTTACAAACGCATCTGTCATCCCTTGCCCGCAAATGTCGAAAAGGAACTAGGGCATTTTAATGTCTTCACAAGACAAGCGTGCATTGACATCCCCTACAGTCGCAAGAACTACTTTAAAATCACCCTGCTAAAGGGAAAACATAAAGTGCATTACGCCGATAAAACGGTCCAGAGTGAGCATTTTGCGCTGATGTTCTCAGACCCACTTGTGCCGTACAGTTGGGAGTCACTCGATGGCAAGAAAGAGGGCTATTTTTGCATTTTCACCGAAGCGTTTTTCTACAATTATGGAGCGATTCGAAGCTACCCTATCTACAAACCAGAGCATCCTAAACTCTTTTTACTGGGTGAGGAAACAGCACAAAAGGTTGAAGCGCTGTATGAGAAGATGCTCGCAGAAATAAGCTCCAACTACGCTTACAAAGACGATCTTTTGCGCAACTGGACGTTGGAGCTGATTCATATCGCCCTTAAAATGGAACCTGCCATCATCACAGTGGATGCGCAAAGCGATAAAAAGCGTAAAATCGATTCGCTTTTTAATGAACTCTTGGAGCGCCAATTTCCCATCACATCGCCGTATGAACGACTCGTCCTTAAAAATCCAAGCGATTTTGCCAGACTTTTAAACATTCACCCCAATCATCTCAACCGAACGCTCAAAGAAGTCAGCGAAAAAACGACCACGCAACGCATTGCAGAACGTGTTTTGGAAGAGGCGAAGATTTTACTCAAACACTCTTCGTGGAGCATCAGTGACATCGCCTTCGCTTTAGGCTACGAAGAGTCGGCACATTTCATCCATTTTTTCAAAAAAAAGCTCAATCAAACACCGCAAATCTATCGACAAACCCAAAATATTTGATTTGCGCAATGATTCGTTTGAATGAGGCACGAAAGAAACCTTCCTTATTGTGTATGATTTCACTAGATTTCAACACGAAGGAAACATCATGATCTCATCCAAACAGATCTACGTAATGTCAGCCGTTGCTGGCATTAATGTCGCCAATATTTACTACAATCAACCCATTTTAAATATCATCGCCCAAGATTTACATGTAAGCGCTCTTGCGGTGGGAAATCTGCCTACATTTGCGCAAATCGGCTACGGCTTGGGGCTCTTTTTCGTAAGCCCCCTTGGCGATAAAATGGATCGCAAAAAGCTTCTGTTGCTCTCTCATTTCTTATTGGGGCTTTCACTCATTGGACTCTCCTTTGTCGAAAACATTTATCTGCTCTACGCCCTTAGCCTTCTTGTTGGTCTTTTTGCCGTCTCTGCGCAAATCGTCATTCCGATGGCAGCGGCAATGAGTGGCAAAGACAAAGGCAGGGTCGTTGGTTCCATCTTTAGCGGTTTGCTTACAGGCATCTTGCTTGCGCGAACACTCAGCGGCTACATCACCGACTGGTTCGGAAACTGGCATGTCGTTTTTGCCCTTTCTGCTGTGCTGGTGTTTGGCTGTATGGTGATGGTGGCTAAAACGCTTCCAAGCATTGAGCCTAACTTTTCCAAAAGCTACGCATCACTCTTGTACTCTTCGTTGTATCAGCTCAAACGCTTTTCACTTTTACGCACCAATGCGCTGTTGATTACCGTTTTATTTGGTGTTTTTTGCTCCTTTTGGACAACACTTACCTTTAAACTTTCCATGGCACCGTTCAATTTTGAAAGCGATGTCATCGGTCTTTTTGGTGTGCTTGCCGTTGCAGGCGCTTTGCTAGCACCCTACATTGGTAAAATCGCTGATAAAATCAACTCGACGTTTACGAAGATGCTCTCTGTCGGCATGATCGTTCTTAGCATTCTTCTGATGAAATGGTTTGATACCAGCCTTGCGGCGTTTATCGTAGCACCCTTGCTGCTTGACATCGGCTTTCAAGCCGTGCAGATCAATAACTTGGCACAAATTTACACCCTAGATGAGAGTGCCCACAGCCGTATCAACACCGCGTACATGAGCTCCATGTTTCTGGGAGGTGCGCTTGGAACATTTATCGGGGTTTATTGTTGGGAGCATGGTGGTTGGGAGCTTGTGACGTTGCAACTCTTGATCTTAAGCGTTGCTTCGTTAGCCATCATTATCTATACGGCACTCTCTCAAAAAGTGACAGAAGCAGTGTAGTTTCGTTTACATGTAAAGACGCCAAACCCCTTTTTCGGACACCAAAGATCAGTGCCTAAGCTGATCTTTGGTATCATCCTTTTTTGTAACACTCATTACACTTTAGGAATACTTTCATGTCATACACCTACGAAAAAAGATGGGCGGGTCTTGGCGCACTTTGCGTTGCTATGTCCATCATCACGCTGGACAATACTGTCCTTGATGTCGCCCTCCCCTCCATTTCCAATGATTTAAAAGCGAGCATGAGTGAACTTCAATGGATTGTCGATATTTATATCCTCTTTTTTGCCTCAATTTTAATTACGATTGGAGCACTTGGCCATCAATTTTGAGAAAGCGCTTTCTCAAAATTGGCATTGTGCTCTTTAGTCTTGCCTCTTTGGGCGCGGGACTCTCCACGTCAACCACAGAGCTGATCCTCTTTCGTAGCCTGAGCGGTTTTGGCGCGGCGTTTATGATGCCTTCCACACTCTCCATCATCACGCACATGTTTACAGACCCAAATGAGCGCATGAAAGCCATTGGACTTTGGTCGATGATCTTTGGACTGAGTCAGGGCTTGGGACCGTTAATTGGCGGTTTTATCATCGAATACACCTCGTGGCACTGGGTCTTTTTTATCAACCTGCCCATTGGTGTGATCGCCTTTGTCTATGCGTCGTGGATCCTCCCCGAATCGCACAACAAAAGCGCTAAAGCAGATCTTGTCGGCATGGTGCTCTGCGTGCTCTTTTTATTTGCTCTGACGTATGGTATTATCGAAGCAGGGGTCAAAAGCTGGAGTGATCCAGCGGTTCAAATCAGCCTTGCTATAGGATTGATCGTTTGTGCTCTTTTTGTCCTTTGGGAAAGACGCTGTTCGTATGCGATGATTCCTTTTGAGCTTTTTGAAAAACGCACCTTCACGATTCCCTCTTTTGCGATCGCGCTCATTGTCTTTGGGATGGTAGGCTCAATGTTTTTCTTCTCACAACTCTTCCAAACCGTGGAAGGATACAATGCTTTGGAAGCGGGTTTATTACTGATGCCTATGACTCTGGGCATTGCGCTAGGCTCTCTGTTTTCATCCAATGGTGTCAAAAGGTATGGCGCACCGTTGAGCATTGGCGGAGGCATTATTATCTCTGCTCTTGGGATGGCGATTTTTGTCGTTACGATGGATGTACACATGCCGCTTTGGGCGATTCTTGTGGGGTTTTTAATTCAGGGGTTTGGGATGGGAATCTCCATGCCGCCTTCGACGGATTCGATTATGGGCTCGATTCCCAAAGCCAAAGCAGGTGTGGGAAGTGCGCTCAATGATACCACCATTCAACTCTCCGCCGCGATGAGCATTGCGATCTTAGGCAGTTATGTCAACCGCATTTACCTTTTACATGTAAAAGAGATTGAGGCAGATCCCACGCTTTTAAAAGCACTTCAAACCTCTATCCAAACCGCCCATCAGGCGATAGCGTCACTTCCCAATGTTTCGCTGCATGAAAACTTTTTGAACCTTGTGGATCGCGCCTTTATTGATGGTATGTATCACACGATGATTTTAGGATGTGTTCTCTCGGTGTTGAGTGGGATTTTACCCTATGGCTCTTACCCAAAAACGCGTAAGAGCCAGCACGGTTTGCTTTACATGTAAAAGAGATTATTCGCTTTTTTGCGCTAATCCACCACCCAAAACTTGGTACAAGGTGACACGATTGAGCAGTGCTTCTAAACGCACGCTGATCAAATTTTGCTCGCCTGCATACATGGAACGCTGCGCTATAAGGGCATTTAAGAAGGTATCGACCCCATTTTGGTAGCGCGCATCGTAGATTTCATAACTTTTTGTGCTCACGTCCACCAAGGCATTTTGTGCTTGGAGTTGGTCATTCATTGTTGCACGTCTGGCAAGGGCTGAACGTGCCTCTTTAAACGCAGTTTGAATGGCAAGCTCATAACTTGCAACATACACATCGCGGTTGGCTTTGGCATAATCCAGCGTTGCATCACGCTCTCCTGCATCAAAAAGCGGTAAACTCACATTCGGAGCAAACGACCAGATGGTCGATGTTCCGCCATCAAACAACCCTCGAAGCGCGTTGGAGCCAACGCCTGCGGCTCCCGTTAACGTGATCGAAGGAAAATACGCCGCTCTCGCTACGCCGATGTTGGCATTGGCGGATTTGAGATTGTGTTCAGCTTCAAGCACATCGGGGCGGTTAAGCAAAATATCAGAAGAGAGTCCAGAAGAGACATCGCTCAACCAGACTTCCGCACCGCTTTCAAGTGTTTGAGGAAGGAGTGTATCGTCCAAAGAAGCTCCAACTAAAAGCTCTAACGCCGCACGATCTTGTGCAACTTGTGACGTGTAATTAGCACTATCGGCTCTGGCTTGGTGTAGCACACTCTGCGCTTCATAAAGCGCTACCCTAGAGTCAATCCCCCTTTGCAAACGCGCCTCGACAATAGCGAGCGAACGCTTAGCACTCTCTTCTGTTTTTTGCGCTAAGGCTAGCAAACTCTGGTCAGAGGCAAGACTAAGCCACGCGGTAGAGACTTCGGCTATAAGGCTGATTTGAACCGCACGCGCCGCCTCTTCTACACTTTGAAAACTCTCCCACTGTATTTCAGTTTGCGATTTGATTTTGCCAAAGAAATCAAGCTCATAACTATTGATTCCCACCGTTGCAGAAGAGCTTTGGGTGATAGACGTTTGATTGGTCGCCGAGTTCACTGCTCGTGATTTACTGCCTGACGCACTAGCTTCAATGGTTGGAAGCTCACTGCTTTTGGCAATGCGATACGTCGCACGCGCTGCTTCAATGTTGGCGACGGCTTTGCGCAGATCGCGGCTCTGCTCAAGGCTGAGGGCTACAACGTTTTGCAAACGTGCATCGTGAATAAAATCGCGCCAAGGAAGGTTTGTTGCGCTCTGATTTTGTCCAACTTCCTGACTTAATGTAGCGGGAATAGGCGCATTAGGACGCACATAATCAGGCGCAAGGGAAACGCATCCACTGAGTAAAAATGGTACTAAAACCAAAGAAATGGAACGCATCTTAAACCTCCCCTACCATGGTTGCATGGCGCTTTCGTTTGGGGAAAATCCCACGCACCAAGACAAAAAAGAGCGGCACCAAAAAGATCGCCAAGAAGGTCGCACTCAGTGTTCCTCCAACGATTCCTGTACCAATGGAGATACGACTGTTCGCCCCTGCACCACTGGAGAGTGCCAAAGGCAGAACGCCTGCAATGAACGCCAGTGAGGTCATTAAGATCGGGCGAAGTCTCAGTTTTGCCCCCTCAATGGCGGCATCGACAAGCGTGCTTCCACGATTATACGCCGCTTCGACAAACTCAACGATCAAAATCGCATTTTTAGACGAGAGTCCAATGGTCGTTAAAAGAGCGACTTGGAAGTAGACATCGTTTTCCAATCCTCGAAGCGAGGCTGCAACCACCGAGCCAAAAACACCCAAAGGAATGACCAAAAGAACGGAAAAAGGAACCGCCCAGCTCTCATAGAGTGCCGCTAAACATAAAAAGACGACCAAAATGGAAATGGCATAAAGTTTCAACGTTTGCCCACTCGATAAACGCTCTTGATACGAGAGTCCACTCCACGCAAAGCTTGTGCCAGAAGGCAGCGCTTCTTGCAGGGCTTCTATCTTATCCATCGCCACACCTGAACTAATCCCAGAAGCGGCCGATCCTTGAATCTCATACGACGCTAGGCCGTTATAGCGGGTTAAACTCTGCGCACCATAACTCCAACTCGTTGTCGCAAATGACGCAAACGGCGTCATCACATCAGTGTTACTTTTAACATACCACTGATCCAAATCTTCAGGTTTTGAGCGAAAAGGCGCATCACCTTGAACATACACCTTTTTAATCCGCCCACGATCGACAAAATCGTTGACGTAGACACCCGCCCACGCGTAATTTAACGTATCATCCACATCCGATAACGAAAGCCCAAGCGCAACGGCTTTGGCTTCATCAATGTTTACATGTAATTGCGGCGTATCTTCCATACTGCCCAAACGAACCGCCATAAACGTACTGTCACTTCGTACACTGCCAAGCAAACTGTCCCGAAGCGTTTTGAGTTGCTCACGATCGGTATCGGCAAGCGCTTGAAGCTGAAAGTTAAAGCCATTGCTCTGCCCAAGTCCTTGAATCGCAGGAGGGTTGAGCGAAAAGATCTGAGCGTCACGCACACGTGAAAGCTTCATCGTGGCACGATTTGAAATAATGTCCGATCGATTTTCAACGCCTGGGCGCTCATCCCAATCTTTGAGAGCCACAAACGCCATACCTGCATTTTGTCCGCTTCCGCTAAAACTAAAGCCTGAGATGGTGAAAATGGCTTCGGTGTTATTAGACTCTTCGTTCAGAAAATAGTGCTCTATCTCGCGAGAAACAGCATTGCTACGTTTAAAAGAAGCCCCTGCTGGCAGCGTAAACTGAACCATGCTATCCCCTTGATCTTCACTGGGTAAAAAGCCTGTCGGCAGACGAAGCATTAAAAAAGCCATGATGGAAGCAATGATCGCATAAACCAGCATCCATCGAAACGGCGTCGCAATGACCAAGCCTACACGACCTTTGTACCGTGCGGTCAAGGAGTCAAACGTTTTGTTAAACCAGCCAAAAAAGCCATGGCTCAGTATTTCCTCATGGGGTTTGAGCAATGAAGCGCAGAGTGCTGGTGTTAAGGTCAAAGCCACAATAACGGAAAGAATCATCGACGAAACAATCGTAATGGAAAACTGACGGTAAATAACACCGGTTGAGCCTGCAAAAAATGCCATCGGCAAGAAAACGGCAGAGAGAACCGTCGCAATTCCCACAAGCGCGCTCGTGATCTCTTTCATCGACTTCTCGGTCGCTTCCACAGGAGGGAGTTTCTCTTCACGCATAATACGCTCAACGTTCTCAACAACGACAATCGCATCATCCACCAAAAGACCGATGGAGAGCACCATACCAAACATCGTAAGGGTATTGATGGAGTAGCCAAACACCTCTAAAACGCCAAAAGTTCCCAAAAGAACAACGGGAACGGCGATGGCAGGAATCAGGGTTGCTCGCCAATTTTGTAAAAAGACAAACATAACAACAAGAACCAATAAAATGGCTTCAAACAGTGTTTTAACCACCTCTTCGATCGAGATACGAATAAATTTCGTACTGTCTCTTGGATAAGCAACTTTGTACCCACTCGGAAAGGTGGGTTCCATCTTGGCAATGGCCGCTTTAATACGATTGGCAGTAGAGAGTGCATTCGCACCTGGGGCGAGCATCACCGCAAGTCCCGAAGCGGGATGGCCGTTGAGCCTTGTTACATTGCTATAACTCTCACTCCCAAGCTCCACGCGCGCCACATCGCTTAAGCGCACAATCGCGCCACTGCTGTCACTTTTGACAATGATTTGTTCAAACTCTAAAGGTGTTTGCAGTTGGGATTTTGCCGTGACCGTTGCATTGAGTTGCTGATCACTGGAGGTAGGAAGTGCGCCAATACTTCCCGCAGAGACTTGCACATTTTGAGCGGTAATGGCGCTGCTAATGTCGGAAGGCATCAAGTTGTACGAAACCAATTTGGAAGGGTCTAACCAGATGCGCATCGCATACTGACCACCAAAAACTTGCACCGTGCCCACGCCCTCTAAACGCGCAATGGGATCTTGCAAATTGCTAAGCAGATAATCCGCGACATCCACCGACATTTTGGTATCGGTCACATCGTACAAGGAGACGATCATCAAAAAGTCATTTTGTGCTTTGGTAACGCGTACACCTTCGTTTTGAACCGACTTTGGAAGACGCGTGGTGATTTGGGCTACTTTATTTTGTACTTGAACTTGCGCTGTATCGGCATCGGTTCCTTTTTGAAAAGTCACATCAATGCTTGCAGACCCTGAAGAGCTACTCGTGGAAGAGAAATACAAAAGCCCATCCAAACCCGTCAGCTGTTGCTCAATGATTTGAATGACACTGTTCTCTACCGTTTGTGCAGATGCACCCGTGTAGGTAGTGTTAATACGAATCGTAGGTGGCGCGATATCAGGGTATTGCGCAACAGGAAGGGAAAAAATAGAACCAATACCTGCTAGCATAATGACAATGGAGATAACCCATGCAAAAATGGGTCGATGGATAAAAAAGTGTGCGATCATTGTGCTTTACCAAACGTTGTGGTGACATCCACGGCTTTGACGCTACTGCCTGTACGAACTTTACTTGAGCCTTCAACAATGACCTTATCACCAACACTCAGTCCACTGCTAACCAACCACATATCACCCAATGCACGCTCTGTTTTTACAGTGCGTGTTTCAACTTTATTCTCGCTCGTAACGATGAATGCGGTTGCATTACCTTTGGGATCACGTTGAATGCCTTGCTGAGGAACTAAGAGTGCTTTTTCATTGACCGCTTCATCCATCAATGCTCGGACATACATGCCTGGAAGCAAGATGCCATCAGGATTAGGGAAAGTGGCACGAAGCGTTACTGAACCTGTGCTCTCATCGACTGCGATCTCTTGAAACTGAAGCGTTCCTTCATAAGGGTAACGCGAGCCATCTTCAAGATTTAATGCCAGCTTCGTGCTCCCTTTTTTAATCCCCTGTTGTGCTAGAAGTGCTCTGAGTTTTAAGAGTTGCGTGCTCGATTGCGTGAGATCGACATAGATCGGATCGAGGGTACGAATCGTAGCAAGCGCTGTGGTTTGACTTGCACTCACAAGGGCACCCACACTCACGCTTGATGTGCCAATACGCCCGCTAATCGGTGCTTTGATTTTGGTGTAGTCAAGATTGATCCGAGCACTTTGTAAGGCGGCATTTTTTTCATCCACACTCGCCATAGCTTGCAGATACGCCGCTTTGGCATCTTCCGTATCTTGTTTAGAAACACCTTCTAATTTGACAAGATCTGCGTAGCGCTCACTTTTAAGACGCGAAGACTCTAGCGTTGCTTCGGCATTTTTGAGTGCTGCTTTGGCTTCATCAAAAGCAGCTTGGTAGGATGCTGGATCGATCTGGTAGAGCACGGCATCTTTTTTCACGATGCTTCCCTCTTCAAAGAAACGCGCTTGAATGATGCCACCCACTTGAGGGCGAATCTCAGAAATGACCGTCTCTTTGGTACGACCGGGAAGCTCTCGCGAAAGCGTAATGGCTTGGGAAGTTAAGGTATACACACCGACCTCAACTTGCGGTAAAGGAGCTGGTTTTGCCTTATTGTCAGAGCAACCCAACCAAAGAAGGGGAATTAAAATGAGCAGTGATTTTAACGTTTGAATTATCATCCAATTTTCCTTAAAAATAATAAACACCATTTTACTCCTTATATGTTAACCAATTCTTGCTCAAAAGAGCTCAAAGCGTGCTAAAATACCGTCAAAAGAATTATGAGGAACGTCAGTGTTCATAGAATGGAATGAAAAATTTAGTCTGCATCATGCGCTTTTAGACAAACAACATCAAGAACTTTTCGATTTGGCAAACGCAGTTCAAGCACTCGATCCTGCTAAGACGGACAAAGCAGAGCTTGGAAACCTGTTTAAAGAGTTTTTCGACTACATGGCAAAACACTTTAAAGAGGAAGAGGCGTATATGCAAAACCTTGAGTATCCGCTGCTGGAGAAACATAAGAAATTTCATGAGAGCATCATCGAGGGGATGACCAAAATCCTTAAAGAGAAAAAGGGCATTGAAGATCTTCAAAAAAGTATGAAGATGATCGCTAAGAAATGGCTGGTGGAGCATATTTTAGAAAACGATCTCCAAATCGAGAAGTGGCGCAAAAGCATCACCGTAAGCGATGAAGACCTTCACGCACCTCTTTCCTAAGCTTACATGTAAACATCTAACGCTTGGGCGAAATAGCGCTAAAGCCCAGCAAAAGCCAATCTTGCAAGCCACCTCGGTACCACAAGAGCTTCTCTTTTGGATACCCCATTTTGATCAGTTTTTCAATCGCTAAGCGCGACTGCACACACCAAATGCCATTGCAAAAAAACAATGCCGTTTTGGCATGGCTAAAATCATACGTTGAACCAAGGGCGTGAAAGCCCAAAAGCTTTTGCACTCGCTCAAAATCTTCAGGAATCGCCTCATCGTACTCGATCTCATCAAAGGGAATGTTCACACTGCTAGGAATGGTAAGTTGCTCATACCAATCGCTCTTGCGCGCATCGATTAAGATATATTCATCAGGCTTCACATTGGCTTTGTTTTGAATAAAATCCAGCACTTCAACTTCGCCCACAGTGGTAACCCCTTGCGCAAAACTCATGGGTTGCACCTTCCCAACGGTTGTGACAAAGCTTTTTTTGCACGCGGGAGGAACATTTTTACCCGCATAATCCCCGCTAAAAATCGCTTCAGGATTGATGCCCACCACGTTACATGTAACATCACTGTGACGCTCAATCAAAACCTCTTTAAGGCTTCCATCGCTCATCACATGGGTGGTTTTTACACCGGTAAATTGCAAACTCATAGGATTTTCAGCCGCAACAAGAGAGCCCACAATAAGGGCAAAACAGAGGATCAATCGCATCAAAGACTCCTTTAGCATTCATGCTTGAATCTTAATCCTTTTAAAATTTAAAAGAGCGAAAGAAAATATGTTATACTTTTTTTCAAAGGATGCCCATGTTAGAGCCTGTTATCACCGCATTTTTAAAGAAACATCATCTGCTTACACTCGCTACATGTAAAGTAAATCTACCCTACTGCACCTCGTGTTTTTATGCGTTTATCCCAGAGAGTGCAACGTTTGTCATCGCCACCGATGCCAAAACGAGACACGGACACGAAGCCCTTGAAAACGAGCAGGTTGCAGGAGCGGTTGCATTAGAAACGAAGATGGTGGGGAAAATTCAAGGGGTTCAATTTACGGGCGTTTTTAAAGCCGCCAACGAAGCGGAGAAAAAAGCCTATTTGAAGCGCTTTCCTTACGTGATAGCAATGATGCCTTCGTTGTGGAGCATCGAAATTGAGTATCTCAAATTTACGGACAATACACTGGGATTTGGCAAAAAATTGGAGTTTTACCGATCTACTTTTTGACACGCTTCTAAAGCAAAGCTTCAGAACCTACGTTAACACTGAGTAATTCTTGGCGAAAAGCCCACGCACCTTAGGTGCTTTGACTTCTTGCAAAACACATTTTGCAAGAAGTCCACTCCAATTAACTGCCAAACTCTTTTACATGTAACGCTTATAACCGTATCGGCTCATCTGAGCATGCGGCGGTAAAAACAACATCTGTTGAACTGTTCAGCGCCGTCTCTGTCGAGTCTTGAACGACCCCGATTAAAAATCCTATCGCAACCACTTGCATCGCAATCTCATCGCTAATACCAAAAAGACCGCACGCCAGAGGAATCAAAAGAAGTGAACCCCCGGCAACGCCTGAAACACCCGCTGCGGCGATACTTGCAACCACACTTAAGAGCAGTGCGGTTGGAAGATCTACGGAGATACCTAGCGTATTGACCGTTGCAAGCGTTAAGACCGTAATCGTAACCGCCGCACCTGCCATATTCGCCGTCGCACCTAAGGGAATAGAGATGGAGTAGGTGTCTTCATGAAGCCCTAATTTTTTGCACAACGCCATATTGACAGGAATATTCGCCGCAGAACTACGGGTAAAAAATGCCGTAACACCGCTCTCTTTTAAGCATGTGAACACAAGGGGATACGGATTGCGTTTGGTTTTAACGTAGACGATGATCGGATTGAGCACAAGGGCTACAAACAGCATCGTTCCTACCAAAATAATGAGCAATTTTCCATACCCAAGCAGTGCGGCAAAACCCGTTTCGGCAAAGGTCTCTGCGACCAAACCCAAGATACCAAAGGGCGCTAAGCGAATGACGGCTTGAACGATTTTGGTCATCGCATCACTCACGTCTTTTAGCACCACTTTAGTCTGTTCACTGCTATGATGAAGCGCAATACCAGCGGCTACTGCCCAAGTGAGCACACCGATATAATTGCCTTTTGCGAGCGCATTGATAGGATTGTCAACCATGCTCACCAAAAAGCCTTTGATCACAGCAATGATGCTTTGAGGCGGTGTTAAACCCGCATCTGCGCCACTAGAAAGTATCAACGTTACAGGAAACGCAAAACTGACGATAACCGCTGCGAGTGCGGCTAAAAACGTACCGATGGCGTAGAGTTGAACGATGGGTTTGATGTTCGTTTGAACACCCACGGGTTTGGTCGCAATCGCCGTTGAGACAAGCACCAAAACGAGAATGGGAGCCACCGCTTTAAGCGCTCCAACAAAGAGTTTTCCTAAAATCGAAACTGCCTGTGCAGCCATTGGCGAAATGAGTGCAATCACAACGCCCAAAACCATACCTAAAAGAATGAGAACAATCAGATTGCCCTCTTTATACCGTGCGATTAAACGCTCCATAAAAACCTTCCTTACTCATAAGATTGTGTGTACCCTAAGTTTTTGTTTAAAACAAAAAGTTAATCATATAGAAAAGGTTCTTATCGAGACGTTAAAATGAGTAGACTTTTTGCAAAACGAATGTTGCAAAAAGTCAAAGCACCAAAGGTGCGTGGGCTTTGCGCCGAGCAAAACCTAGTGTTAACGTAGCTTTTAGAGCTTTGCTTTAAAAGCGTGTTAGGAGTTCGAAAAGAAGTCTATGAAATTTTTGAAGTATCGAGTTTTAAAGCTTCGTTATCCATCACACCAATTTCGGTGCTTAAAATCGTAGAAGCAATGTCGTGCGCTTCATCCAACGAGTGCATTTTATAGGTTCCGCACTGATAAATATTGAGCTCAGGAATATCGTTTTCACTCTTTACATGTAAGATGTCATTCATCGAAGCTTTCCACGCACTCACCACGCGTTTAGGCTCAGGTGTGCCGATCAAACTCATGTAAAAACCGGTACGACAGCCCATCGGTGAAATGTCGATAATCTCAACGCCTTCGCCATTAAGGTGGTTGCGCATAAAGCCTGCGAAGAGATGCTCTAGGGTATGAATACCGCGTTCGGGTAAAATCGTTTCGTTGGGTTTGCAAAAACGAAGATCAAACACGGTGATCTCATCGCCATGAGGCGTTTTCATCGTTTTAGCAACTCTTACCGCAGGAGCGGGCATTTTGACGTGATCTACACAAAAACTATCTAATAATGGCATTTTGAGTCCTTTTTTTCGGCAATTATATCAAAAAAAGTGTACAATAATTTGCCCTTCAACTACTTTACATGTAAAGGAAACCCTGTGAAACGTCTGTTTCTTTTTATCGTTATCATAGCGCTTTCGTTTACCTTTTTTTACAATCAAAATCTGCTTTCGATTGCCGCAGGTGTCGCCATTTTTCTCTTTGGAATGAAAAGCCTTGAAGAGGGATTTCGTTTTTTCGTGGGCGGACTGCTCGATAAATTTCTCAAAAAAATCACTGACAGTCTCTACAAAAGCATCCTGTTTGGAACGGTCATCACCACGCTGATGCAATCCAGTGGTCTAGCCGCTGTCATCGCGATCTCGTTTATCAGCGCAGGGCTGATCAGCGTTGCGCAAGGTGTGGGCATCATTTTAGGCGGAAACATCGGTACGACCACTGGGGCGTGGCTGATTGCAGGGCTTGGGCTGAAAATTAGCATCGCGACCTACGCTTTGCCGATGCTTGTTTTTGGCATGCTCTTTATTTTTCAAGAGAGCAAGCGTCTTAAAGGCATCGGTTACGCGCTTGCAGGACTTGGCTTCTCCTTTTTGGGCATCGCCTACATGAAAGAGGGGTTTGACGCGTTTAAAGCCACCATTGATCTCACCCAATACTCCGCCGATGGCTTTACAGGCATCATCCTTTTTGCGATCATAGGTGCGGTCATGACCATCGTCATGCAGTCCTCGCACGCTTCATTGGTGTTAATTTTAACCGCCCTTTCGGCGTCGCAAATCACCTATGAAAATGCCATTGCGCTGACCATCGGGGCGAACATAGGAACGACGATTACCGCTATTTTAGGTGCTCTTGGCGCTGGAATGGAAGGTAAAAAGCTCGCGGCGGCGCACTTTTTGATTAACACCTTAACGGGCGTGTTGCTCATCGGTTTTGTTCCGCAATTTATCCATTTCATTGACCATACCGCGCCATTTTTTGGGATTTCTGAGCAGGATTACACGCTAAAACTTGCTCTGTATCACACCTATTTTAACCTCTTTTGCGTGCTTCTCTTCGCCCCACTCGTGCACCATTTGGTCAGCCTGCTCAATTACTTTTTTCAACCCAAAATCACTGCTGAAAATGCCATCGATGATGTTTTGTTTATCAACGACGCAGCGCTTGATTTTCCAGATACCGCTCAAGCGACCCTTTTAAAAGAGACGAAACATCTTTACAACAATGTTTACGACATCATCGCGCAAGGATTAAGCGTCACTAAAGAGGATATCTCCTCAGGCATGGAGATCGAAGATATTTTAAAAAGGCGCGATCAAGCCTTACATGTAAACATGGATGACTACTACGAGAGGCGCATCAAAGAGATTTACGGCAAGATCATCACCTTTGCCATTGTGGCGCAAGGAAAGTTTTCCGATGTCACAACTCAGCAATTTATCCCCATCAAAAACGCAACGATTGACATTGTTGAAGCGTTTAAAGCGGCAAAGCACATGCAAAAAAACATGCTTCGCTACCTCGAATCGGACAACGAATACATCAAAAACGAGTACAACCACATTCGCAAAACTCTCATCAAACACCTGCGCACCATGCAGATGATCTTTAACACTTCCGAAGAAGATGTCGCCGTTTTACTCTTAAGCAAACTCCAACTCGATGCTCAAAATTACGACATCGCCGCCAATAAATCACTCGATAATCTCATCCGTACCAATAAAATCACCTACACCATGGCAACCTCACTCATGAACGACACGAGCTATGCCTACACAATCGCTTCTGAGCTTAGCAAAGTTGCGCACACGCTGTTCGTTCACGCCACGTCCGAATCCACCGAAGGTCGTGAAGCTTTGATCTTAAATGAAGCCGAAATAAGCGACCTAACACACGCCTCAAGCCCAAGGAGTACCTCATGAGCGGCTTAAAATTTATCCAAAAGATGCAAGAATTATTTGGGATGAGCCCAGAAAGTGCCGAGTCTACGAAAAAAAAAGCGGTCAAAGAGCTTGTCAAAAAACTCAAACTCAGACACATTCTCTTAAAGCAAGAGCTCAAAAATGAGACCGATTTGATCAAACGCGAAGCCCTTCACGATAGCATTAAAATTATCAAAAAACAGATGAAAAAAGGGAAGGAAATCGTGGATGATTAGACACGGCTTTTTGGCTTTGTTTCTCTTGTGCGGTTGTGCGGCACCCAATCAAGAGAAGATCGGAGAAGTACTGCAATCACATGGAGCGACCTCATTGCAGTATGATTTTAGAAAAAGTGTTGATAACCTCATCCTCTACAAAGAGAAGCTCGATCTTCGCAATCCCAATGGCTTTAGTAAAGAGAGCCAAAAGTACATTTTTACGGAGATGAAAAACACGAAAAACACGATTCGCATGCAGTACAATGGCGCTTACCTCAAAACGTACGACGACTACCTTAGGCTCGCTTTTGATAAAAACAGCACCATTCCTGAGCGTAACGATTTTCTCATTTTAGGCATTTATAAACTCTTGTGGGAGAGCTACAAAATCGGTGAAGGGCATCAAATCACCACCCTTTCGTACGATGAAGAGCGCTTTAAAAAGCTCTACTACTACCTTGAAGTGATCAAATGGAAGATCAAAACGGGCAAAGACGACAAAGGTCGCTACCTCTTTCTCACATGGCAAAACAACTGGCAAGTCGAGTTTCAAAATAAACTTCTCGTGGGGCAATCACCTTCATGGGAGATGCTTGAAAATCTCTCTTCCATCAAAAGCCGCAAAGAGAGCATCCAAGATTCTTCCAACTTCAATTTTGAGATTCTGCTCAGCCAAATCATCTTCCACGTCAAAAACAGCGCAAGACTCATCGGCAAAGAACCCGTAGACATCGGTATCGACGCAATGATCAGCGTGGTGCTCTTTTTGTAGGCTTTTCTAGACTTTAACGTCTCAAAGCTTGATCTCGCTCAATCTTTTCGACCTTTTTTTTAACTATAATACATCACATTTAACAAGGAGTTTTCGATGCAAATCAATGCAATGCAAGTCTGTAATGTCTGTTTACGAACCAGTGAAGAGAGTGCGGGGGCGGTTTTTATTCAAGCGATGAAAAATGGAGAGACTATTCATGTCTGTACAAGTTGTATCCCTCATATCATTCATGGAAGTGGTGACGTGGTCAAATCAAACGCACAAGTCGAAGCAGAACTTCAAAACTAAAACCGTTTACATGTAAGGATTTCAGACCTTACATGTAAATCCTTTTGACTACTTCAATGCCGCATCAAAGCGAGCATTGACTTCATTCCAATTCACCACACTCCACCAATTTTTAAGGTAATCCCCTCGTTTATTTTGGTATTTGAGGTAATAAGCATGTTCCCAAACATCGACGGCTAAAATCGGTGTTCCTTTTATGTCTGCCACGTCCATCAGCGGATTGTCCTGATTGGGAGTTGACGTAATCACAAGCTTTTTATCTGCACTTACAATCACCCATGCCCAACCTGAGCCAAAGCGCGTTGCGCCTGCTTTTTCAAACATCTCTTTCAGTTTATCTAAACTTCCAAAATCACGCTCAATCGCTTTTTGAAGTGCTACTGAGGGTGTGCCACCTTTTCCCACAGGTGCCATCAGTTTCCAAAAAAGATCGTGATTGTAATGCCCTCCGCCGTTGTTACGTACGGCTGCATTGTATTTGGACATCGACGCCATTATCTTCTCAAGGCTCAACGTGGAAAGTTCAGGATAGGTTGCTACTTGCGCGTTAAGATTGGTAACATACGCTTGATGATGTTTGTCATGATGGATCTGCATCGTCTCTTTATCGATGGCAGGCTCAAGCGCATCGTTGGCATAAGGCAAAGGGGCAAGCGTAAACGCATCTGCCATCGCTAAAGGAACGAGAATCCAAGCGAATAAAAACGCCATAATACTCTGGCGCGACATTGTGGATTGAAACATCTTAAACCTCCTTAAACTAAAATAGATTACGTTCGATTTTATAGAGGTTAGCGTTAAATGAAGCTTAGAAAGATAAGGGGAATTTTCACTTAAGAAAGAAGAGAATCAAAGAAAAAAAAAGAGCAAAAGTAAACTACTTTTGCTCTTCAAAGAAGAGGTTTTTACGCCCCTTCAACCTCATTTGAGAAGTCAGCAATGGCTAAACGGTTGAGCTGTCTCCATCTACGTTGTGCATCTTTTTTGTTGTGTTCAAAGAGTGCTTGCGCATGCTCTGGATTTGACTTTTTAAGTGACGCATAACGAACTTCGTTCATCAAGAAATCATCATACAATGACCAATCAGGCTCTTTTCCTGTAATTTTAACTGGGTTTTTACCCTCTGCTTCAAGGCGTGGATCGTAGGTATAAATCGGCCAGTAACCACATTTAGTAGCAAGCTCACCTTGGTTACCTGATTTTCCAAGACCACCTTTAATACCATGTGCGATACATGGAGAATAAGCGATAATGAGTGATACACCAGGATACGCTTCGGCTGCTTCAAAGGCTTTAATCGTTTGTGCCGCAGAGGCGTTAGAGTTGATTTGTGCCACAAATACGTTACCGTATGTCATAGCGATGTAGCCAAGGTCTTTTTTCTGACTTGGTTTTCCTGCTGCTGTAAATTGAGCGATAGAACCTGCACGAGAAGATTTTGAGCTTTGACCGCCGGTATTGGAGTAAACCTCAGTATCAAGAACCAAGATGTTGACATCTTCGCCACTAGCAATAACATGATCCAATCCGCCGTAACCGATGTCGTATGCCCAACCATCTCCACCAAAAATCCATTGTGATTTTTTAGAAATGTACTGTTTGAGGCTAAGAATGACATCCGCACCCGCTGCCGTTGGATTTGCTTGTAAAAGTGGTACTAAAAGATCACGAATTTCAGTAGACTTGACTCTATCGTCTCTAAATTCGATCCAATCTTTGTAAAGTGCTGCGATCGCATTTGGCGCTTTCTCAACAGATGCTTCCATAACAGAGTGAACTCTATGGCGCATTGTTTCGGTAGCAACATGCATACCAAGACCAAATTCCGCATTGTCTTCAAAGAGTGAGTTACCCCATGCTGGACCATGACCTTTGTCATTTTTACGGTATGGTGTCGAAGGCGCAGAACCGCCATAAATTGAGGAACATCCAGTTGCATTGGCAATCATCATGCTATCACCAAAAAGTCTGGTTGCAAGCGTGATATAAGGCGTCTCACCACAACCTGGGCATGCTGCGTGGAACTCAAAGAGTGGTTGTGCAAACAAAGCACCTTTAACACTGCTTTTAGAGAGAATATCATCTTTATACGTTACTTTTTTGAAGAGGTAATCTGCATTTTCTTGCTCACCCGCTTCAAGACTTTCACCCAGTGGAACCATAACAAGCGACTTCTCTTTGGTTGGACATGCTTCAACACACAGATCACAGCCTGTACAGTCAAGTGAAGAGACTTGGATTTTGTATTTTAGACCTTTAAGCTCTTTTCCTTTTGCATCAAGTGCATGGGTTTTGACACCCTCAGGGGCAGCGGCGAACTCTGCATCATTGATAAGGAATGGACGAATAACAGCATGTGGGCAGACAAAGGCACACTGGTTACATTGAATACAGTTTTCTTCGATCCATTTTGGAACCGTGACACCAACACCACGTTTTTCATATTCAGTGGTTCCATGCTCAAACGTACCATCTTCGTAACCATTGAAAACAGAAACAGGTAAGCTATCGCCGCGCGCAGCGTTGACTGGCTTTGCGATTGCTTCAACAAATGGCGTACCTTTGTACATAACCACATCTTGTGTTTTGACTTCATCTTTAAGGCTTGCCCATGAAGGATCAACCTCAACTTTAATCAAACCATTAGCCCCCACATCAATCGCTTTGTAGTTAAGCTCAACAATTTGATCACCTTTTTTGTGATACGTTTTGTAGGCTTGTTTTTTCATAAAGGCTTGTGCTTCTTCAAAATCAATAATCTCTGCAAGTTTGAAGAAAGCAGATTGCATAATGGTGTTACTTCTGTTACCTAAACCAATGTCACGTGCTAATTTTGTAGCGTTAATAATGTAAAAATTAACGTTTTTGGTTGCTAAAATGCGTTTGACTTTATTTGGAATACGTTTAATCGTCTCATCAGCATCCCAAATGGAGTTCAGAAGAAATGTTCCATGCTCTCTAATACCATCGATGACATCATACAACTCAAGGTATGCGGCCACAGAACAGGCGACAAAGTGAGGGTTAGAAACGAGGTAGGTTGAACGAATTGGGTGTTTTCCAAAACGTAAGTGAGAACGGGTAAAGCCACCTGATTTTTTGGAGTCATAGGCAAAATACGCTTGTGCATACATGTCGGTTTCATCACCGATGATTTTAATCGAACTTTTATTTGCGCCTACGGTACCATCCGCTCCAAGTCCGTAGAAGAGACACTCTTTCGTCTCAGGCTCACCCAAACTGATTTTCTCTTTAACATCCAATGATTTAAAGGTAACATCATCAAAGATACCAATAGTAAAGTCATTGTGAGGCTCAGCCAATTTGAGGTTTTCAAAAACAGCCAACATTTGTGCTGGATCAACGTCTTTTGAAGAGAGACCATAACGTCCGCCAACGATGACTGGCGCATTTTTATGTCCATAAAATGCAGCTCGCATATCCAAGAACAATGGCTCACCGATAGATCCTGACTCTTTGGTACGATCAAGCACTGCAATTTTTTTGACGGATTCAGGCATAACGTCCATCAAATATTTGATACTAAATGGGCGGTAAAGATGCGGTGTAATCAAACCAACTTTTTCACCTTTGCTCATTAAATAATCAATCGTCTCTTTCAAACACTCTGTGACAGAACCCATCGCAACAATAATACGATCAGCATCTTTCGCACCATAATAGGTGAAAGGTTTATAATCTCTTCCTGTTACTTTTGAGATTTCAGCCATATAATGGGCTACAATGTCAGGTAACGCATCGTAAAATTTGTTTTGCGCTTCTCTGCCTTGGAAATAGATATCATCATTTTGTGCTGTACCACGCGTTTTAGGATGCTCTGGGTTAAGTGCATCATCACGGAAACGTTGAACAGCTTCTTTGTCTAAAAGCTTATCGAAAACGGCATAGTCCATCACTTCAATTTTTTGAATCTCATGCGATGTTCTAAAACCATCGAAAAAGTGCATAAAAGGAATACGCCCTTTAATGGCACATAAATGTGCAACACCTGCTAAGTCCATGACTTCTTGAACTGAACCAGAAGAGAGCATTGCATAGCCTGTTTGGCGAGCGGCATACACATCTTGGTGGTCACCAAAGATAGAAAGTGCATGCGTTGCAAGGGTACGAGCGGCGACATGGATAACACTTGGAAGTAATCCACCTGCCATTTTATACATATTTGGGATTTTAAGTAACAGACCTTGAGAAGCGGTATAGGTCGTTGTAAGGGCACCTGCTTGAAGCGAACCATGCACGGTTCCAGCTGCGCCACCTTCACTTTGCATTTCAACAACTTTAACAGGCATACCAAATAAGTTTTTTTTACCTTGACTTGCCCAAATGTCGGTGAAATCCGCCATTGGAGAAGAAGGTGTAATTGGGTAAATGCCTGCGACTTCGGTAAAGGCGTAAGATGCGTATGCGGCAGCTTCGTTACCATCCATAGTTTTCATGACTTTTGCCATTAAGTTCCCCTTAGATTATAATTGTTATTCGTACATTCATTTCTGATGATTTTCCCATTCTACTTAGCATTCTCTTAATAACTCATAAATGAAACGTACCCACCTATGGTTTAATAATCGTTTAACCAAGCCTTACGCAAAATCATAGTCTAACAATATGATAAAGATATAATAAAAATACTAAGTGTGTTGTCCAATCATTTTAACAGCGTCTAAGGCATCACGACCAATCAAAGAAGTGTATTTTTGTAACTCATACTGCGTACTGTACCCGCAGAGCACGCCTATACTCTTTACTCCCGCTTCATTTGCACAGATAATATCCATAGGTGTATCGCCGATCATCCATGTCTGTTCAGGATCAGCATTCAGCGCTATCAATGCTTTTTGAATGGGTTCAGGGTGAGGTTTGGGATGGGTCACTGACTCTCTTCCAATCAACACTTTAAAGTGGTGCATCACGCCTAAATGCTCTAAAAGCTCTTCGGAATACTGTGCCGTCTTTGTCGTCACAATACCCAAAATGGCCATTTTTGAAGCTCGCGTGATGGCTTCATATGCCAGAGGCAACAGTGTCGTTTTTTTGCGTGAAATCAGTCTGTAGTGCTCTTTATACGCATGAACATACTCATCGGCTTCTAACGCATCAATTCCCAGCATGGTAAACATCAAATCAAGAGGATGTCCAATGAGTTTTTTGATCATGTCGTCCTCAGGAACTAAGCGTCCAAAGGTCTCATACGCAACACTAAAACTTTCCAATATTGCATCGGTTGAATCGATCAATGTACCGTCTAAATCGAATAAAATTGTCTTCATCTTCACCCTTAATACTTCTTTTACATGTAAAGTACTATTATAACTTCAAGACCATTAAAAAGGAGCTACATGTTACCCAAAAGCCTTATACTTTTAGCGCCCCTTATGCTGTGCGCTGCGAATTGGCAAGACGCTGTTAATAGTGCCGTTAGTGCAACCTCCACACCCAAAACAACGACCTCAAGTAGTTCAACAACCTCACAAAGCAATGCCACTTCAGGCGTCAAAGAAGCCCTGAGTCTTGGAGCACAACAAGCTGTGTCATTGTTGGGAAAAGAGGGAGGATTTTTAAACAACAGTGCCGTTAAAATTCCACTGCCTTCTTCGATGAAACCCGTAGCCACTGCGGCTGAAAAACTCGGTGGCAAAAGCTATGTGGATGATTTTGTCAAAACAATGAACACTGCAGCAACCAAGGCTGTTCCAAAAACTGCTTCGATTCTGAGCGATACGATTTCAGGTATGAGTGTCGAAGATGCAAATGCAATTGTCAAAGGAAGTAATACCGCGGCTACAGATTATTTTAAAACGAAATCAGGCACAAAACTGCTCAGTGCCATTATGCCGATCATCAAAGAGAGTATCAGTGAAAACCAAGTGATGAGCTCGTATCAAAGCCTCAAAGAGTTTGCAGGTGGCAGTAGTACGACATCAAGCGTTTCAAACAATGCCCTTGTAGGACAAGCCTCATCGATTGCAAAAGGGTTTGGGATGGGCGATGCTGTTCCAAGTGGTGATGAGAGTATTGAAGATTACATCGGTCGAAAAACGCTCGATGGTCTTTTTTATATGATTGCAGAGAAAGAAAAAGCGCTTCGTAGCAATCCACTCTCTAGTGGAAGCTCTATCATTCAGCAGGTTTTTGGAAAATAGTTACGCGAGAGGTTTTTCAACTAAAGGAGGATGAGGAATAGTGATCCTCTTTTCATCAAAAGAGAGTTTAACTTTTTCAGTAATAGCAAATGTAACAGACGCAGCATCTTCATTTTTAACCCAAAGACGCACAACCAGTTTCACACTTGTGGGTGCTAATTCACTTACTGCGACAAAAGGAGCAGGATCTGTTAAGATTTTCTCTTCAGCATCAACGATGGCTTGGAGTGTCTCTTTGGCAAGACGAAGGTCATCTTCGTAGCCTATATTAAAAAGAAGATCGATACGTGAGGTTGGTTTGGCGGAGAAGTTGATGATGTTTTTACCAATCACCGCAGAATTGGGAATAATAATCTGCCTATTATCTGCTGTTTTAAGCACAACACTAAAGAGATTGAGCTCTTCAACGGTGCCATTTTCACCTGCAACTTGTACAGAGTGACCGATTTTAAACGGTCTGAAAAAGACGAGTAAAATACCCGCTCCAACATTGGAAAGTGTGCCTTGAAGTGCAAGCCCAATGGCTAGACCTGCTGTGCCAAGAACGGCTAAGAAAGAGGTGGTGTTTATCCCTAGGTTGCTTAGAGCTGCTAGGATAATCACCACCAAAAGACCAAAATAGATGACATTGGAAAAAAAGCTGGTAATGGTCTCGTCAATCTTTGACGTGCGCATCCCTTTAACAACAATCGCTGTTAAAAGGGCTGCTACTCTTTTACCGATAAAGAAAATCAGAAAAGAGGCAAGTACTTTCACCCCGTAAAGGGTAACAAAATTGACAACCATACTCCAGCTAAAATCCATAGGCACGCTTATGATCCTCTAAAACTATTTTTTGAAAATTGCGTCAACTCTTCTGTTTTCAGAACGACCCGCTTCAGTGTCATTGGTTGCAACTGGTTTGCTCTCACCATACGCTTCTGTGGTTACTTTAGCTGCTGCAACACCAAGATTTCCAAGGGCTTTTGCAACTGCTTTTGCACGTTGATCAGAAAGTTTTTGGTTATAAGCGTCGCTACCTTTAGAGTCAGTATGACCTTCAAGAACAACACTGTAACCTGGGTTTACTTTCATAAAGTCTGCTACTTTTTGAATCTCAGGCATAAACTCTGGTTTTACAGTTGATTTATCAAAATCAAATGTTACATGTAAACGAATGATTTTAGTACAACCATCTGCATCAACAACAGTACCTTTTGGAGTATTAGGACATTTGTCTTTATCATCATAGACACCATCGTTATCGCTGTCTTTAGGTGCTGTTACAACCGGAGCTGGTTTTGGCTCAGGTTTAGCCGCTGCTGCTGCAACAGGCGCTGATTTTGCATCGAAAGGAATGGTAAAGCCAAGGCTGTAGAACAAGTTATTGTCTCCACCGTGGAATTTAATCGCATGGCGAACTTCTGCTTTAAGAGCGAAACTATCTGTTACCCAGTATTTTACACCACCGCCGTATTGTGCAAACATACTGTCTCTGTTTTGAAGTTGCTCATTGCTAAGATCTTCGTAACCGATACCCACTAACGCGTACAATGCAGTCTCAGGAGTCATTTTGTACTCTTTAACCAAGTTACCATAGTAACGGTTAAAGTCAGTACTGTCATTTCTGCCCGCTTTATAATCAATATTGTCAGATCTGTCATAACCAAGCTCGAATTGATCAAAGATAGTGTTATCAAGATTGATACCAAATCTCAAACCATAGGTTAATTGTTCTTTAAGATCAAGATTACCTTCTGGATAAACACCACCAATAGTTGGTGTTACCTCGTAGTTGTATGCAGTTGGTGCTGCAAATGCCAAAGATGTTAATGCCGCCAATGAAAACAATGTTTTTTTCATTTCATATCCTTTAAACTAATATTTCTAACATTCTGTGTGTGAAGAGACAAATTATAGCACAACTTTAGGCAAAGAAAAATTAAGTTTACGGTTTAATCCAATCAATAAGGTTGTGCGAAACCCCAATTATCGAGGTTGAGACGGGGGTTATCTCTTTATTGACGGCTGTAATTTCATTGGGGATGACTAAAAAAAGATAAGGATTATCCGCAACAATTTTGGCAAAAATTTCTTGATAAAGTGCATCAAATTTCTCTTGATCCACAATTTTTTCCGCCTCTTTAATCAACCGATCTACCTCAGCATTTTCGTACCCAATAAAATTAAATCCACCTTTGCGCATGGATTCACTGTGCCAAAGGGTATACGCATCGGGGTTAATGGCTAAACTCCATGCAATCAAAACGGCATCAAATTTACGGGGGAAAACAACGGTATTTAAAAAAGCTTGCCACTCTACGGCGCGAAGTTTCATCACGATGCCCGCTTTTTGCAGCTGGTACTGCAACACTTGTGCCGCAGTCGTGCGGTTCGCACTGGTGGTGAGTTCAAACTCAAAAGGATGGTTTTCATCATAACCCGCCTCTTTTAAAAGCGCTTTGGCTCGTGGAAGATCCGGTTTTGGTGCTTTCACATCCGCGTTAAAAGCTCCCGTTCCGGGTAAAAAAGGACCCGTGCAGACTTTGCCATGACCAAAATACAAAATATCAACCAACTCTTGGCGATCAATGGCTAAAGAGAGCGCTTCACGCACCCTCGGGTCTTTAAATTTTTCAGATTTAAGGTTAAAACCCACATACGAAAAGGTGTGCGAAATCTCTTCATACAGGGTGTAATGTTTGCGAAAATCCTCATCAATTTGGCGCTCTAATTGCAAAGGGCTCAGTGTTCCAACATCAAGCTGATGCGATTTAAGCATTAAAAATTCTGAAGAAGGGTCAGGAAGGTAGTGAAAAATCATCGTATCTATGGTGGGTTTATGAATAAAATAGCTTGGATTTGCAGCTAAAACAATGTCTTTGGAGATGTTAAATTGGCTCAGCGTATAAGGCCCTGTGCCCCTTGGATTTTGGTTGAATTTACTTGTCATCAAATCGGCTTCATTTTTAAGCAAATGCTCTGGCAATATCTCCATCATCCACACATCGAGCGCTTTAAAGTACGGGTATTTGTACTTCACTTCTACGGTAAAATCATCGAGCATCTTTACATGTAAAATGTGCATAAAGCTCGAAGCGTACGGTGTAAAGATCTTAGGAGAGGTGATTGTCTCGTAGGTAAAGAGCACATCTTTCGCACTAAAAGGTGTGCCATCGCTCCACTTCACGTCTTGTCTCAGCTTGAAAATCAGTGTCGTATCATCTAAAAAGGTGTAGCTTTCTGCAAGTTCGGGGATAATGTTCGCATCTTTGTCGTACGTCACCAAGGCGTTAAAAATCCATTTTGCCACAGTTGAGCTTGACGAATCGGTTGAAAGAATAGGATTAAGCCTGCTCGGATTGGCAGAGATAGACAGATGCAGCGTGCTGGCTAGAGCATTACATGTAAAGAAAAAAAGGAGGATTAAAAGTGTTTTCATGGGGAAATTATACCACACAGAATCATTCTGCCAACATCGTTGAAAAGCTTTGCTTTGAAGGCGTGTTAAAAATGAAAAAAGCTTCCAGACCGGGCAATCTGGAAGCTGTCTTGAAAATGGTTAAGTGATACACAAAAAGGAGGTAATTGTCTTGGTAATGAAAGTATAGGGGAGTTGTTTAAACGCTCTATTAATCTTTCATAAACAAAAAGTTAATAGGAGTTTTTTTCTCTCTTTTATCCTATTTTAGTGTGAGACGCAGTACAATTTGCCTAAAAAAGGAAGCGTATGCAGCTAAGCATTGCAACACTGAATGACATCGATGACGTGTTAGAACTTCATAGCAAGTACCAAATAGACACGATCACCCCTGAAGATAAAAAAGATGGCTTTGTGACCACGTCATTTACCAAAGAGCAACTCACCCAACTCATCAACGAAGAGAATGCTTTATTTATCGCGCGTAAAAATGGCACGGTCGTTGCGTATGTGATGTGCGGTTCGTGGAAATTTTGCTCTATTTGGCCTATTTTTACCCAGATGATTCACGACCTTCCCAATCTAAGCTATCTTGGACAAACGATCACGACCGAAAACTCGTACCAATACGGTCCTGTTTGCATCGATAAAAGTGTGCGTGGCAGTGGTGCGCTTGAAGCGATTTTTGATTTTGCACGAGAAGAGATGAGCAAACGCTACCCTATTTTGGTGACCTTCATCAACAAAGTTAACCAACGCTCATTTAAAGCGCATTCAAGGCTCGGACTTGAAGTCATCACAGAGTTTTCGTTCAATAACAATCACTACTACGAATTGGTCTACGATACTTCCAAAACATTACGGTGAGTGGTTTACTGCTTTACATGTAAAGATTTTACGCATCGTTTCTGTTCGTTAACTCTCTTGCGCTAAAATCACGTAACGATATTTCTGCCTGAGGAATCCAAATGGCTCCAAATCTTTCACGCTGTGGCTGGGTCAAACTGAGCGATCCAACTTACGTGGCGTACCACGATGAAGAGTGGGGAAAACCGCTGCATGATGAGCGCGCCCTTTTTGAGCTTTTTTGTTTAGAGACCCAATCTGCTGGGCTTAGTTGGCTCACCGTTCTTAAAAAACGTGACGGCTACCGCAATGCCTTTGCCAGTTTTGTCCTTGAAAAAGTGGCGCATTTTGGTGAAATGGATGTAGAACGCATTTTAAATGAAGGCGAAGTGATCAAAAGTCGCCCAAAGATCGAAGCGATCATCACTAATGCCAAACTGTTTCAAGCCATCACTCAAGAATTTGGCTCAATTGACACCTATTTGTGGAATTATGTGGATGGCAAAACGATTGTCAACGATGTGGCAGACTACAAAACCGCGGCATGTACTTCACCTATCTCCGACGCGCTGACCAAAGATTTGAAAAAACGAGGATTCAAGTATGTAGGCTCAACCACGATTTACGCATTTATGCAAGCGTGTGGCATGGTCAACGACCACGAAAATAGCTGTGGATGCAAATAAAATGACCTTTGAAATCCTCAGCAACTACTGCTTAAGCCACATGGGTTCGATTAAAGAGTACCCGTTTGATGAAACGACCGCCGTGTATAAAGTCGGCAATAAAATCTTCGCCCTCATCGATGAAGAGAGCCGACCTCCTCGCATCAATGTCAAATGCGATCCCTTCTACGCACGAGAACTGCGCGAAATGTATACGAGTGTCATCGCGGGGTATCACATGAACAAAAAACATTGGAATACGATCATCTGCGAAGGTGAAGTGGACGATGCGTCGATCTTTGAGTGGATCGATGACTCGTACGACCTTGTGTTTGGCTCACTCTCTAAAAAAGCACAAAACCAGATTTACAGTTCATAAAGGAAATGGATGCTTTATGAAAAAAAAGATTATCTTCATAGCTCATCGATCATTGATTTTGAGCACCCTCTGATTTTGGCAAAAGCTCAGGAGCTCAAAGGAGATGCCGCGAGCGATGTTGAGATTGCCAAAAACTGCTTTACCTTTGTGCGAGACCACATCCGCCATACTGGAGATCATAAAGATGCGATCATTACATGTAAAGCGAGCGATGTCTTAACCTATGAGACAGGATGGTGCTATGCCAAAAGCCATCTTTTAGCTGCACTCTGTCGTGCCAATGGCATTCCAGCAGGCTTTTGCTACCAACGACTCAGCCTTGTGGATAATGGAAGCGAACCTTACATGCTGCATGGACTCAATGCGATTTATCTCAAAGATTTTGACTGGTACCGCGTTGATGCGAGAGGCAATAAAGAAGGCATCCATGCAGAATTTTCCCCACCACTTGAACAATTGGCTTTTAAAGTCAAAACAGCCCATGAAATCGACTTCCAAGAAATTTTAAATGAGCCATTATCGCTTGTCATTACCGCACTTCAAACCTACACACGCTTTGAAGAGTCGCTTCAACATCTGCCTGATTGTACAGAAATAACATGATTTTAGATATTTACATGTAAAGATTTTATGCAGGATTAGGCAACCATTCTGTGTAAATGTTCTATCGCTTTTGAGCCCTTTGCTTCTATAATACCATCATCAAAAACAAGGAGAACTTATGGTTGATTTTACCTACCACAACCCCACAAAAATCGAATTTGGAAAAGACAAAGAGAACCTCATTGGCACAGCTATTGCCAACGATGCCATTACCAAAGTGTTGCTCTGTTACGGCAGTGAGCGCATCAAAAGCGATGGACTTTATAAGAAAGTGACCGACAGTTTGAGCGAAAAAGGCATTGCGTGGGTGGAACTCTCTGGCATCATCAGCAACCCCATCCTTTCCAAAGTGCACGAAGGCATCGCCATTGCTAAAGAAGAAAAAGTACAAGCCGTACTTGCTATCGGAGGAGGTTCTATTTTAGACAGTGCTAAAAGTATCGCCGCAGGCGCGTTATACCATAGCGACGTTTGGGACTTTTTTATTGGCAAATCTGTCATTGAAAAAGCACTTCCTGTGTATGCCATCATGACCCTTGCCGCAACGGGAAGCGAGATGAACGGCTTTGCTGTTGTCACGAACGATACGATACAGCAAAAGTACAACATTGCCTCCATTCATGTCTATCCAAGACTCTCGATTCTTAATCCAGAGCTCACGAAAAGTGTTCCTAAAAATTACCTCGCCTATTCCGCGGTTGACATCATCGCACATGTGATTGAGGGCTATTTAACGGCGAGCGTTCAGCCCCATTTTCAATCGCGCATGGTTGAGGGCATTATCCAAACCGTCATGGAAACCACCGAGATTTTGCTTCAAAATCCTGACGATTACAATGCCAGAGCAGAGTTTACGTGGGCGGCGACCCAAGCACTCAATGGTGTGACGACAGCGGGCACCAACCCAACGCTTTTTCCCAACCATATGATCGAGCATTCGCTCTCAGCACTGTTCAACATCGCTCATGGAGCAGGTTTGGCGATTGTTATTCCTGCATGGATGACATGGTTTCACACGCAAAATCCTACGCAATTCAAACGTTTTGCGCAAAATATTTTTGGGAAAAATAGTGCCGAAGAAGGCATCGTAGCCCTTAAAATCTGGTTTACTAAAATCGGCGCACCGGTGAGTTTAAAAGAGGCGGGCATTAACGCAGATGCCATTCCTACTATCGCAGCCAATGTCTTTTTAGCAGCGCAGAGACAAGGCGCAAGTGAGGTTTACACCCAAGAAGTCATCGAAATAATTTTGCATAACGCATAAAAACAAAAAGGGGTCACTCCCCTTTTTGCCTCCAAAACGCTTCTGCTAAAACTATCTCCTCTTCACTAAAAACCACAATGCCACTCTCTTGTAAAAGCTTACATGTAATCCCAGAATCATTCACGCGCGTGCTCGTAAACGTGCCATCGTAGATGATGTCTTTACCACATGAGGGGCTTCTCGCTTTTAAAATCGCCATGCACACGCCCTCTTCTTTGGCAATTCTCAGGCTCTCTTTAGCGCCCTTGGCAAAAGCAACGCTTACATCTTCACCACTCTTACATAAAACCGTGTTCGTTCCCTCAAGCACTTCACACGCAGGGCGTGGCACAGCCAATCCACCGAGTACTTCAGGGCAGAATGAGACCAAAAGTCCTTCCTCCCGCCACTGCTCCAAAACCGTTACATGTAAAGCATTATTGCCACCATCGTATTTGACATTTTCGCCGATCAAACAGGCACTGATGAGGATTTTTCGTTTACTCATTCAAAATCATCCTTTGCATTTTTTACTTGCCATCGCAGCCTTTTATACCGCAAACGATTGCGAAGGCGTTTGACTTTATCAATATCTTTCATATCAATGCTGATGGAAGTATCATCAAGGTCATTTCCTTTGCCAATCGTGATGTTATCCGCCTTGTTCAATGCCAACTTTTGAGACTGAAAGACACTGCGATGCCCCGTAATCAAAAAGGCAATCACCACGCTCAGTGCCGCATAATTTGCCATATGCACACCAAAAAGCTCCACTGCCATGATGATAGAAGCGATTGGAGAGTTGGTTGTCCCCGCCAAAACACTCACAAACCCAAGCGCTGCAAATAAAGCAATGTGATCGCCGCTCAGATGCCCAAAAACAACGCCACTCGTCGCCCCAACGTAAAAAACAGGCGTGATAATACCGCCACTGCCACCCGAACCCAGCGTTATCGCGGTAAAAATAGTTTTTAAAATGAAGTCGTACCAATGGACATTATCGGAAATGAGCGTACTTGGGCTGAGCGCATCGCGAATCGTGCCAAGCCCCAACCCCAGATAACTCTCCGAGAGAAAATAGGAGACAATGACCATCACCAAACCCGCCACAAATGCTTTTAAATAGCGGTTATACGGAATCGTTCTGATCCCTGTTTCTATTTTATTGACCGCAGTGATAAACAGGTCTGAGACAATGCCAAAGAAAACCCCCGCCATCACAACTTGCCCAATCAATCCAAAATCCAAGTTAAACGCGCGGTACATGTTGATGTCATAATAGTGATACGTCACACCCAAAAACTGCGCGGTGGTAAACGCCGCAAATCCTGCGATAAACGAAGGCAGCAAAACATCGTACATAATGACGCCAATAATAAGCACTTCAATCCCAAAAATAGCCCCTGCAATCGGTGTGCCAAACACCGCAGCAAATCCTGCGCTAATACCACAAATGACCAGTTTTTTACGATCCGTCTTGGAAAATTTGAGCAGTGTCGCCACAAACGAAGCCGCTCCTGCACCGATTTGCGCACCAGGTCCCTCTTTTCCGACCGAACCGCCTGAAAAGATTGTCAGAACCGTGGCAACCAGTTTAACAGGAATCACTTTGGCATTGATGTAACCATCTCGTTTATGCACCGCTTCAATGACTTTTTCCGTACCATGTCCCGTCGCGTTTTGATCAAACGTTCGCACGATCCATGTTGTGAGCATCAAAGCAAAAGGGAGGGTAAAATAGAAAGGAAAGGGGAGCAAACTCCGCGTCTGCTCGGCGGTAGAGAGAATGTTAAGAAAGACGGACATCAGCCCGCCTATCATAATACCAACAGCTGAGGAGAGAAACAACCACTTGGAAACGCTAAAGAAAATCACTGTCTGTTCAATGACATGTTTATTCATAAAAACTCTTTAAATTTTGGGCTTTTTTCATTATAGCCCTCTTTTGTAAATTTTTTATAAATACTGAACCGTTATCCGACCATCGACGCAACAATCTCTTTCGCTCGTTTTTTCGCTGCTTCCACTTCATCTAAAACAAGTGCAACTGCCATTCTGCGCCCCACATGACTCACCGGTTTTCCAAAAATACGCACAAAGGAATTTTTAGAAAATGCGCTCTCAGGAATCGTGAGGGTTGGCACATGCTCTTCATTCATGCTTTTAAACGCACCACTCGCACCCGAGCCGTAAAACGTAAAATCAAGCGGCAAGCCCAAAACTGCTCTTACATGTAAAGCAAATTCGCTCTGGCTTTGCGTGATCATCGTGACCATTCCCGTGTCGTGTGGACGAGGACTGAGTTCACTAAAGTACACTTCATCGTCTTTAACAAAAAATTCGACACCAAAAAGCCCACGACCACCCAAACCATCGGTCACCGCTTTTGCCATCATCTGTGCTTTGGCTAACACTTCAGGCTTCATCGGCACGGGCTGCCAACTGAGCACATAGTCACCGTTTTCTTGGATATGCCCAATCGGCTCACAAAATACGGTCTCTTTGCCATTACGCACGGTCAGAAGCGTGATCTCATAGTCAAACGGCACAAACGCCTCAACGATCAGCTCACTTGCATCACCGCGTGCTTCTTTGGCGATCTCCCACGCTTTTTGAATGTCCGCCTCACTTCGGATAACACTTTGTCCATGCCCAGAAGAACTCATAACAGGCTTAACCACACACGGAATTCCTAGTATTTTCGTCGCTTCTTGCAATGCTTCAAGCGTTTTAACAAAGACGTAACCACTGGTTTTAAGCCCTAATTGCTCGGCGGCAAACTCGCGAATGTTTTTGCGGTTCATCGTCTTTTTCACGGCATCCGCATTGGGAATCACACAAAAACCCTCTTTCTCCGCTTCAATGAGCGCTTCGATGCTGAGTGCTTCCACTTCAGGCAAGATGAACGTCGGCTTTTCAAGGCGAATCACCTCCAAAAGCTCCTCTTTGTTTTTCATATTGATCACATAACTTCGATTTGCCACAAGGTGTGCGGGTGCTTGCGGATACGAATCGACCGCTACGGTTTCGATGCCAAGACGGGAGGCTTCGATGACAACCTCTTTGCCCAGTTCGCCACTGCCAATGAGCATAATTTTAGTGCTGTTGCTTTTAAGGGGAGTTGTAAAGTGCATGATTTCCTCTTTGTGTTAGTTTAAGAGATTTTACACAAAAGTGGTTTAAGATTTGATGGTTTATACGCATCACTTCTCTAAAATCGTGGTTATTTTCTCTTCCCAAGTACCCAAATACTGAATAACAAAAGAATACCACCTATCCACTGCAAAACACTCAGATGCTCATCCAAAAAGAGAGCGGAAAGAACCACAGCCGTCAGTGGCTCAAGCAGTGTAGCTACTGTAAGCGTCGTGGGTTTTAGTCGTGCCGCACCCCAACTAAATGCAAGCAAAGCAAGGGCTGCCGTGACGACACCCAGATACAAAAACCAGACTTGAAGTGGCATATCGGTAGGCCAGATCAGTGGCTGATTAAACGCAAACAGGCTCATGACGGCTGCTGCAACAACACTCAAACATGCCGTAGCAGCTCCTGCACCAAGGGCACTTGAAATGCGCCCACTGATCATAGAAAACCCTGCATACAAAAGTGCCGAACCAATCGAAAATACAATACCAAGCAATGTGTTGTAACCATCAACACATTTCGTTGGACTAGCATGACTTACAATGATCAAAATCGTTCCAGTGATAGCACCCATAAGAACCAAAAGTAATAGTGCATCTGCTTTTTCGTGACCGCGAATGATTGCGATAATAGTGACGATAACGGGTGGCAAACAAAGTGCAATCAATGTTGGAATGGCCGCCCCTATTTTTTCGATGCCCAAAAACCAAAGCAACACATAACCCGCCATCGCTACGCCACTGAGCAGCACCGTAAGCAATAATGGCTTTAACCTGCTCCATACAATACTACGACCAAAAACAGTGACAAGAATAACGGCGCCTATGGCAAAGCGCCAAAAAGAGATATTTTCAGGAGTGAAGCCATGTTTGGCGACAAGCACATTGACAACAAGCGCACCCGTTCCCCACAACACTCCTGCTCCACAGGCCGCTAAAAGTGCTAATTTTGGTGAAGCGTGATAAACGTGAGATGGTCGTGGAGAAGTACTCATGCCATATCGTTAAAGAGTGTTATGTTTAGCATACAGTGGCACTCCATTTGGATTTCAATCAGTATGAAGATTTGTAATCACCATTCTACACAAAAGTGATGAAAAAGTCTAAATGTTATCACGTTTGATTAGATATACTATGAACTCATTTTACATGAAAAGGTCATTTATGGATTTTCTCCCTCAAATTCTTATTCTAAGCAGTGCTTTTGTCGCTTTTTATTTTTGGCTCAAACCACGTACCAAACCCAAATCAAGCCCTCAAAAAAAAGAAGAGATTCGTGAGATGTACCAACAACGACTCTATGTCGAACTTGAACGCACCCAAAATCCCAATGAGCGCCAAGCGAAAAAAATTGCTCTACTTAAAGAATTTGCCAAAGAGTTGGAGTTTAACCTCTTTTTTGACACAGAAGAAGTTAAAGCACTCATGCAAGAATTGGCACGTTATTGAAATTATCTTCTTTCCATACCATAATAAGTCAAAACTTTAATGTACTTTACCCCTCCTACATTTGCGGTTGATTACTAAAATTTGCGAGTAAAGCTTTGGCTTCTTTAATATCATCTAATGTTTTCATACTATAAATCCAATATATAGAAAGCACCACCATATCAACAAAATAAATTATCATTTTAGGAGTCGATTCTGTTGAAAGAAATAAGATAGCAAGTAATGCTAATAAAACAAAAGTGCCTATGCTTGTTAATTTTATAAAAAAGTTTGATATTTTCGTAATAAATTTCGATTTTTTTTCAATAAATTTTCCATTTTGAAACATATAGATTCCTCTATACTTTGTAATCTGATAAATAATTTTTTCAACGTCATCATATGCAACTAAGGCTTGAATGTCTTTAAAGTTAAGATTTAATCCTGTTAATTGTTTAAAAAGATTACATGTGTACAATTTTTTGGATTAATATATGTATAACTTAAATAAACCCAAACTGCTAGTTGAGAAGATGGTTTGAAAGTTGCTTTAAACTCCATAAAAAGCCGTGGGAGGCGAGATTATGGAGCGAGATATTATAACCGTTTATTGTTTAATTGATGAGTATTTGAAGGTATCAGGGATAAAAGATGATGTTAGAGCTGAGATTAGTAATGCAGAAGTGCTGCTTATCGGGTATATGGCAGTGAATGATTTTAATGGCAACTATTTCAAAGCACATCAGTATGTTAAGATGATGCACTTGGTGAAAGAGATTGACTACACGAGATTTTTGCGCCGCTTAGTAAAAATCAATGACGTGTTGTCCACACTTTTTTTGTTTTTAGGCTCATTGTTTCAGCGATTAAACGGTGCCAAGATTTACTCCGTAGATTCTTTTCCTGTTGAATTGTGTCAGATAACGAGGCAAAGCAGAGTCAGATTGTGGAGTGATCCATCTTTGAAAGGTTACAATGCATCCAAAGGGAGATTCTTTTATGGGCTTAAAGTCCATATGGTGGTGACGACAGATAAAGAACCTGTGATGGTTCATATCTCACAAGGCTCTATACACGATGTTACGGCTGGGTATCAATTCATGCACAATCTCCCCAAAGAATCGATTACGATTGGAGATAAAGGTTATATTTCATCAAAGTTAGAAGCTTTTTTAAAACGATTTGATATTGTACTATCGCCTATTGGACGTAGCAATATGCCAAGAGAAGATTTTAATGAGTATTGTACCAAGCGTAGAATTAGAAAAGGTGTAGAAACTGCCTTTTCTATGATAACTGCTAAATTTGGTAAAGTAATCAAGGCTACAACCATTGGTGGCTTTTTAACAAAGCTTAGACTCTTCATCACTGCTTATGCTATCAACTGCTTTTTGAAGCTTAGTGATCACAAAAAAGCCCTTCTGTTTAACTAGCAGTTTGGGTTATGTAGTTAAGAAATAGATTATTGATTGTGAAATGGCATACAAATTTTAATTTTAAAGGAAAAAAGGATTAACAAGAAGATAAGATTTAAGTAGTAACTCAAATTTTATTAAACAAAGAGATGTTTTGTAATAGTAAAAATAATTTCAGTTCCTTTAAAATATATTGGTTAGAGTTTATGCTAGGTTTTCAAGTTGTTATATTGTGAAATTAAAAAATATTATGCTTGCTTTTTTCACATATAAAATTCAATTCTCGTATTTAATCTTGTTGTCTGATCTTATATAGATTAAGTTTATCATTTTATTAATATTTTTTGTAAGAGGGCATTGAGTGCATCGGCAAAAGCACGTTTTTGTTTTTCACCAATGGCACTTGGTCCTCCAGTAATCTCTCCAGCATCGCGAAGCTCTTGCATTAAATTGCGCATGGCGAGCAGACTTTTAATGTTGCTCTCATCGTAAATCGTCCCTCTAGGATCAAGCGCAAGTACGCCTTTGCTGACCAATCGGTCTGCTAAAGGGATGTCAGCCGTAATGACCAAATCTGAACACTCAGCATGTTCGACGATGTAGTGATCCGCTTCATCCGCCCCTTGCGCTACGATGATCATGCTAAGCAAAGGTGAGTCTTGAAGCGGTATCTTTTTATTGGCGATAAAATGAGTGGTGATGCCGCGTTTGAAGACCGCTCGAAGAAGAATTTCTTTGAGCGTATTAGGAAAGGCATCGGCATCAACGTAGATCATCATCGCTGTCGTTCTCTTCTTTTCTCGACGTATTCACGAGGCGCGTTGTCTCTGCGTCTTGGTTGTCCTTGTGGTTTTGGGCCACGACCTTGCTGAATGGGTTCTGCTTTGATGTTTGGATCGGGTTCAAAGCCTTCGATGATTTCACGCTCAAATTTTTTGTTGATCAGTTTTTCAATGCCACGTAAATAATCATGCTCATCCACACACACTAAAGAGATGGCTTCGCCGTTATTTCCTGCGCGTCCCGTTCTGCCGATACGGTGAACGTAGTCTTCCGCAATGTTAGGAAGTTCAAGATTGACAACATGAGGGAGTTGGTCGATGTCCAGACCGCGTGCTGCGATGTCTGTAGCCGCAAGCACTTTAATTGAACCATTTTTAAAATCAGCGAGGGCTTTGGTACGTGCACTTTGACTTTTGTTTCCGTGAATGGCGGCTGAACTGATGCCGATTTTGGCAAGGTATTCAGAGACTTTATTGGCATGGTGTTTGGTTCTCGTAAAGACCAACACTTGCTCCCATTTATTTTCATTGATCAGTTTGCCTAAAAGTGCCGTTTTACGTTTACAATCTACAATAATGACACGTTGGTTCACGAGTTCGCTGGAGGTATTGCGACGTGCTACTTCGACAATCGCTGGATTTTTCAAGATCGACTCACACAGTTTTTTGATGTCATCGGAGTAAGTTGCTGAAAAGAGCAGGTTTTGGCGTTTTGCAGGAAGGAGGGAAATGACACGGCGAATATCTTTGATAAATCCCATATCAAGCATTCTGTCTGCTTCATCAAGCACAAAGGTGTCGATATGTCTAAGATCAATCGTACCTTGTGAAATGTGGTCTAGCAAACGACCCGGTGTTGCAACAAGGATGTCAATGCCAGAGCGCAAAGTTTGAATTTGTGGATGAATACCCACGCCTCCGAAAATAACGGCACTTTTAAACGGTAAATATTTACCATACGCTTTAACACTCTCCCCAACTTGAGCGGCAAGCTCACGGGTAGGTGTGAGAATGAGTACACGAAGAAGAGGTTTGGCTTTGTTATTATGCGGTTTTTGAGAGAGAAGTTCTAAAATAGGCAGGGTGAAGCCAGCGGTTTTTCCCGTACCCGTTTGCGCACCTGCAAGCATGTCGCGACCTTCTAAAATGGAAGGAATCGCTTTTTCTTGTACGGGTGTTGGGGTCGTGTAGCCTTCATCGTGAATCGCTTTTAAAAGCGCAGGGCTGAGTTTTAAATCTGAAAATAACATCGTAAAAATTCCTTTAGGTTGTACATAGTGGGTTAATAGCAAATATCAAATGCTACGTCGTGTGGATTGAGTCAAGATTGTAGGCTAACGCGCCTTAAACAAAGATCGATAACAGTGCCATGGCATGAGCTTCGATGGGATACTTAGAGGAAAGTATCCCATCGATTTAACATGACGCCTTACTTCATCAAAAAGTTAAGACCAATATAAATTGCCGAGCCCAGTAGCGCTGTAACAGGCAATGTGAAGAGCCATGAAAGCACAATCACTTTCACCGTTCCTTTTTGAATACCACCATCAGGTTCTGCAACCATAGATCCTGTTACAGCACTGGATAAAATATGGGTGGTACTCACAGGAGCATGTGCCATATTGGCGAGTAAAATGGTGATCATAGCCGTAGCTTGTGCAACGGTTCCTTGCATGTAATTGATGGGTTTTGCACCAATTTTTTCACCAATCGTATGGACGATTCTTTGATACCCTATCATAGTCCCAATGCCAATTGCTAATGCAACTGCCATAATAACCCAATACGGTGCATACTCAATAGGCGCAACCAACGCTTTTCTTTGGGTAATAATATAATCCGATTTGTCTTTATCCGTGAGGAGATAGATTTTTTCTGCTTGGGAGAAGAAATGGTCTGTGCATAAGATGCTGGTACGAATACTCCAGATATCTTTGGACGTGAGCTCTTTATAGGAGTTTAATCCATCCAATTTCAAGGCAATGAGTGAGGTCGTCTCCGCAATATTATTGACATTACACTCTGCAATGGTATTTTTAGTTTTTAGGGCGCTAATAAGTCGTTTTTCATTGACAAGCTGTATCAACTTCTCGCTATTGTCGGTATAAAAGCGTGAGAGGTTATTGGCAGCATCTCTGGTTTGGGTGATTTTATAGTGATGTGAGTCCATATTGAGCGCATAATAGTTAGGCAAAATACCAATAAGAATGATCATAATAAGACCGATACCTTTTTGACCATCATTGGAACCATGCGCAAAACTAACGCCTGCCCCTGTTGCAACAATGCCCATACGTGCCAAGAAACTAGGATGTTTTCGCTTATCCTCGTCGTTAGGCGATTTAAATAGTTTTGGATTATCAATGTACTTTCGAGATAATTTCATCAGTAAAAACGCTAAACCAAAGCCGATAACGGGAGATAAAGCGAGCCCTGTTAAAACCGTATAAACCACTTTCCAGTTAACGCTATGGGAAAGATCAAACCCATTTAAAATACCAAATGTAGCACTGACGCCGATGATCGAGCCAATCAGTGAATGCGAACTCGATACGGGCAGTGCAAAATACCATGTGCCAAAGTTCCAAATAACCGCCGAGATAAGAAGCGAATACACCATGGCTAAGGCGGCATTTTGATTTGTTTCAACCATGATGTCCAGAGGAAGTAGGTGAACAATAGCATAAGCAACACCGATACCACCTGTCACAACGCCTAAAAAGTTCATAATGCCCGACATGATGACAGAGTATTTTGCCTTCATGGAGTGTGTGTAAATAATCATGGCAACGGCATTGGCAGTGTCGTGAAAACCGTTGATCATTTCGTAAAAAAGAGCAATACCGAGTGAGAGAAGTAATAAAGCAATTGTCAGCGAGCCGACATCATTCAAGGCATCCCAAAGTACAAACATAAAGAAGTATCCTAATTTTTTAGTAACCGTAACTTTATCGAATAAATATAGTTATTTTGCTTTAATTAAGAATACGCTTATTTTCTAATGTCACTCCAAGCGCCTTTTGGATAAAAATATGAGAGCTAGCTCATGTGTTTAAGTTGTTGCCTTAAGTCCACCAAAAGGGCATTTTGACGCATGGAGACGTACTCTTTTAGTTTGGATTTCATAAATGGATTTGCTTGGATGTTGACGACAATGGTTTCGTTGATGATGCTAAAAATGGTCGCTTTAGCAGAAACCATCGTTAAAAACCCTTTTTCACTGGGAATATGAAAGGCAATGTCAAACTCTTTTTCCACAAAATCTTGGTGAATGATTTTTTCAATAGCGTCAAGCTTTACATGTAAAACCACAGAGCTCTCGGAAATTGTATCGAGCGTGCCATCGATGAACTTGATTTTGTTGATCACAAGGGTTGCATTGATCGGTTTTTGAGGTTGCACTCTGATGTAGCTTCGATCCAGTGGCGAAGCATCTAAAAACTCCAAATTAGCAAGCACAACAAGGGTTTTAGCCGGATCAACTTTGATGATTTTGGCTTTGATGATGCTCGGGATTTTGTCGTGTTGAATAAAGGTAAAACTCTCTTTCGTGTAGTAGAAAATTTTGGGTGTCATGACCTTGATCTGCGCGATGCCCTCATCAAACTTAGCGATGGTTGCGACCTCTTTGATGGGAATGCCGTTGTAAAGATTGTGCAAGGTGACCGTATTTTCTTTGCGTAAAATGGAGGCTAAGACATCATTTTTATTTTGTGTCTCGTAAAAGTCAAAATCCAACGTGCCATAAAAGATCTTTTTACGGCTTGAAAGGCGTGACATGACGTAGTATTTATCAAGGCGATCCAAGAGAGATTTGTAGCTATCACTTACGTCAAAAAGGGTGAGCCCAATGTGTTTGATCTCTATTTTAAAATTTTGTTTGATGGAGTGCTCTAACTTTTTGAGTACTTTTTTGGCGTGGTGAATTTTAATGTCGCGCAAAACGATCAAAAAAGTGTCTACCCCTTGCTGCAACAACGTGTGAAATCCAAGTTCAGTGTGAATAAACGCCATGAGGTCTTTAAAGAAAAAACCATCTTCCAAGTCAACTTCAAATCCAAATTTAACAATCGAAAAAGAGCTTTGGTGCATTTTGGCATAGGCGATATTCGCCTCGATAATGCCTCGATTCAGATAGGTATTGATGGATTCGTAGCGGCTGGTCATAGCAACTCCTGGTTTAATAATCTAGAATCAAGAAGCTAAATCGGCAATCGTTGAGAATTTTGTTGGGCAGCTCTTTTTCTTAACCTTGTATAGATGAAAAAGGCGTTAAGATTATACTTAAATTGACAAACAAATGTGAGAAAAATGATGAGCCAGAAATTTGAAAATGATTTAAGACGATTTTACGATCTTTTAGGGGAGCGCCAAAGGGAGCTTGGGAATTACTTTAGTATTGTGGAGTCACAAACGTACGATAAACGTATGGAAGCGGTTATCGACACTTTTTTAGACAGCGTTGAGCTTTCGTTGATTCGCGAAAACAGGGTTGCAGCCCTCACACGTCTGATCAACCTTCGGGATGAACAGCTGGTGCAAGCGTTGGAAAAAGAGGGGAAAGATGAGGTTTTTGTTACACAAGCAAAAGAGAAAGCTTATCTTTGGGTGAGTGAATTTTACCTCAAAGCGCACGGTGAACTTTTGGCACATGTGGATAAAGAGTGGCTTTTTTCACCGTTTTACCGACGCATATTGCGTGGTGTTCATGAGGTCGGTCTGGCTTTAAGCAGCTGGCAATCGTCGTGGAATGAGCACATTATCAACACGATCAATCCTCTTTTGGAACTGGAATACGCCAAAGACCAAGAAGCGATCGCGCAGATGTTACATGTAAACGGCTTGCTCGATCCATCACCCAATGGTGAAGAGGGTGATCGCTCCTATTCGGTGCTTGAAAAAGTGGAGGGCGGTTATATCGCAAAAGCCTATGCAACAGCGTTTACAAAAGAAGTTCAGCAGGTTAGAAGTGCGTTGCAGAGTTTGTGTGATGATCTGTACGAGATGGACGATCCTGATTGGGATCACAAAACGTTTTACATTGACTATTTTAGAGCACTTGATGAGGCGTTTGGGGAAGAGGAGCGCAGTGAACTGATTGCTAGATGGGCGGAAGTGGATCGCAGATGGATGAAAATCACCACGCCGATTCAGATCGGTCATCCTTTGGAATACTACGAAGATCACTACAAAAAAGCGGTCGCTTTGGAGTGGGATGTGCGAATCTCCAATCCTGAAAACAAAGGGGCGTACGGCACGTTTGATCGCATTTTAAATATGTTTACCACGTTGTTTGATCAAAACGGTGAAAATGTTTTACATGTAAAAGAGAATGTTCTCTCAAACCTAAAGCGCGTACAGCTCTACATCGGGCGTCCTGCTCTGTTTTATGCTGCGGAATTTAACGGACTTTTCTCCGCGCAAGTGGTTCCCAATGACGAAACGGTCAGTCAAGAGCTCGGCAAAAAGATCTTTGCCTTTTCCGATAACATCTTGGATTCTTTGCGTGCGAAACCCTTTTTAAAAATTAACCAGCAGGTTTTTGGCAAAGCGTTTATGGACGCGGAACGTGAGATCATCTTTCATCAAGCGCCGCTATGGCATCAGGTGTATGAAGTGAGCACCATCGGGCATGAATTTGGGCATATTTTATGGATGGACCACGACACCGAAACGCGGATGAATCAAAGTGGGGTGTTTAAAAATATCGAAGAGTTTAAAGCGACTACGGGTGGCTTGGTTGCGTTTTTTATGAAAGAAGATGAAACGCTTAAAATGGCGCTGTTACGCGATGTCATCAAGCGCTCTGTGGGGCTCATTGCCTGGATGAAAACGGGCGAAGTGGAGCCTTATTATTGTGAAGGGTTGATCCATCTTAGCGGACTCTTTCAAAGCGGTGTCTTGGCGTTTGATGAAACCTTAACGATCGATCTTCGCGTTGAAGCGTATGAACGACTCAAAGCGTGGTATCTTAAAACCTATACGGAATTGTTGCAGCATTACCTCTCAAAACGGGATGCAAAACTCTTTTTGGAGCGTTTTACATGTAAAGAAGGTGGATTTTACATGCCAAATTCAGAAGTGATTCAGAAGTTTGTGGACTATTATTGGGCGTTGCATCAACGTATGGGACGCGACATTGATGAGAGTGTGCATCGCGAAGAGTGGCTATAAAAATTATGTCAAAATTATGTCTTTAATACAGAGGTTACTTTAATATTTAAGTGCTATAATTTGTGCTTCATTTTTGAGTGGGAGAAGAGACGTGGACGCACGAAAAATCACAAAGGTATTGATCGCCAATCGCGGTGAAATCGCGCTTAGGATCATTAGGGCATGTAAAGAGTTGGAGATTAAGAGTGTTTGTGTTTTTTCAACGATTGATGCGAATGGTGTTTGGGTTCGTAAGGCAGATGAGAGTTATCTGCTCAAGGGCGATCCAATTCAGGCTTATCTGGATTATAAAAATATCGTAGCACTTGCCATCGAGGTTGGTGCAGACGCGATTCATCCAGGATACGGATTTTTGTCTGAAAATGCTGATTTTGCGCAGTATTGTATCGATCATGACATTGCTTTCATTGGTCCAAAGCCGGATCATATCGCTCTTTTTGGTGACAAAATGGCATCAAAAATTGCCATGAAAGCCGTCGGTGTTCCCGTTCTTGGCGGTACCGATCAGCCCATTCTTGAGATGGATGCGGCGATTCGTGTGGCACGTGAGATTGGTTTTCCTGTGATCATCAAAGCAGCCTTTGGTGGTGGTGGAAAAGGGATGCGTATTGTCAAAAAAGAGGAAGAGTTTATTCCGATGTTTGAAGCCGCAACCAAAGAGGCAGAGCGCTTTTTTGGCAGGGGCGATGCGTTTATTGAAAAATACGTGCAAAATCCTCGCCACATTGAAGTGCAAGTCATGGCGGATAAATTTGGCAATGTAATTCACTTAGGCGAACGCGACTGTTCGATCCAACGTCGCCATCAAAAAGTGGTGGAGATCGCTCCAAGTCCGAGGCTTAACCCCAAAGTCCGCAATGAACTGCTTCGTGCGTCTAAAAAAGCGATGTTTAAACTGGGCTACGAGAGCGTGGGAACGGTGGAGTATTTGGTCGATGAGGACGATAACTTCTTCTTTATCGAGATGAACACGAGGGTTCAAGTGGAGCATACGATCACAGAGGCGATTACGGGCATCGACATCGTTCAAAGTATGATCCGCATTGCTGAGGGCGAACCCCTTCCTACCATGCAAGAAGACATCAAATTTAGAGGCTACGCGATTGAGTGTCGTATCAACGCGGAAGACCCTAAAAATGGCTTTATTCCCTCTTCGGGTCGCATTACGACTTACCTCTCTCCCGGCGGTCCTGGTGTGAGACTTGATGCCATTGGTTTTAAAGATTATGTGGTGCCGACCAACTATGATTCGATGATTGGCAAACTCATTGTTGTGGGCATAGACTGGGATGGTGTGGTACGCAAAGCCAGACGTGCTTTGGATGAGTTTATCATCTCGGGAATTCCTACCAATATTCCACTGCATCGTCAAATTATGCGGGACGAAGATTTTAAAAATGGTATCTTTAACACGACCTATCTCGATAAAAAACTTCCCACCTTTACCTTAGACGCGATCCATGACATCGAAGAAGATGAGATCAAACATGAGCACATCGCTGCGATTGTGGCAGCACTTAAAAATCAAGGGTTGTAAGATCATCTTTTAAAGCGGTATGCTTTGACATACCGCTTTACATGTAAGGCTTAATCCATGCAAACGATCTCGCTTTCTCACCTGCTTTACCTGCTTCCACCGCTTGTTTTGGTTGCTTTTTTCTATTACCGTTGGGTCGGAGACAAAACAGAGATTGCTGTTGCAACGCTTCGCATGAGTGTTCAGCTCATCCTTATTGGCTATGTGCTCACTTCCCTTTTTCACACCAACTCGCTGTGGCTTTTAACGCTTCTGATCGCGGTCATGATCACGGTGGCGTCACTGATTGCGAGGCGCAATATTCGCGCTCAAAATCTTCAAAGTTATCTGGTTATTTTGGGAAGCATCACCGTAGGTGGCACACTCAGCCTTGCCCTTGTGTTAGGCGGCGTGTTGGAGCTTGAAAATCCACTCGATCCGCGCTATGTCATTCCTCTAGCTGGTATGATCTATGCCAATGCGATGAATGCGATCTCGTTGTGTGCGGAGCGTTATGACAAAGAGCGTGAGCATCACAGCATGGAAAAAGCGCGCGCTATCGCGTTTAAAGCTTCGATGATTCCTCAGATCAATTCGTTTTTAGCCGTAGGTTTTGTCTCACTGCCTGGCATGATGACGGGGCAAATTCTCTCAGGTGTCGATCCTCTCATTGCCGTGCGCTACCAAATTGTCGTGATGGCGATGATTTTGAGCAGTGGCGCGATCAGCACGATTTTGTACCTTCTGTATCAAACGCGCACACAAGGTGACGTTTAATTTCTTCGTCATTTTTGTCACACTTTTGGTTTCACGTAAGGCGGTATGTGTTACACTTTTAAAGCCTCTCAAATGAATTGACTAAGGGTCTATCATGCAGTTTCGATCTCATTTTGTGTATGGAATAATTGCCGTTATTTTAGGGATGACGTCTCTCATCGGGAGCGACATTTCACTCTACGCCGTCCCCAATCCTCCGTTTAGTTTTCGCGACAAAGGTGCTATTAAAGGGTTAAGTATTGATCTTTTGGAAGCGAGTCTTGTCTCTTTACGACCCCAATTTTCCCAAGACGAAATTGAATTTGATGCGTGGAATAAAATGTACGATGAAGCCCTCAAACATCCAAGATCTTACTTAGTAACCGCAGTGAAGCTCAAAGAAAGAGAACCTTTTTTTTACTGGTTAGGGCCTGTTGCGACGGTAAAATTAGCGGTGATTACCAAACGAGGAATGGACCTGCCCAAGGGGAAAACGACGTTAGAGATTTTACGTCCGCTTCGCATTGTGACGATTAAAGAGACTTCGTCTGAAAAACTGCTTTTTCAAGAGATTGGCGAAAAGCATGGTCTGAACATTACCCGTGTTTCAACCCCGATTCAAGGCTATAAAATGTTGGAGTATGGCAGAGTTGACGCGCTTGTCTATACCGATGTTCCTTTTGTGTACCATCTGATCAGTGAAAATCAAGACGTCGCGCAGTACCGCTTGGCGCATGTGATTTTGAACACCGATTATTATATCTGCGTGGGCAAAGAGATTCCTAAAGAGCAGATGAGCATCATGCAAGCGCAGCTGAACCGTCTTAAAGAGCCTGACGGTAAAGGTTCAAGCATGTATGAGCGTATTGTCTCGCACTACCTCAAAGGTGCTGTGCTTCAGCCTTAAGATTTCACCCAAACTTCACGATTTTACCCTATAATACACGAAATTATTTGAAAGAGGTACGTATGTATCGTTGGTTACTTTGGGTCTGTATCGCTCTGTTGTTTGCAGGATGTGGCCCTCGCTATGTCATTAAAAATGAGTACATTCCTCCTGCCTCATCGCGCTCGCAACCCTGCCTCAATAACTGTTCGCTGATTCGCCAAGGGTGTCAAGATCAATGTCAACGAAATTACCAATATTGTCTTGATGATGCGTATGGCAAAGCTAAAGCCGTTGAAATGGATGAACAAAGAGCGTACGAGATGGCATACAGTCGCTACCAAATGGACGTGATGCGTTTTGAGATGGACTTGAGGCATTGGCAGAGGGATTATTACGATTACAGTCGCGATTTGAGCCATTTTCAAAGGCAGTGTGAACAAAATAAAGACCCCAATGCGTGTAAAAGGCGCGATGAATTACGTCGTTATATGAGCCGTCTGAGTCACGACCGTCCTCGCGAGCCATGGGTTCCAACGCGTCCAACGTTTGAGCAGATTTTGGTCAATCAGCAGAGTTTTTGTACGACCAATTGTGGGTGTGACCAACACTATGACACCTGCTTTGTCGGGTGTGGCGGACAAGTGATTGTGCATAAAATCTGCGTGGAAAACTGCGACTAGCGCTTTTACATGTAATGTTTTAGTAATCGCTTTGGTGTATGATTTTCTCATCAACACAGAGGAATCATACACGATGTTCAATGACAAATGGCAAAAATTGGTCGAAGTGGCGGATTTTGCTTTTCAGCCCATTGTCAATATTTACACGGGCAAACTCTACGCCGTTGAAGCGCTGATACGCAATTACGAACCTGCTGGATTTACGACGATTGACTGCATTTTTGACACGGCTTACAGTGAGAAAGCACTCTACATGATCGATGTGAAATTGCGTGAAAAGGCGATTCACAAATTTTCGTTACTGCCGTTTTCCAAACATATTAAACTTTTTTACAATCTTGACAATCGCATCACGATGATGCCTGATTTTAAATCGGGTTACACGTGTGAACTGCTCTCCACCTACGAGATGGACACGTCTAACATCTGCTTTGAACTCTCCGAAAAACACCAAGTGGGCATGTATGCTGGGGTTGATAAACTCGTACTCAACCTCTACAAACAGCAAGGCTATAAGATGGCAATTGACGATTTTGGTGTCGGTTTTTCAGGGCTTCAAATGCTCTTTAATGCCGATCCAAATTTCATCAAAATCGACCGATTTTTTATCAGCGACATTCACCTCAGTAAAAAGAAGAAACTCTTCGTCAACTCCATCGTCCAAATCGCCCAAGCGATGGGAATTTTCACGATTGCCGAGGGCGTGGAGTGCGAAGAGGAGTACATCGAGTGTAAAAAACTTGGCTGCAATATGGTGCAAGGCTATTTTGTGCAACGACCAACGCTCAATGTCCATGAGATCTCTCCTTCGTACGAACATCTCAAGATGGTTTCTCAAAATGATAAACGTAAAAGTGGTAAGATCGCCAACATCGATAAATACCTGCAAAAGAGTCACACGGTTTTTATTGATTCGCACATCAACGAGGTGTACGATGTGCTTAAAAGCGATAAAAAGATCCATTTCGTGCCTGTACTGGCACACGATCTCACACCGCTTGGCATCATTAAAGACATGGATATTAAAGCCTACATCTACTCCAATTACGGCAAAGCATTGCTGTACAATATGACGCAAGGAAGCCTTAAAAAGATCATTTCGCATTGTGGAAGGGCGGACATCAACGATCCGATTGAAAAAATCCTCAAAATTTACGCGTTTGATGATGACAATGACGCGATTTTGATCACCGAAAATGAAAAATATGTGGGTTTTTTGAGTTCCAAAGTGCTTTTGGATATTGTCAATGAAAAAAATATTGTCGATGCCAAAGATCAAAATCCGCTTACAGGACTTTCAGGTAACCGCATCATTAATGAGTTTGTCGCAAATGCGGTGGATGGCAAAGAGAAAGTGATGATGGCGTACTTTGACTTTGATAACTTTAAACCCTTTAACGACTACTACGGCTTTCGCAAAGGAGACCGCGCCATTACGCTTTTTGCCGACATCCTTAGAAGCTCCGTTGGCTTTGATGAGTGTTTAGTAGGACATGTTGGTGGCGATGACTTCTTCCTTGGTTGGAGCCTTAAAGATGAAGATAGCTTTGAGAAAGTGTATGGCATTATTTTGGAAATCGTGAGTAAATTTGCAGAGGACATCAAGAGTTTTTACTGCGAACAGGGGCTAAGTACGGGGTACATTATGGCAAAAAACCGCGATGGCGTGATTCAGCAGTTCTCTTTGATGACCGTTAGTGCGGCAGTCATCTGCCATGGATTTGGCTATCAACACGATCTGGATGATAACGAACTCAACGAAATCTTTGGCGTCTTAAAAAAGAGTGCCAAAGCCTCGCCTAATCATATTGCGTGCGTCGATTTAGGGGTGATTAATCACTGTAAATAACCTCTTAGGAAAATTTGGAAAAGTAGGTGAGCTTTTTGCCAACAAGATGGTAAATAATCAAAAGATTCATCAGACTCAAACACGCTAAAAAAACGATTTTGATGGTGCTAATAGCGATGCCATCTAAGTAAAAATTACGAAGGCTATAGTAGATCAGATCCATTTTAGAAAGCCAAAAGCAGATCAAAAACATCGTACTTTGGAGCACAAAAAAAAGCGCGATCGAGGCACTGTTTCTAAAAAAAGAGAGAACAATGCCAAGTCCAATGCCGATTTCGAGCACCAGCCTTTCATGAATGCGCATCTCTAGCCAGACATTCGTTGAAATGAGCAGGTTGATGCTGATGGCTAAAAGCAATCCACAAAAGGCGTAAAAGAGTACTAAAAAGAGTTTACGCATTAGATGAGTTTAAAGCTTACCGCAACCAATGTGCCGTCTTTTGGAAGCAAAGCTGCATTGCCACGAAACGTCACTTCATCACGTTTTTCAACGGCACCGTACATGTAACTGTGATTGGAGATGACACCCACGGGGCAACTGTCTAAACAAGCGATACATCCTGTGTTCATCTCTTTTGCATTGATCTCGTTTCCGCCAAAGCGCATATCAATCGCTCGGTGGTTGCTATCGATGATGACTTCGTTGATGTCGTAACTTTGAGGGGCGCCATTCCACGTCACACTCACCGCGACTTTTTGACCTTCGACTTGGGTCGTTGCACCGTTTTCTTTGGTCATATTATTGCCAGCTACGGCATTTAAATAGAGCATGGCTTTGAGAAAATCGTTTTGATTTTGGTAGGCGGTAAAAACAGGTTTGTCCCCAAATTTACCCTCTTTAAACACAACCGCATGACGCGTATTTTCGGTGAGGTATTTTCCATTGACCGCGGCTAAAACGGTAATCGTTTTGGTCGCTTCATCGATTTTCATAGGAGTGGCGAGCGAGACGCCATTGACGGAAATATCTTTGGTTGCAGATGTTTCATCTTTTTTTTGGCATGCGCTGAAAAGAAGCGCAATAACGGCTAAGAAGGTGAGTGTTTTTTTCATGAGGGTTCCTTTGTATGTCTATTTTCGACGAAAATAGTAGGCGTATTTTAGTGCTTCAAAACTTCGTATTCAATTAGTCATAATTTTTTAACTTTAATTTTGGTAGTTCTACTGGAGAGCGCATAAAAATCTTTACATGTAAAGCCATTTGACAATTCATTTGAGGTGCGTTAGAATAGTCTTTTTTGATAAGGATACGCTATGGCAAACCCACTTTCTCTCTTTGAGCATCTGTCTATTTTATACGCTGAAGATGAAGCGAGTTTACGTAAAAGCGTGGCACAAACCTTGGAGCTTTTTTTCGACAAAGTCATCGAAGCGGGAGATGGCGAAGAGGCACTGGAGCTCTTTTTTGAACACAACCCTGACATCTTGCTTTTAGATATTTGCATGCCAAAATGCGACGGGCTCAAACTGCTTAAAGAGATTCGAAAGTCGCATAAGCGCGTCCCCGTGATCATTATGAGTGCGCATGCAGAACCTACTTATTTCCAACAATCCATTGAGCTCAATATCTGTAAATACCTTCTCAAACCCTTTTCCAAAGAGAGCTTTTTAGATGCCCTTAAAACCTGTGCCGAGTGGATGTACGAATGGGGTGAAGGCGGTTTAATCAAAGCGGGGAGTGACCTTTTCTATGACCCAGAAGGGGGAACGCTGATCAATGAAGGGGTATCGTTTGTGCTCACCAAAAAAGAGCGTCTTTTATTTGAGTATCTGCTGCGTCAAAAAAATCGTGTGATCTCGTTTGACGCGCTTGAAGAGGCGATTTGGGCAGGAGAGGGCGGAAGTAAGGAAGCGCTTAAAGCGCTTGTGAAAGAGCTTCGCAAAAAACTGACCAAAGAGAGCATCGAAAATGTCTTTGGCATCGGATACAAACTTGTCTTACATTAAAGCGCTCTCGACGCCTTCGACCAAAACCAAAACGATGATCTTCGTATTGATGCTATTTCTAGCGATGGCGACGCTGTTTGGCTGGATGCGCTATTTGGATGTGAGAGATGGCATTGAAAAGTCGCGTAAAGATTATGCGGCGCAAATTCACAGCATTTATGCGATGACGCTGAAGCGCACGAGTGCTTTTTACCTTAATCGCGCCTACGCCAATCTTGATTCATACGGCATTAAAGAAGCACTTGAGCAGAAAAACATCGCGCAACTTACGGGACTTTCAAGCTTTCGCTGGAACGTGTTGAAACAAGAAAATCCTTATCTGCTGGGGATTCGTTTTTACGATGAAAACTTGATGCTTCTTGCGTACCTTGGCAAAGAACCTAAACACGAAGAGATCGAGCAAAGTGGCGAAGTTCCTAGTGAGCCTAAAATAGGCTTTTTCTTCTCCAAACATTACGCTGCGTATCATATTATGGTGCCAGTCATCGTGCATGAAAAAGTCATCGGAATGCTTGAGTTTGCGATTGCCCCTGAGTTTTTTCTCAATGAGGTCGAAGAGTTCTCCAACCTCAAAGGCTATATTCTCTTTAAAGGCGAGGCGTTTGTTCCTCCTGATGAGGCGCTTTTAGGCATTAGTCTTCACGATGGCGAGATTTCTCAAAATAAGAAAAGTACCTACATTACGCATGTCATTACGCTTAAGGGGTTGATTCGCGATGATTTAGCTCAGTTGATCTTCTTTCAAGACATCAGCGATCAGCAGCAAAAGCTTTTAGATGCGGTCTATGCAGCCTTTTTTGTGGCGATGAGTATGATGGCTGTTCTTCTCATCATACTCAATTATGGTTTTAATGTTTTGATCTTACGCCTCGAAAAGAGTGAAGCCAGCCTCAAAGAGCTCAACCATACGCTCGAAGATCGCGTCAATGAAGAGATCAAAGGGCGCATGGAAAATGAGCAAATCTTGATGCACCAAAGCAGGCTTGCGAGCATGGGCGAGATGATCGGCAATATCGCGCATCAATGGCGTCAGCCTCTGAGCGAATTGGGAGCAACGCTGATGAATTTGCAAATCCTTTGGGAGAAACAAAAACTTACGACGGCGGTTTTTGAGGATCGCATTCAGCGCTCAGAAGGTTTGATCGCGTATATGTCCAAAACGATTGATGATTTTCGTAACTTCTTTGCGAGTGAAACAAAGAAAGAGCGTTACCGTGTCAGCGAGGCGATTCATAAATCGCTGGAACTGATCGAATCTGCTTTGAAAAATCATCACATCAAATTGATCTTAGAGCTTGAACATAGCTGTGAAGTGGAGGGCTATCCGAGTCAATTTGCCCAAGTGATGTTAAACATTATCAGCAATGCCAAAGATACGCTTTTAGAGCGTTCTATCAGTGATCCGACGATCTGGATCAGTCTTACATGTAAAGAGGGCAAAACGTTGATTTGCATTGCGGATAATGGCGGTGGCATCGCATTAGAGCCGATCGAAAAAATCTTTGAGCCTTATGTGAGTACCAAACATGCCAAGAGTGGGACGGGCATTGGACTTTACATGAGCAAAACCATCATCGAAAAAAATGCGAATGGCATTTTACGCGCGTACAATAGCGATAAAGGCGCTGTATTTGAGATCATCCTCTAAGGCTTTCTCCCTAGTTTCTCTCTTGTGATTGTTATGATTGCTTTTGGAATAGACCAAAAGGAGTTATGATGGATGAGAAAGAGCTGCAACAAGGCCGCAGAGGGTTTGTTAAAAAAACAACCGCTCTTATAGGTGCTGCTGTATTAACTGCCCCTAGTGCCAACGCCATAAGCCTTACCAATCCTGGACGAGAAAGTGGCGATGCACGCTACATCGGACAAGAGGGTAAGCGCTTTGGAATGGTGATTGATCTGCGCAAATGCGTTGGCTGCCAAGCCTGCACGAGTGCCTGCAAAAGCGAAAACAGAGTCCCCAAAGAGAAATTTAGAACCTATGTGCCTGAGTATGAATTAGGCTCTTATCCTAATGTGCATAAGGCGTTTTTGCCCCAACTTTGTAACCATTGCGCGGAACCTTCCTGTGTGAGTGTTTGCCCTACAGGTGCGACGTTTGCGCGCAAAGATGGCATTGTCGTTGTCGACAGTGAAGTGTGCTGGGGCTGTGGATACTGCATCAACGCCTGCCCTTATGACAAACGCTATTTCAATCCGATCACCAATGTTGCTGATAAATGCACGCTGTGCGCACACAGAGTCGATCATGGCTTATTGCCTGCGTGTGTGGAAAGCTGTGTGGGAGGAGCGCGTGTTTTTGGTGATTTTAATGACCCGCACTCGGCTGTTTCCAAACTACTGGCAAGCTTTCCAACGACGGTTTTAAAACCTGCTAGTGGAACCAAACCACGCGTTTTTTACATAGCGCTCAGTGGCGAAATTCAAGGTTTGCCGTATTCACCAAGAGTATTAGACGATATGGCACGAAAAATCGATGGAATGGCTACACACGAGTGGTCAGGAAAAGGAGAATAAGATGGACTTTGGAACACTACTGCATACGATTTCGAGCATAACGCCTGATCGCCCTTGGGGCATTGATATTCCCAACTATTTTTGGTTTACGGGAAGCTCTGCGGCGGCGTTTATTATCTCCAGTTTTGCCCATGTTTTTGGCATGAAAGAGTACAAACCCATCGCGGGATTTTCGCTTCTTTTAGCCTTTGTGTTGCTCGTTGCAGCGCCCATGAACTTGATCGATGATCTTCGCCAACCAGGGCGCATCATCAACTTCTTCTTCTATGGCTGGGAGAATTTCCCTACCTCTCCGATGAAATGGGGCGTGTTGTTATTGATCGCTTATCCCTTACTCATTTTAGTCGAAGCGTTGGTGCTGTACCGCCCTTACTTTTGGTTTTCAAAAGGGGTAGTGCGAAGTCATGAACAAGTCGAAAAAGACCACCATTTAGGCGTTATTTTAGGTGCGATTGGTATACCATTGGCTCTGAGCGTACACGGCTACACGGGTTATATTTTAGGGGCTGTGCATGCGATACCTCTGTTTCATACACCACTCATGCCTATTTTATTTTTAGCTTCGGCGATGGTTTCTGGAACGGGCTTGCTCATCATTTTACTGCCGATTTTTCAAAAATTCTTTACGGATTTTAAACGCGTAGACATGGATATGATGCAACGTCTTGCACGCCTTTTAGCGTGGTTTATTGTGATCGATCTTGTGATTCGCTTCTTCTGGCTGACTTTTGCCATTACGTTTAACGGTGAAGAAAAATACGCGCTCAAACTCTTTTTTGGTGAAAATTTTTGGGAAGTGTTGATCGTTGATTATGTCATTTGTCTTTTGGTGCCGATGATCATCGGGTTTACAAACTATTTTGCACGCTCGTTCAAATGGGTTTTGTTTGGAGGCATTCTCTCCGCCATTGGTGTGTGGATTTTTCGTTGGAACACGGTTATTGGCGGTCAAAGCATTGGCAAAACGACACCATTTTTACTTGAATACCATCCGCATTTTTCAGGATTTGATAGCATCGTATCGGTACTCTCCAATTGGAGTTTATTGATCGCGTTGATCGCGTTGGTAATGGTGCTTTTCCCTTGGGATAAAGAGATGGCAAATTATTATGTTAAACAAGGGGAGCGATAATCATGGAAACATCACGCAGAAATTTTTTGATCGGAACGAGCATCGTCGCAGGAAGTGCCGCGGTGGGTGGGTATCATGAGACACTTGGAAAAGCGATCACGATGCAGCGAAGAGGTGAAAAAGCCAAAGATGCGATTTATGGCAATGCACCGCTTACGGAAATCACACAAAAAGAGGGTGTCATCACGCATTCAAACGATTTTGTAGTCAAACCAAGTGTCTGCAATGGCTGTACAACCTTCTGTTCCGTACGCGTCAAAATCGATGCGAAAAGTGGCGAAGTGGTACGTGTTTTTGGAAATCCGTACAGTTTGCTCTCCAGTGACCCGTGGTTACCCTACAAAACACCATTGGAAGAGAGCTTTAAAGCGACGTCAGGTTGGAAAGAGAGTGGGCTAGAGATGCGCTCAACGGCATGTTCACGCGGTAATCTCGTCTATGAAAAACTCAAAGATCCTTTCCGTGTAACAACACCACTCAAACGTGTGGGCAAACGTGGCGAAGATAAATGGGTGAGCATTTCCATCGAACAGCTTATTAAAGAGATCAGCGAAGGGGGCAATCTCTTTGGTGAAGGCGAAGTGCAAGGACTTAAAGCATTCGCCGATACCAAAACCTTGATCGATGCGCAAAATCCAGATTACGGTCCTCTTGCCAATAAACTCTGTGTTTTAGGAACGGCGGATGAAGGGCGTCAAAACTACATGGTACACCGTTTTGTTCAAAGCTTTGGCACGGTCAATTTTATGGGGCATACCTCTATCTGTGGGCTCTCGATGAGGGCTGGAGAAGCAGCGTACTTGGATGATTTTGCAAGTTCTCCCCACATGAAGCCCGATTTTGAACATTGCGAGTTTTTACTCAGCATTGGAACCGCTCCTGCGCAAGCAGGCAACCCTTTTAAACGTCAAGCGAAACTGCTTGCCAAAGGACGTACAAGTGGAGCGCTTCGTTATGTGATCGTAACACCTATTTTAACCAACAGCGATTCGATTGCGGTAGGGGATCGGTCACGTTGGTTGCCGATCAAACCCAGTGGTGATTTGGCGTTGGTGATGGGAATGATTCGCGTGATTATTGAAGAAGAGCGCTACTTAAAAGCGTATCTTGCTATCCCAAGCGATGCTGCTCAAAAAACATTGAACGAGGTGAGTTTTACCAATGCGTCGCATCTTGTCATTATGGATGGGGCGAAAAAAGGTGAAATTTTAGTGGATGCTACTAAAGCGGTTCATGTGATTGATAAAGCCGATGGACTGCTTAAAAATGCCGCTAATGTTTTGGAAGCTGACATCTTGTATGAAGGCGAAGTAAGCCTAGAAGGTGTGAAGTACACGGTTAAAAGCTCTTTTGTGCTCCTTAAAGAAGCGGCGTTTGAACACTCTCTTGATTTTTATGCCAAAGAGAGTGGGGTCGATGCACAAACGATTCTAGAACTTGCCCGTGAATTTACCTCTTATGGCAGAAGTGTTGGGGTGGATTGTCACGGTGGGACGATGCACTCGACAGGATTTTATACGACCTATGCCATTATGATGCTAGGAGCCCTTGTGGGCAATCTCAACCATAAAGGCGGCATGAGTGTCGGCGGAGGAAAATTTAAAGATTTCAATGGCGCATGTTACAATCTTCTAGCCTATGCCGGTAAGCAAAAACCTTTTGGCGTCCGCATCGATAGAGCTCGAATGGCGTATGAAAAAAGTAGTGAATACAGACGTAAAGTGGAACAAGGCGTCAATCCTTACCCTGCCAAAGATGCGTGGTTTCCTTTTAGCCCTGCCATTGAATCTGAGGTCATTAACAGCAGTGCCAACGCGTACCCGTATAAATTAGGGGCGCTCATCAGTTGGAATGCAAATTTTGTCTATGGTCAAAGCGGGAGTGAGCATCTTTTACCACTTCTAAAAGACCCTGCTAAGGCGATTCCTCTTTTTGTTGCAATTGATCCATTTATCAATGAAACCAGTCGTTATGCGGACTATATCGTACCTGATTCGGTGTTGTATGAGACATGGGGTGTGCTGGCTCCTTGGGCAGGGCATTTGACCAAAACAACGCATGTACGTTATCCGATTTTAAAGTCGCCGAATGCAACCTTTGCCAACGGTGAGCCTATTAGTATGGATAGTTTTATGATTGAGCTTGGAAAAGCGCTTGGACTTTCAGGCTTTGGCAAAAATGCAATTAATGGAACGACTGCGAAGTTTGATTTTGATAAACCCGAAGATTTTTACCTACGTGCTTTTGAAAACGTTGCAATGGATGGCGCTAATCCTGCGCCTGAAGCAAGTGATGAGGAGATCGCTCTTGCAGGACTTGGTGAGTACATTCCTTTGTTACAGCGTATCTGCACGGATAACTGGCGCAGAGTCGCGTATGTGATGAGCAGGGGTGGCCGCTTTGCCGATAAAACAAGTGCTTATGAGGGTAACAAAATGAGCAATGCTTACAAAAAACCGATTGCCATTTACAACCAAAGTGTGGGAACAGCGTTTAATTCCCTAAGTGGTGAGCCTTACAGTGGCGTGCCACGTTACTATACACCTCGATTTTACACGGGAGCGAAGATCGATATGGACTCCAAAGAGTTCAATCTCTTAGCCTTTAGTTACAAATCCAATGTCCTCTCTTCCTACACAGCCTCTGTGGAGAGTCTACGCGATACACGCTATACCACGTTTATCGATCTTAGCACGACAACCGCAAAAAACTACGGCATTGCCCATGGCGATCGTGTGGTCGTGCGTTCACGTGAAGGAAAAGTGCAGGGCATTTGCCGTATTCGTGAAGGGCTGCATCCTCGCTCCATCGGCATTGAACATGGCGGCGGAAGAGAGGGAGAAGGAGGTATGAGTGTGCAAATCAATGGCACGATAAAAGAAGGCAGAATCGCCAGACGAAGCGGTGTGAATATCAACAAATTAGGACTCAGCGATGCCTCTCGCCTTAACATTGCAACCCTAAGTGATTTTGTGGTCGGCTCTAATGCAAGGCAAGCCATTCCAGTTCGTATCGAAAAGCTCTAAAATCTTCTTTTACATGTAAGGATTTTTCCTTACATGTAATGTGGAAAATCTTCAAACTTATCGCTTGAAACTAAGTAAGTAACATTTTTGTAATCTCGAAAGGAGTAGTTAACTCTAAATAAAGCGAAAAGTTGTTACACTTCATTAACAATTTATTAACATTATAAATAGAATGAATATTTATTGATTCATTATTTAGAGAACAAAGTGAGCTATATGAAGATTTTTGTCACAGGTGGTGCAGGGTATATCGGCTCTCATACTTGCGTAGAACTACAAAACGCGGGATTTGAGCTTGTCGTTTACGACAATTTTTCCAATAGCACGTTTGAGTCTTTAACGCGTGTAATGCAAATTACAGGTAAGCAACTCTCTTTTATACAAGGCGATGTCCGCGATGAAGCGGCTCTTGAAAAAGCACTTTTAGGCTGTGATGCAGTGATTCATTTTGCAGGGCTTAAAGCCGTGGGTGAATCGGTTGCAAAACCGTTAGCATACTATGACAATAATGTACACGGAACCCTCTGTCTGCTTCGCGTGATGCAAAAACTGAACATTAAAAAACTTGTTTTTAGCTCTTCTGCCACCGTATATGGCGATCCTGAATTTCTTCCTTTCACTGAAAATCACCCTTTGCGAACTACTAATCCTTACGGTCAGACCAAATTGGTCATCGAAGAGATACTGCGTGATCTTTTTCGCTCCGACCCAACGTGGCAGATCATGATTCTTCGCTATTTTAACCCTGTAGGAGCGCATGAGAGTGGGCTCATCGGCGAAGATCCGCAAGGCATTCCCAACAATTTGATGCCTTACATTGCACAAGTGGCGATTGGAAGACGTGAATGCGTTAATGTTTTTGGCAATGACTATCCAACCCGTGATGGTACAGGTGTAAGAGACTACCTTCATGTGGTGGATCTTGCCCTTGGTCATGTCAAAGCACTGCAAGCACTGAACAAGCCTCAATGCACCGCTATCAATCTAGGTGCAGGAAAAGGGTACAGTGTTTTGGAAGTCATCAACGCCTTTTCAAAAGTGAGTGGCAAAGAAATACCTTTTGAAGTGATGCCAAGGCGCGCTGGAGATATTGCAGAGTTTTATTCTGATCCCACATTGGCGCAAAAGCTGTTGGGGTGGGAAGTAGAGTATGATTTAGATAAAATATGTGAAGATATGTGGCGATTTCAAATTAAAAATCCTAAAGGATATGTGTTATGAAAGGTATTATTTTAGCAGGTGGCAGTGGCACAAGGCTTTACCCTATCACAAAAGGGGTTAGTAAGCAGCTTGTGCCAGTTTATGATAAACCGATGATTTATTATCCACTTTCAGTATTGATGTTAGCAGGTATTCGTGAAGTACTTATCATATCTACAGCTCAAGATTTACCGCGTTTCCAAGAGCTTTTAGGTGATGGGAAAGAGATTGGTATGGCGTTTAGTTATATTGTCCAGCCAAGCCCCGATGGATTAGCACAAGCGTTTATTTTAGGTGAAGAATTTATAGGAAATGATAGTGTTTGTTTGGTGCTTGGTGACAATATTTTTTACGGGCAAGGACTGACGGGGCTTTTAGAAAAATCGGTTGAGAATGCAAAAAAAGAGTCTAAAGCAACTGTTTTTGGTTACTATGTCAGTGACCCTGAGCGTTACGGTGTTGTTGCGTTTGATGAAGAGGATAATGTACTCAGCTTAGAAGAAAAGCCAAAAGATCCCAAATCAAATTATGCGGTTGTAGGACTTTACTTTTATCCCAATTCGGTGATTAAAATAGCGAAGGGAGTGACGCCAAGTGAAAGAGGTGAGCTTGAAATTACCTCAGTAAATCAGGCATATCTTGCGATGGGTGATCTTAAAGTAGAATTGATGGGACGAGGCTATGCATGGCTCGATACAGGAACCCATGAAAGTCTGCTTGATGCAGGTCAGTTTATACAAACCATAGAGCATCGACAAAGTCTTAAAGTAGCCTGTTTGGAAGAGATAGCGTATGAAAAAGGGTATATTACCAAAGAGCAACTTCTCATTTTGGCGGAACCACTTAAAAAAAATCAATATGGGCAATATCTTATACGAAGAGCGAATCAAGGAAAACGAAGATGACATTTACAAGAGCTGCTATACCAGACGTAATTATTATAGAGCCCAAAGTACATGGTGATGAGCGTGGGTATTTTGTAGAGACATTTAGACACGATAAATTTGAAAATTTTTTAGGCTACAAAGTCGATTTTTGTCAAGACAATGAATCCAGAAGTCATCATGGTGTCTTAAGAGGATTACACTACCAACTTGCTCCTTTTGCCCAATCAAAATTGGTGCGCGTTATTGATGGAAGAGTGCTTGATGTCGCAGTGGATATACGTGTAGGAAGTCCCACTTTTGGCAAGTATGTGAGTGTAGAGCTTAATGGTAAAAATAAAAAGCAGATGTTTATTCCAAGAGGTTTTGCGCACGGCTTTGTTGTCCTTAGTGAAACCTGTACCTTTACCTACAAAGTTGATAATTATTATGCACCTGAGTGTGATCGAGGCATTTCATTTAATGATTTAAACCTTGGAATTGATTGGCAAATCGCACCAGAACTTTTGCATCTCTCTGCAAAAGACACAACACAACCAAAGCTCGAAGATACACTTGATCTTTTTGAGTATGGAAAAAACTACTATGCTTAATATCTTAGTGACAGGATCACATGGACAATTAGGAAGTGAGATACATGCATTGTCTCACGAGTATCCCAACACCTATTTTTTTACGGATAAAGAAGAGCTTGATATTACGGATGCAAAAGCTCTTAGTCAGTATATTGAGCACAATGCTATTAATGCTATCATTAATTGTGCCGCTTATACAGCAGTAGATAAAGCTGAAAGCGATGAATCTTTAGCCAATAAGATTAATCATCTAGCGGTTCAATATCTAGCAACAATCGCAAAAGAACACAACATCAAACTCATCCATATCTCAACCGACTATGTCTTTGATGGAACGAATTATCGACCTTACCTTGAAACAGACACAACAAATCCTCAATCTGTTTATGGTAAAACCAAGCTTTTAGGTGAAAATGCACTTTTACATGTAAAGCTTCCAAATAGCATCATCATCCGTACTTCTTGGGTTTACAGCAGTTACGGTGCTAACTTTGTAAAAACAATGCTTCGTTTAGGCAAAGAAAAAGAATCTTTAGGAGTCATTTTTGATCAAGTAGGAACACCAACATACGCAAAAGATTTAGCGAAAGCAATTTTAGAAATTCTACCAAAAATCAATAATACACAAACAGAGATCTATAACTATTCCAATGAAGGCGTTGCCAGTTGGTACGATTTTGCACAAGAAATTATGAAGATGGCAAAGCTTACATGTAAGGTCAATCCTATTGAAACGTCGCAGTATCCAACCCCAGCCAAACGTCCTCATTATTCACTTTTAAATAAATTAAAAATTAAAAATGAGTACACTATAGAAATTCCTTATTGGAAAGATAGTTTAGAGGTATGTTTGCGTAAAATGGGAGGAAGACAATAATGCGAAATATATTATTAACAGGAACAGCAGGATTTATCGGTTCCAATTTTGTACCGTATTTTTTAGAAAAATATCCAGAGTACACTCTTATAAATTTAGATTTATTGACCTATGCAGGCAATCTTGAAAACCTCAAAGAGTGCGAAGGTAACTCAAGATATAAGTTTATCAAAGGCGATATCTGCAATCGTGAATTAGTAGAGTTTATCTTTCGCGAGTACGATATACAAGGTGTTATTCATTTTGCAGCAGAGTCTCATGTCGATAATTCCATCAAAAATCCTGGTGTGTTCGTCCAAACCAATATCAACGGCACATTCACACTGCTTGATGTAGCATACAAATACTGGATGGATAAACCCTTTACATGTAAAGCCAAATACCAAGATGCAAGGTTTCACCATATCTCAACTGATGAAGTGTATGGAACACTTGGCGAGACTGGCTTTTTTACAGAAAGCACTCCTTATGCACCAAATTCGCCTTATAGTGCCAGTAAAGCCAGTAGCGATATGATAGTAAGAAGTTACCAAGAGACGTATGGACTGAACTCCGTGATAACAAACTGCTCAAACAATTATGGGCCCAAACAGCATGATGAAAAGCTTATCCCAACCATCATACGAAAAGCTCTTTCCAACCAAGCTATCCCCATTTATGGAGATGGCAAAAATATACGCGATTGGCTTTATGTATTAGATCATTGTAAGGGCATCGACCTTGTGTATCACAATGGAAAATCAGGACAAACCTATAACATTGGTGGAAGAAATGAGCGAACAAATTTACAAATAGTAGACCGCATCTGCACCATTCTTGATGAAAAAGTTCCAACAACAAAAAGCTATAAAGAGCTCATTACTTTTGTGGAAGATAGATCAGGACATGATAGGCGCTATGCTATCGATGCCACAAAACTTGAAAATGAACTAGGATGGAAAGCCGATGAAAATTTTGATAGTGGCATCGTGAAAACCATTGAGTGGTATTTGAGGAAGTATAATTGAGATATATTAAAGCATTTTATAGATTTTTACGAGACATCTACCAAAACAGAAGATTGCTCAAAGATTTGGTTAAGAACGATTTTAAGTCGCGCTATTTGAACAATTACCTTGGCATTTTATGGGCATTTATCCAGCCTACTATATCAGTTTTGATATTTTGGTTTGTGTTTCAAGTCGGTTTTAAAGCCGCACCTGTGCAAGATGTACCTTTTATCCTTTGGCTTGTAGCCGGGATGATTCCATGGTTTTTTCTCTCCGAAGCTCTTGCCTCCGCTACAAATGCTATTTTAGACAGTACATTTTTGGTCAAAAAAATTGTGTTTCGGGTAAGTTTATTACCTATTGTTAAAATTACTTCAGCCGTGATCGTCCATCTCTTTTTCATGGTATTTATGATGTCAATGTATATTATCTATGGGTATGAACCAAATCTTTATTGGCTTCAGATGTTTTACTATCTTTTTTCAGCCATTATGCTTTTATTGGGTATCTCGTGGATAACCAGTAGTGTGGTTATCTTTTTTCGAGATCTAGGACAGCTTGTTAGCATGTCTATACAGTTTGGTTTTTGGTTAACTCCTATCTTTTGGTCATTGTCGATGGTTCCAAAAGAATACCGTTGGCTGTTTGAACTCAATCCTGCCCATTACATTACCCAAGGGTATCGTGATGCATTGATAAACCATACATGGTTTTGGGAAAAGCCTATGGAAGCTTTGCAGTTTTGGGGAATTACATTGGTTTTCTTTGCACTTGGAGCCATTGTATTTCGAAAACTCAGACCTCATTTTGCGGATGTGTTGTGATGCATACTATAATACCCGTTGAATCCCAATCTATTCAAAATAAAATCTATACAATCAGAGATACACAGGTAATGCTTGATGAGGATTTAGCAGTTTTGTATGGTGTAGAAGCTAAAAGATTGAATGAACAAGTTAAAAGAAATATTGAAAGATTTCCTGAAAAATTTAGATTTCAACTTACAGAAAATGAGTATGATGTCAGACGAAGTGCTAAACTCGTCAGTTGAAAATGTAATTTGAACGTTGCATTTTGATTTAAAACCTTAAGAAACCAAGTTAAATTGGTTAAACTCCATTTTCAAATTTCTGGAAAGGAGTTGAGTGTTAAAAAAAGGTGAAATTAAAATGATAAAGAAGTTTTTAGCTGAGGGTTTGAGTAAGAGTGCCATTGCACGAAAGTTAGGTATTTCAAGAGATACCGTAAGGCGTTACGCCAATCTTCCTGATGATTATGTTCCTCATATTAATCGACCTCCTGTCATCAATAGTGTTGATCCTTATCTACCGCATATTGCCAAGATGTTAGAGATGGCAGAAGCGACGAAAAGTGAAATCCCTTTAACGGTTATTTATGAAGAGATTAAGAAGCTAGGCTATGAGGGAAGTTTGCGTTGGTTGCAGCAAGTTATCCAAAGATATGAGTTAAGAAGTCGAGCCAAATTGGATGAACCTATCATTCGCTTTGAAACCAAACCTGCCCAACAGATGCAAGTCGATTGGATAGAGTTTCCAAAGGATAATTTATCAGCATTTGTGGCAACGATGGGATATTCTAGGGCTTCGTATGTGGAATATGTCAATAATGAGAAGATAGAGACGCTCATTGGATGCCATATGAATGCCTTTAGCTACTTTGGAGGTGTTCCAACGGAGTGTTTGTATGACAATATGAAAACGGTTATTTTAGGACGGAATAGTTATGGCAGAGGCAAACATAAACTCAATCCTCTCTTTGAAGACTTTGCCAAACACTGTGGCTTTAGCATCAAAGTCTGCAAACCCTACCGTGCCAAGACCAAAGGAAAAGTAGAGAGATTTAACCATTATCTACGGTATAACTTTCATAATGGATTGATAGTGAGACTTTCTATGAAGCATTATGCATTAACGCTGGATAATGCGAATGCAGAAGTGCTCAAATGGTTGGATAATACCGCCAATAAACGCATCCACCAAACAACATTACAGATACCATTTGAATTATTAGCACAAGAGCAGCTGCAACTGCGTCCTGTGCCTAAAGCCTATCAAGGAATCCACCCTAAAGCTTTGATTGAAAGTGTAGCTAAAAAATATACGCCAATCAATTCATACCATGACATCGATAAGCTCTACATTCCCCATCGTGACATTCAATGCTACGATGAGTTTATCCCGATCGTTGCCAATATTATTCTTCCAGTTGGATTATACGGTGGTGCATTATGGAATTAATTGTATCCATTGAAGCACTCTGTAAAGAGCTGAATCTCTCCACCATTAGTACACACTATCATGAGATAGCAACAACAGCAGCCAAAGAGAATTGGCAGTATGTTCAGTTCCTTGAGGAACTCTTACGCCAAGAGGTGGATAATCGCTTAGGACGCTCCAAAAACACATTGACAAAGCTTGCAGGCTTCCCCGTTATTAAAACCCTAGAGCAATTTGATTACACTTTCTCAGTAGGCGTAAACAGAAAACAGATTGAAGAGTTATCCAATCTCACCTTTGTAAAGAAGCATGAGAATATCATCCTCTTAGGTGAAAGCGGTGTGGGTAAAACCCATCTGGCTATTGCTCTAGCATTAAGAGCTGTACAACATCGCTACAAAGTGAGATTTACCACCATCAGTGAACTCTTAAGCAGTGCCAATAGAGCTAAAAAAGAGAAAAAATACGATAGCTTTCTCAAATCCATCACAAGCCCATCGGTTCTTGTTATCGATGAGATTGGATACTTTAATATGAGTAAAGAAGAAGCTAATCACTTTTTTCAAATTATCTCTAAACGCTATGAAAAAAGCTCCACCATCTTTACATCAAATTTGGTATTCAGTAAATGGGTTCAAGTATTTGCAGGGGATAAAATCGTTACAACAGCTATTTTAGATAGAGTATTACATCACTCACATATCATCAATATTCAAGGAGACAGTTACCGACTTAAAGAGAAAAAACTAACAGGAGTTTTACACTCAGAAATCTATAAGTTTGAAGCTAAATCTTCAAACCTAGAAGGTCAAAATTCAGAGGTGGTTTAAGTTTCAATTCGCAACTTTCTTACATTAAAAACTGACGACTTCTGCGCTTCGCTTGACAGCGATTGCAGACATTTTTTTAGAGATAGATTTGCATTATTCTTTTTTTCACTATAGCTGGATGATTGTTATTTATTTACTAGGCTATTTTTATTTGCGCTTAATGACCAATCGAATGGTAACGGTCAATGCCATTACGCTATCGCTCAAAGCAAACTTTTTTGCATTGGCGGTTGTTTTGATCGTGATTGCACTTGCAAAAATGAATGATACAACTTCACGGGCAATAGTATGTATATTTTATCTTCTTAACAATTTGAACGCTCTATGGTCTTACTATCTTAAAAAAGTTTTTTTTAAATTTCACTATTTTAGGCTACCTGTTTTTGTGATTTGCGATGATCTAGGACTGAAAAACATTCGAAAATGGTTTGCAAAGGGTAATCCCTTTGGTTACGATATCCAAGAAATCATCAATGTGACGCAACTTTCGCCTCAAGCGGTCAATGATGCGATAGACCAATTATTAGAAAAGAGTTATTATGATTCTGCCGTTATTGATTTGGAAGATAATTCATTTTTTGATCTCAATGTTTTGGTTAATCATATTCAACGGCGTGTTCGTAAAGTCATTGTTTTGCCCAAAATGACAAAAGTTCCTATTATTAATGGAGAGCTTATTAGTTCGATTTATCATAAAGGAATGGCTTTTTATATAAAAAATAACCTTTTGAGTCCTGTGGAGCAAACGATTAAACGACTCTTTGACATGAGTGTCGCTTTTGTTGCGTTATTGTTAACTTCACCTTTCCTAATATGGCTCTACAGCGTTGTGTATGTGGCAACCAAAGGTCATCCTATCTTTGCACATGAGCGTGTTGGTTTTGGGGGGCGAAAGTTTAAAGTTTACAAGTTTCGCACGATGCACATTGATGCGGACGATCGCCTTGAAGAGCTCTTAGAAACCTGTGAAGAGAGTAAAGAAGAGTGGGAGAGAGACTTTAAACTCAAAGATGACCCACGCATCACCAAAATCGGTCAATTTTTACGTAAAACTTCGTTGGATGAACTTCCCCAACTCATTAACGTGTTAAAAGGGGAGATGTCTTTGGTAGGGCCTCGTCCTATCACAGAGGCTGAGATCCAAAAATACGGTGAGTATTTTGAGTATTTTACAGCAGTCAAACCTGGTATCACGGGTCTTTGGCAAGTGAGTGGGCGCAATGACATTGACTATGATGAGCGCGTTCAGCTCGATGTTTGGTATGTGAGAAATTGGTCTATAGAGCTTGATATGCAAATATTGATTAAAACGGTTCTTGTTGTTTTGGGTAGAAAAGGGAGTTACTAAGAGCTCGGAAAGAATCATACGAAATCTTAGAAGTGTTTTGCAAAATTATTGATTTTTAAGAAATGAAGTTTGGTGGTGGCTGGAGACGGAATCGAACCGCCGACACGGAGATTTTCAGTCTCCTGCTCTACCGACTGAGCTATCCAGCCACGCTTTGAAGAGTTGAAATTATAGCTTAAAAACTTTAAAAGTAACTTAGCCCTAGGCTAAAGCTAACTCTTTAAAGCGATCACCTCTGTGGGCGTAGGATTTGAACTGATCTAAACTTGCCGCGGCAGGAGAAAGTAGGGCGACTGTTTTGGTTGTGTGCACTGCGTGAATCTGTTTCATTGCCTTTTCGATGACGAAGCATTTATGAAGTTGTATGCCTTCTTTTTCCGCAAATGAAGCAAGTCTTTCGGTGTTCGTGCCAATGGCAAAAACGGTTACATGTAAAGGCTTCATAAAATCAAATAATTCTTGTAAATCAACGCCTTTGTCATCACCTCCTAGGACAATGAGGATTTCGTCGTTTTTGTAGCGTTTGAGCGCTTCTATCGTGGCATCGACATTGGTTCCCTTGGAGTCATCAACCCAAAGGCGTCCTTGTGTGTCATGAAACTCTTCGATTTTGTAATGATCGATTTTAAAGGTATTTAGAAGTTCATAATCGACGGTGTCTAAAAGAATTTTTTGTGCGCATGCTGCAAGCACTGCATCGAGCAAAAACGGTGTTTTAAAACTTATTTTTGAGATATCGATGCCCATTTGCTCTGCCAAATCTTCTTCCGTGTCATACGCAATGACGTGCGCTAAGGTTTTGACATTGGCATAGGCTTTGGGAAGGATGGCAACACTGCCTTCTCTCATGCGAGCAAGCGGTGAAAGTTTGGCTTCGATGTAGGCTTCCATACTTCCGTGCCATGTGAGATGGTCGGGTTTGATGGGAAGGAGCAAATAAATATCAGGTGCGGTGACTTTGGTGTAGTGAAAGGTAAACGAGCTGGTTTCTAAAACCCAAATAGGCGCTTGTTCACTCAGTTCTGCTAATGGGGTTCCGATATTGCCACCCGCAAGGGCGCCTTGTGCTTGTAAAAGAAACTCGCACATTTGCGTTGTGGTGGTTTTCCCGTTTGTGCCGCTGATCCAGATGCTAAAGGGCATTGACTCTTTGAAAAAGTCGTATTCACTGGTGACGTGAAGGGCTTTTTGAATGAGAGGATGGTGCGCTGGGAAACCAGGGCTTGGAATCTCCACATCGCTTGTGGTTGGATCAAATTCTGAGGGAGGTAATAAGAGATTACCAAACGCGTCTTTTTCTTTACATGTAAAGCTATCGTCAAAAATCTGGCATTGTCCTGCAAAGCGCTTTGCAATCGCTTTAGTTGTTTTTCCGTGTCCGAAGAGTGTTATCATCTGATTTTCAGTGCCGTAAGTGCTAAAAGATTTGACATGAGAGCAATGATCCAAAATCTCACGATAATCTTATTTTCTGGCCAACCTTTCACCTCAAAGTGGTGATGGATCGGCGCCATAAGGAAGATGCGTTTTTTGCGCGTTTTAAAACTTCCTACCTGTAAAATGACCGAAACCGTTTCTAAAACAAAGACAAAACCGATTAAAAGCAATAAAATTTCATTTTTAGAGATGATCGCCATGTAGCCTATGAACGCGCCAATGCTAAGGCTTCCACTGTCGCCCATAAAGATCTCCGCTGGGTAGCAGTTGAACCATAAAAAGCCAACCAATGAGCCCATCACAGCTGTTGCGACGATGACCACTTCGCCACTGCCACCGACTTTTGGAAGGAGTAAATAGCTGCTTAAAAAGGCGTTACCACCCACGTAAACAAACACAGCCAGCGAGAGAATCGAAAGAATGGAAGGAACCGTTGCCAAACCATCCAGACCGTCTGTAAGGTTGACAGCATTACTGGCCGAGACCATCACCAGTATCCAAAATCCAAGGGCTAAAAGCTTCATATCAAACAGTGGAAATTTGTAAAAAGGGACAAAAAAGGTGGTATCAAGGTCAAGTGCGACGTACAAAATTAAGGCGATAACAGACGATGCGAGGATCTGCAAGCCAAGTTTTGCACGAGGTGTAAGCCCTGCGGTATTGCTTTTGCCTAAAATTTTGGCAAGATCATCTTTCATCCCAATAAGCCCAAAGAGCAAAATACATGCGAGCGCAGAGAGGACGAAAAGATTGTTCATGCGTGCACACATTAAGATAGAAAGCGTTGCGGCGCATAAAAAAACGATGCCACCCATTGTCGGGGTTTTACCCTTTTGCTGATGTGTTTGAGGTGCGAGTGAATAGATAGGTTGATTGGCGTTGCGTGATTTTGCCCATTTGATAAATTTTGGCATCAGATAGATGGTTAAGATAAAGGCTAAAAAGAATGCGACGCCCGCACGTACGGTGATGTATTGAAAAAGGTTAATGGAGGTGAGTTTGTAAAGAGCATATAGCATGAATGTTACTTCCAGCTTCTAGGGATATATTTTTATAAAAGCAACATTTTAGTAAGATATTGCTTATAAGCTTATAACAAAAGGTATCATTTTGAAACCAGACGTTCAGAAAACCGTATTGATTATTACCGATGGCATTGGACACAATGCTAGCCAAACTGCCAATGCCTTTGCTCAGGCACATAAACCTACCTACGATAAACTTTTTCGTGAGGTTCCTTACAATTTTATAGCAACTTCGGGGCTGAGTGTCGGGCTTCCTGAGGGGCAGATGGGCAACAGCGAAGTCGGGCACATGTGTATCGGCAGTGGGCGCATTTTGTACCAAAATTTAGTGAAAATCTCTTTAGCTGCCAAAAATGGTTCTCTTGCTTCCAATGAAGCGCTCACACAGCTTTTACATGTAAGGGGTGCGATTCACATCATAGGGCTTGTAAGCGATGGTGGCGTGCATTCGCATATCGATCATATCATCGATCTTGCAAAGATTGTGGAAGCGCAAAAAAAACGTGTCTATCTGCATGTGATCACTGATGGACGCGATGTTTCACCTACGTCGGGTATCACATTTTTAGAGCAACTTTTAGCCATTTGCAATGAAAACATCAGCATCGCTTCGATTTCGGGACGATTTTTTAGTATGGACCGTGACAATCGTTGGGAAAGAGTCGAGCAAGGGTACCGCGTCATGGTCGATGCGAAGCCTAAAACGGCTTTACATGTAAAAACATATTTACAAGGGATGTATGACCAAGGGATCACCGATGAGTTTGTCGAACCTGCGGCATTTGAATCTTTTAATGGCATGCACCGTGACGATGGCGTCATCTTTGCAAACTTCCGCAATGATCGTATGCGTGAGCTTTCACGTGCGATTGGATTTAGTGAATTTGGAGAGTTCTCGCGTACCCTGAACGGCGTGGCGTCCATAACCATGACAGAGTACGACAGCAGTTTTCCTTTCCCCATTATGTTTCAAGCCGATACACCGCAAAATACTTTGTGCGATGTGATTTCACGCGCAGGACTGACGCAGTTTCATACCGCAGAAACGGAAAAATATGCCCATGTCACGTTTTTCTTTAATGGTGGCACTGAAGAGCCAAAAATAGGAGAAACCAGACTTTTGGTTCCCAGCCCCAAAGTAAAAACGTACGATCTTGAACCGCAGATGAGCGCTGCTTTGGTCGGTGACGCGGTGTTAAAAGCGATGGAGGAACAGTACGATTTTATCGTGGTGAATTTTGCTAATGGCGACATGGTGGGACATACGGGAAATTTGGAAGCCTCGACGCGCGCCGTGGAAGCGGTTGATCATGAGCTAGGAAGAGTGTTTGCGAAGGCGAAAGAGGTCAATTATTCTATTGTATTGACCAGTGATCATGGCAATTGTGAACAGATGTTTGATGATGTGGGCGCTAGATTGACCAATCACACAACCTTTGATGTGTATGGTTTTGTCATGGATAAACGAGTTCAAAAGGTGCAAAACGGTGGACTCAACAACATTGCGCCCACCGTTTTAAAGCTGATGGGACTTCCAATTCCTAGCGAAATGGATCAACCGTTGGTTGAGTTTTAATCTTACATGTAAAAGGGAAATAAATGAAATTTAGTGGAAAAAATGTTTTAGTGACAGGTGCAGCCAGCGGAATTGGTAAAGAGATCGCATTAACACTTGCAGGGTATGGTCTTAAAGTATGGGTGAATTACCGTTCTCGCCCTGAGCAAGCAGACGCCATTAAAGCCGAGATCGAAGCAAACGGTGGTGTGGCAGCCGTTATTGGTTTTGACGTGGCGGATGAAGAGGCATTTGTTGAAGGGATCAAAACGATTGTGGATAGTGACGGCGAACTCTCGTATTTGGTCAACAATGCAGGCATTACCAACGACAAACTTGCGATTCGTATGAAAAAAGAGGATTTTACCTCTGTCATTGATATTAATCTGACATCGGCGTTCATTGGCTGTCGTGAAGCGCTCAAAGCAATGAGTAAAAAACGCTTTGGTTGTGTGGTAAACATTGCTTCGATTGTCGGTGAGACGGGCAATGCAGGACAGGTCAATTACAGTGCAAGCAAAGGTGGATTGATTGCGATGACCAAAAGCTTTGCGCAAGAAGGCAGTGCGAGAGATGTGCGTTTTAACGCGGTAACGCCTGGTTTTATTGCCACAGAGATGACGGATAAACTTAGCTCAGAGATTAAAGAGAGCTACACTTCAAAAATCCCCCTCAAACGTTTTGGAAGCCCCAAAGACATCGCAGAGTCCGTTGCTTTCTTACTCAGCGATAGTGCAAGTTACATCACAGGCGAAGTTTTAAAAGTCAATGGTGGCATGTACATGTAAAGGCAACTTTACATGTACAAATTCAAATTAAAGGTTTTTTTGATAAAATAGTGGAAATTTTTTAAAGGAGCTAGTAAATGGCACTATTTGATGATGTAAAAGCGGTGGTTGTTGAACAATTAAATGTAAATCCTGACGAGGTAAAAGAAGATTCTAAATTCGTAGAAGATTTGGGCGCAGATTCTTTGGATGTTGTAGAGCTCGTTATGGCACTTGAAGAGAAATTCGACATTGAAATTCCAGACACTGACGCTGAAAAAATCGTTACGGTCAAAGATGCTATGTCTTACATTGAAGCACATAAATAATTTTATAACACACACAACCCGCTTTGGCGGGTTCTCCCTTCCCCACAAAGATCACTAAAGAGGATAAAAATTTGAAAAGAGTCGTTGTTACTGGTATAGGAATGATTAATTCATTAGGTTTGGATAAAGAGAGTTCTTTTAAAGCTATCGTTGAAGGTCAATGTGGCATTAAAAGCATTAGTTCGTTTGACACAACCGAGCATTCTGTTACCATTGCCGGCGAAATCACCGACTTTGATCCCAATACCATCATGAACCCCAAAGAGGTTAAAAAAGCAGATCGTTTTATCCAACTAGGACTTGCAGCAGCTAAAGAAGCGATGGCGGATGCGAAGTTCGATACTGCCTATGAAGCTGAATCTTTTGGTGTCAGTTCTGCTTCTGGTATTGGTGGTTTAGTGGTCATTGAAAAAAACTCTGTGATCGTTAATGGTGTAGGCCCTCGTAAAATTTCTCCTTTTTTCATCCCTTCAGCTCTTATCAATATGCTTGGCGGCATGGTTTCCATTGAATACGGTCTTAAAGGTCCAAATCTTTCATCGGTTACGGCATGTGCAGCAGGTACGCACGCGATCAGTGATGCAACCAAAACGATGTTGACCGGTGGCGCTAAAAAGATGTTGGTTGTGGGTGCGGAAGCGGCGATTTGCGCTTCGGGTATTGGTGGCTTTGCCGCGATGAAAGCACTCTCTACGCGTAATGATGACCCTAAAAAGGCTTCTCGCCCGTTTGATGCAGAACGTGATGGATTTATCATGGGTGAAGGCGCAGGCTCACTTGTCCTTGAATTTTATGAAGATGCCGTTGCCAGAGGTGCGCATATTTACGGTGAAATCGTTGGATTTGGTGAGAGTGGTGATGCGAGTCATATTACCTCTCCAAGTTTAGACGGCCCTCTTCGCGCGATGAAAGCGGCGTATGAAATGGCAGGACGTCCTAAAATTGATTATATCAATGCGCATGGAACAAGTACTCCTGCAAACGATAAAAATGAAACAGCAGCAATTAAAGAACTTTTTGGCACAACTGTCATCCCACAAATTAGCTCTATCAAAGGTCAAATCGGTCACTGTTTAGGTGCAGCAGGCGCGATTGAAGCGGTTGTTTGTTTAATGGCAATGCGTGATGAGATTTTACCTCCAACGATCAATTTAGAAAATCCAGATCCTGATTGTGATTTGGATTATATCCCTAATGTCGCGCGTAAATGTAGAGCAGAATATACCATGAGTAACTCGTTTGGCTTTGGCGGAACGAATGGCTCTGTGATCTTTAAGCGTGTGTAAGGAATTGTAGTGGCGACTTATTTGGATTTTGAGAATGGAATTAAGCAGATTGATGAGGATATATCCAACGCCAAAATCAAAGGCGATAGCCATGCTGTTGAGATTTTAGAAAAAACGCTCTCCAAAGAGATTTCTAAAACCTATAAAAACCTCAGTGAATACCAAAAGCTTCAGCTTGCACGCCATCCTGATCGTCCTTACGCCTTAGATTATATTCGTGCCCTTTTGCATGATAGCTATGAAATTCATGGCGATCGTAATTTTGCCGATGATGCGGCGATTGTCTCCTATATTGGTTACATTGGCGAACGTAAAGTTATTTTAATCGGTGAGCAAAAAGGTCGTGGAACAAAAAATAAGATCAAACGCAATTTTGGTATGCCTCATCCTGAGGGGTATCGTAAAGCGCTTAGAATTGCTAAAATGGCGGAGAAATTTGATCTTCCAATTCTTTTCTTGATCGACACTCCAGGTGCTTATCCAGGTATTGCGGCAGAAGAGCGAGGTCAGAGTGAAGCGATTGCTAGGAACCTTTTTGAATTAAGCAAACTCAATACAAAAAGTATCTCTGTTGTGATTGGTGAAGGTGGTAGTGGTGGCGCTTTAGCGATTGGCGTCAGTGATAGGGTTGCGATGATGCGTTACTCTGTCTTTTCTGTGATCTCGCCTGAGGGATGTGCCGCTATTTTGTGGAATGACCCAAGCAAACAAGAAAATGCTACCAAAGCGATGAAAATTACGGCGGAAGATCTGTACCAGCTTAATCTTATTGATGCGATTATTGATGAACCTCTCATCGGTGCACACCGCGATAAAGAGAGTGCTGCAAAAGCACTTGGGGAATATTTCTTAAAATCTTTAGAAGAACTTGATACCTTGAGTAATGATGAGCGTATGGCGAAACGTTATGAGCGCATTACCTCTATTGGGGCTTACGAAGAGCGCTAAGAGATGTGTCTCTTAGCGTTTTAAAACTTTCTTTTTCTTGCTATCTTACCAACCACGAACAAGCGTATGACAATCGGTACAGGCATTGACGATATCTGAAAAGGCGCTGTGTGCTTTTTTCATCTGTTTCAGTGCCAAATAGCTTTTCATCTCATCTGTAGCATTATCAATACGTTTTGAGGTAATGAGTGCTAGATTTTCCATCTGCTTTTTACCCTCAGGCAAAATAGCCTTCAAAACATCTCGATTATGATAGGCCGCATTCTCTTTTTGAACGATATCAACACCGCTTTGAATCAGCTCAATGTTGTTGTACAAAAATCCTTTTTGAATATTGGAGAGACCATTTTCCATGCTAAGCATTGCGATCGCATTCACTTTTTCAGTCTCAGAGGCGTAAAGAGAGCTGCAAAGAGCAAGAGAAGTGAGTAGTAGTGTATAGTGTTTCATAATTTCCTCCTTTTAATGTTTTACATGTAAACTCTAGTGTATCGTAGCGGTTGCATATAGAAGGCAGGGATGATTAGGTGCAATCGCACCTAATCATCCAAAAGAGGCATTTAAATTTTTAGTGAACTTCTCTCCAGATTTTCACTTTCCAAGCATAGGCGAGGAGTGTGAAGAGAACCATATAGCCAATGAGTTTATACCCGAGATCTTCTCGTTCGGCTTTTTTACGATCACCCACTTTTTCCATATAAGCAACCACTTGGTTTTGAGCTTTTTCAGTCAAACCAACACGTGGCATTGAGGTGCCTGTAAGTTGTTTTTGTGGATTGTTGATGAACGTTGTAAGGTACTCAGCCCCTTTGGATCGAATCATCATTGAAAGATCCGGTGGTAGTGTGCCCATATACGCCATTAATGACGCTTTATCGGTCGTACTCATCACTTTGTCATACTTTATATCATGACATCTCTGACACGCATCAGCATAGACTTGTTTGTCATCAATCGGTGTCACAGGCGCTATACTTTGAAGGTACGCCACAATGTCAGCAACCTCTTGATCCAAGTCGCCACCAAGACCAAAGAACGCGATCATTGGGTGAGGGCGAGATTCATTAAACTTGTGTTCGACTTTAAGCGCTTTGGTTGGATCTTTAATCAGAGCTGCGAGGAAGTTTTTATCATAAATGGCACCTGCCGTGCTAAGATCGGGTGGTACAACACCAAATGAAGCCGATGCACTGGCATGATCCATGGGTGCTGCCATACCTTGTGAACTGACACCATGACAGCCAATACAGCCCGCATTTAAGAAGGTTTCAGCCCCTTTAGTCGCATCGCCTTTTTTAGCATTGACGCCTAAATCTTTAAAGGCAAAATCAGCAGGGGCAACATGAGGGTGCATTTGCGAATGCGCAAATGGCTCAACACCCCAATAGACAACCGCGGTAAAGAAGATTACAATGGCTAATATCTTTAACTCTCTCATTTGCAACCTCCAGTATTACATTTACAGTTCGCTTCCATTTTCGTAATGATTGTGAGAATGCGCAAAGGGTTCAACACCCCAATAGACAACCGCGGTAAAGAAGATTACAATGGCTAATATCTTTAACTCTCTCATTTGCAACCTCCATTATGACATTTACAGTTCGCTTCCATTTTAGTAATGATCGGAAGAAGAATAAATAAGACAAGAAACGTAATGGTGGCACCAAAGCCAACCCACGCGTTGTTGCCTGTCGGAGGAAGTTTGCCATAAACGGTTAAAACGATCATATCGATTAAAAGTAACCAGAACCAAACAAAAAACAGAGGTCGTTTATGCGCTGGAGCTACATGATCGGTATTTCTATCAAGGAACGGTAAAAGCATAAAGATCACGTTTGCAAAACCAAACGCAGCCAAACCAATATCCATCGCCGCAACGCCAGCAATGTCAAAGAAGAAACCACGAAGCACTTCATAACTCCACAAGAAGTACCACTCAGGGTAGATGTGTGCAGGTGTTTTCATATTGTTGGCAGGCTCAAAGTTAATAGGATCCATTGCAAAATCATAGTGGAAACAGACCAGATAGAAGAAGATAGTCAAAGCTACGCCTACAACAAAGAAATCTTTGGAGAGGAATACGGGCCAGAAAGGTACGACTTTAGATTCTACTTTTTTACCGTCTAAGTATTTTTTCGCTTCATCTTCAAAATCAAACTCTTCTGATTCTTGGTTATTCACATGTGGAACTCGTAAAGAGTAGAAGTGAACGGCGATCAAGAGTAAAATGACCAATGGCAATAAGAGTACATGTAACATAAAAAAGCGTGTTAAGGTTGCATCGGCAACTAAGAAGTCACCTCTGATCCAAACCACTAAAGCTTCACCAATGAAAGGAATACCACCAAAAAGGTTGGTAATAACTTGCGCTGCCCAGTAGCTCATTTGTCCCCATGGAAGCATGTAACCACTAAACGCTTCTGCCGAGAACATACCAAAAAGTGCCATACCGGTTAACCAGATAATTTCACGCCCTTTTTTGTAGGAACCGTAATAGATGCCCGTAAACATATGAATGTAAATGACAAGGAAAATGACGGAAGCTGAAACACCGTGGATATGACGCCACAACCAGCCGTACTCTACCTCTTGCATAATCGTGTAGTTGACACTGTCAAATGCCAGTTTAATGTCAGGTTTGTAGTACATTAAAAGGAAGATTCCTGAAACAATAAGAATCATAAATAAAACCATTAAAACAACACCCATTGCCCAAAGGAAGTTGATGTTTTTAGGAATCCAATACTCAGTCATCATCACTTTGATGAACTTGTTGACGGCTAATCGTTGATCGAGCCAATCGATGAAGCCTGTCGCTTTTCTAATTTCTGCCACGTTTGTCTCCTTTACGCTTTCTTAGGAACAAGTTTTTTATACTCTGGTCCCTCTTCACCAAGAACAAGCTTCGCTCCGTCTATTTTAAAAGGAGGAATGTCCATTGGTCTTGGAGGTGGTCCAAACGTATTGACACCGCTTGCATCAAACTCGCCACCATGACAGGCACACTTAAATTGTTTCGTTGAGGGTGTCCATGTTGGAATACACCCAAGATGGGTACAAAGTCCTATCATCACTGCATAGCGACTACCGCCTGCAACAATGTCCCGTTTCTCATTCTTTGGCATATCCGCACTTTTCTTCAAAATGAAAATCGGCTTGCCCCTCCATTGGATCGTTTGGACTTCTCCCTCTCTCATAGAAGAGAGATCAACGGTGATGAATCCAGCAGATTGTACACTTGGAAGTGGGTCCCAAGTTTTTTTCATAGCACCAAGGGCTATTACGCCACCTGCCGCTGCAAAACCGCCGAATGCCATGCCGATAAAGTCTCTTCTGCTTGTTTCAACAGCCATTCTTTTTCCTTTCGTGTTGTTTAATTTGTGACAATTTTATCGCATCATTTATTAAGAATCTATGACATGTGTCAATTATTACAGATTTACGTCAATATTGCGTCAATTATTTTTTTTATTATGTATTTTAATATATACATGTAAAATATCTAAAGCAGCGGGTGTGATACCGCTAATCTCACTGGCAGCAAAAAGCGTGGGAGGAGTGAAGCGTTGTAACTTCTCTACCACTTCGTTGCTCAGCCCTGAAATCGAACTAAAATCCATCATCGGAGGAATCTTAACGTTGATCATCTCTTTCATTGTATCGATTTGATCTTTTTGCTTCTCAATATAGTTTTTATACTTCGCTTCGATGAGAATTTGCTCTTTAGCATCTTCATTAAATGCGCTGACCATGGGTGCTAATTTTTCCAGTTTTTCTACGGTAAATTCAGAACGCGCAACAATCTTTTGAAGCGTGACTTTATCGGTGATCTTCTCTTCCCCGATGCTCGCTAAAAAGGCATTGTTTTCATTGGAAGGCGTAAGCGTTGTCTCTTCAAGGTAGGCAAGTCCCTCTTCGAGTTGCATCTGTTTTTTGACCACGTGTTCATGCGTTTGCTCATCGATCAAGCCAATTTTATAACCGTATGGGCTTAATCTCAAATCGGCATTGTCTTCACGAAGCAGTAAACGATATTCTGCGCGCGACGTAAACATGCGGTACGGCTCTTTTGTCCCTTTGGTGACCAAATCATCAATCAGCACACCAATATACGCCTCATCACGTCTTAGAATCAAAGGCTCTTCTTCTCGTAAGCTCAATGAGGCATTAATGCCTGCCATCAACCCTTGTGCCGCCGCTTCTTCATAACCTGTCGTTCCGTTAATCTGACCTGCGCAGTACAGTCCTGAGACTTTTTTAGTCTCAAGCGTATGCCTAAGCTCGGTTGGATCAACATAGTCGTACTCAATGGCATATCCAAAGCGGACAATCTTTGCATTTTCCATTCCTTCAACCGAATGGATCATACCCAGCTGTGTATCGGTCGGAAGGGAGGTGCTAAAACCGTTGATGTAATACTCGGTTGCTTCGCGTGTTTGTGGCTCAATAAAAAGATGGTGGCGTTCTTTGTCTCGGAAACGGTTGATTTTATCTTCGATACTGGGACAATAACGTGGTCCTATGCCGTTGATTTGTCCTGTAAACAGAGGGGCACGGTGAAAATTACTCTCGATAATTGTGTGGGTTTCTTCGTTCGTATAAGCGATGTAACAAGGGAGTTGAAACGGTTTAAAGCTTGCACGATCGGTTCTAAAACTAAACGGCAGAGGATTCTCGTCGCCTGGTTGCAGTTCCATCTTGGAAAAATCAATCGTTTTCGCATCGATTCTCGCACAGGTTCCTGTTTTGAGGCGCCCCATCGTGATGCCCAGTGATTTGATAGAATCGGAGAGCTTGATGGAGGGAAATTCGCCCACACGACCCGATTCGTGTTTGTATTCACCAATGTGAATCAACCCTTTTAAAAAGGTTCCCGTGGTGATGATAATTTTTTGTGCGTGGTAGTGGTTGCCCATGGCGGTGATGACACCGGTGACTTTGCCCTCTTCGGTGAGAATCTCGTCCGCAACTTCCTGGGCGACACTGAGGTTCTCCGTGTTGAGGATGATGGTACGCATATAAATGCGGTATCTGTCCATATCGATCTGCGCGCGACTGCCTCTGACCGCTGGGCCTTTGGAAAGATTTAACGTGCGAAATTGAATGCCTGCAGCATCGGTTGCGAGTGCCATTTGTCCGCCAAGCGCGTCGAGTTCTTTGACCAAATGACCTTTGGCAAGTCCTCCAATAGCAGGATTACAGCTAGCGGCACCAATTTGTTCCGCTAAAATAGAGATCAGAAGGGTCTTATGCCCAAGCCTTGCGGACGCTAAAGATGCTTCAATACCCGCATGTCCGCCACCAATTACTATAACGTCATATTTCATAATACTCATACCTTCAATACATACATAGTTTGAATCATTATACTATGAATTGACTGTATATTAGGCGTAGGGTTCACTTTAAAATTGCTACAATAGCTTAAAATAAATATTGGGTGAACTATGTTTAAAGAGAAGCATTTAGCAAAACTTATTTTTCTAACGCCTATTGTGACCATTGGGCTCTTAACTCTCTTTACACTCTCATTTTTTATCTCAATCGAGCGTGCCAATCTGAATGTAGAGAGTCAGGCGCTAGAGCAAAAACTGTTGCAACAGCAAAAAACGGTGTTGGTCAATGAAATTCAAAAAGTATTTCAATACTTTGAATACCACTTGGCAATGATGCACCGTACGATTGATTTGGAATTAAAAGATCGAGTCGATGATGTGCATATAATGGGGATCAATCTCTTTGCGAAAGGCTCGCAGAGCAAGTCTTTGCAAGTCTTGCGACAAGAGCTTTTACTGATGCTCTCTTCTTTACATGTAAGCGGTCATCGAGGGTACTATTTTGTCTTGGATGCGAAAGGAAATATTCTTTATCCCTTAGAAGAGTTGGGTGATCGCATTGGGCTTCAAAGTGCGGTACATGAGGCTTTAAAGCAGGAAGGGTATGCTACCAGCGAAGTAGGGCGACCAAGGCGTGTGTATGTAAAACCATTAGCGCCTTATGGATGGAGTATAGGCGCGGCGGAGTATCTGGATATTGCGACTTCAAGGCTAAAAGATGAGATGATCTCTTGGAGCGAGTCTTTACGGTACGGTGAAGGTGGGTATATGTGGATACACAACACGACCCATACGCTTTTAGCGCACCCTTTTAGAGCAGAGAGTATTGGAAAAGATGACACACTGCTCAAAGATCAGTCTGGAAAGGCAATCATCCAAACGTTTGTCAAAAAAGCTTTGGAAAAAGAGGATCAAGGGGCTTTTGTAGAGTATTTTTGGCGTAAACCTTATGCAGAGACTCCGTCTAAAAAAATCTCGTATGTGGCACAGTTTAAGCCGTGGCATTGGGTGGTTGGGACGGGTGTGTATGGGGATGATGTACAAAAAGAGATTGCTTTGAAAAAAGAGGAGATGAAAGCGAAGATGGATCGTTATATCTTCGGTGTGATTGTGATCGCACTTGTCTCACTGCTTTGCGTGGGGTTCCTCTCTTACTTGGTCACGAAGCAGATTAATCGCGCCCTTGAGAGTTATCGTGAACGGGTGCGTCATAAAACCGAAGCGCTCAAAGAGTTTAATGCCACACTGCGCTTTAAGATCAACAAAGCCCTTGAAGAGTCAAAGCAAAAAGATATGGCACTGCTTCAGCAGTCGAGGTTAGCGCAGATGGGTGAGATGCTCAGTATCATTGCGCACCAATGGAGGCAGCCTTTGAGTGAAGTTTCAGGTATTTTTATGGAGCTTGAAACCGCTTCAAAATTTGGGAAAGCAGATACGAAACTGATACACGAAAGTGCCAAGGAAGCGGATAAACTCTTAAGTTATATGTCTCGGACGATTGATGATTTTAGGCATTTTTTCAAACCTTCCAAAGAAAAAGAGAGCTTTTGGATTCAAAAGGCGTGTGAAGAGGCATTTAGCTTGGCGCAAGCGGTTTTGAAAAACTCTCATATTGCTTTACATGTAAAGATTTTTGATTCACCTAAAATTGAAGGATACCCCAATGAATATGCCCAAGTTATTCTCAATTTGATCCTCAATGCGAAAGATATTTTAATAGAGCGAAAAGTACCAGAACCTCAAATTTGGGTGGAGATAGGTCGTACACCAGAGGGCAACGCTCTGGTCTGCGTGATGGACAATGGTGGAGGCATCAAGGAGAGCAATCTCAAAATGGTTTTTGAACCCTACTTTTCGACTAAAAAAGCTTCGAAGGGCAGTGGGCTGGGGCTTTACATGGCAAAGATGATTATTGAGCAAAATATGGGTGGAAAGATCGAAGTAGAAAATGACGCGTTTGGGGCAAAATTTAGGGTAGAGGTGTCGTGATGGAAGCATCCTTAGAAGCATTAAAATCTATGAGCGTTTTATGTGTTGAAGATGAGGAGGGCATTCGTGCACGATTGGCAAAGACACTCTCCTACTATTTTGGAACCGTCTATGAAGCACGTCATGGATTTGAAGGGTTAGCGCTTTATGAGGCGCACCATCCTGATTTGATTATTAGCGATATTGGGATGAATGGCATGAGCGGCGTGGAGTTGGTTGCAACCATTCGTCAAAACGATAAACAAACGCCTATTATTATGCTGACCGCGTACAGTAAAGAGGAGTATTTAATGGAGCTGATTAATCTTAAAATTGATCATTTTATTCTCAAACCAGCCAATGCTGAGCGCCTTTTAGAGGGCATTAAACGCGCACTGGATGGCAAATTGATTGGGCGTATCAAACTAGGACGGGATCTTTTATTCTCTCCATTAGAGCGAAAACTGTTTTTGAAAGAGCTTGAAATTAGCCTCAACAAACGAGAGAAAGATTTTTTGCTTTTATTGCTACAGAATCAGAAAAAAATTACAACCTATGCACAGATCGAAGATACCCTTTGGGATGGAAAAGTCATGAGCAGCGAAGCCCTTAAAACGTTTATTAAAGATTTGCGTAAAAAGGTAACAATAGAGTTTTTAGAGAATCTCCCCCAAGAAGGGTATCGGCTTATTTTTTAAGCAATACAGCTCTTTTTTCCCCACTTTTTTCTCACCGCACTCTGTTAAGATGTGTTCAAAACTTTTTTAAGGAGTGCAGTATGTTACGAAAATTGGTTCTTCTTTCATGTACGGTTGGCGCCTTGATGGCGGCCACAATTAAAATGGATCTTAACGCCATTTATGGAGCAAACAACGTCCATACAAAGGGTGCAGAACAGTTTGCAGCGTTGGTGGATGAGTACACCAAAGGCAGTGTGAAAATCACGGTTCATGCGGGAGGCTCACTGGTGAAAGGTAGCCCGCTTCAAGCGGTCAAAGATGGCACGGTTGCCATGACAGATATGTTCATCCCTTTCACAGCAGGTGGAGGTAAGGTGTTTGGTATTTCTGCGTTACCGTTTGTAGCACATTCTTATGATGACGCGTATAAACTCTATCAAATCTCAAAGCCTGCGTATGAAAAAGCCGCCGCCACATGGAATCAAAAAATGCTCTACGCCGTCTCTTGGCCGCCGAGTGGGCTCTACACTAAAAAACCGATGAATACTAAAGCGGATTTTAGTGATCTTAAAACCAGAACTTACGATAAAAACTCGGCTGATTTTATCACCATGGTGGGAGGAAGTTCTGTGGCATTGCCATGGGGTGAAGTCTATTCAGCACTTAGCACGGGCATGGTAAATTCAGTGGTCACCTCTTCGGCTTCTGGAAAAGATGGAAAATTTTGGGAAGTTTTGAGTGATTTTACAAAAATTAACTATGCCTATCCATTGCAAGCCGTGACGATTAACCTAGATTACTGGAAAAGCTTAGATAAAGCACAACAAGATGCGCTGTTAAAAGCGGCTGAGCAAATTGAAAAATCGCAGTGGGAAGCCAGTAAAACAGAAGATGCTGTAGCATTAAAATTGATCTCCGATAATGGCGTTAGGATCACAGAGGCAAGCCCTGAGCTTAAAAAAGAGTTGGATGCGGTTGCTCAAAAAATGCTGGATGCGTATCTGATGGACGCTGATCCTATGATCAAAAAAATCTTTACGGAATATAAAAAGCAATGAGACATTTTTTCATTGAGACTGCGCGAAAACTCTCCCTTGGGGGAGTTTTTATCGCTTCAATATTGTTGATCATGCTTGTGGCTTTGATCTTGGTCGAGATAACCTTGCGCTACTTTTTTAATACTTCGACGATGCGTGCGGATGAGTACAGTGGGTATCTTTACTTAGCCCTTGTCTGTTTTGGTTTTGGGCATACATTTTTGCGAGATGGGCATATTCGTATTACCTTTTTGACGGCTAAGTTATCGACCAAAGCCTCTTCTTGGGTTGATATCTTTGCTGGTCTGAGCACCGTTGGGTTACTTTTGTTTATTTTTTATCGTACGGTGTTGCTGACATGGGATTCATACCAAACAGGCGTTGTTTCTGAGGGAGTATCGGCTACCCCACTTTTTATACCCCAACTGGCACTGCCTTTAGGTTTTGCACTGTTTAGTATGGCGGTGATTGCATTTATACTCCAAAGGATGGGACATCATGATTGCTGATCCACTTCTATTATCAGCGGTGCTGATTGGTGTTATGTTTCTCTTTTTACTTTCGTCCATTTGGATTGGGGCATCACTTTTCCTCACAGGTATTTTTGGAATGCTCATTTATGATCATCACCTTCCTCCTGCCATTAGCATTATCAATAAGATAGGCAATTTACTTGCGGGTTCTATTTATGATTCTATGAATTCATGGTCGCTTGCATCCTTGCCGATGTTTATTTTAATGGGTGAGCTTTTGCACTACTCTTCGATCTCCAACAAACTTTTTAACGGTTTGGTTCCTTGGCTTAGCAGTGTTCCTGGGCGATTACTGCACATCAATGTGGCGGCATGTTCTCTCTTTGCAGCTGTTTCTGGCTCATCTGCGGCGACCACGGCAACGGTTGGAAAAATTACATTGGATGAATTGCATAAAAGAGGCTACAGCAAATCTTTAGCCCTTGGCTCACTGGCTGGCAGTGGAACGCTAGGCTTTTTGATTCCTCCGAGTCTTATTATGATTATTTACGGTGTTTTAGCGGATGTCTCTATTGGTCGATTGTTTATTGCAGGCATCCTTCCTGGTCTTTTACTGGCAACGTCGTATTCTCTTTATATTATGGTGGTGGCATTTTTGGATAAAGGTGTTGTTCCTGCCAGCAAAGAACACTTCACCTGGGCGCAAAGAGCGGCATCTCTTAAAGAGCTTTTTCCCGTGTTACTCCTCATCACGGTGGTGATTGGAAGTATCTATGCTGGTATTGCGACACCAACGGAAGCCGCGGCTTTGGGAGTATTTTTTTCGATCTTACTTGCGCTCTATTTTAAAAGCTTTAGTTTTGCCATTTTCAAAATAGCGCTTGCCAATACGATTAAAACCACGGTCATGATCAGCTTCATCATCGCTGGAGCGGGCTTTTTATCGCAAGTCGTCGGTTTTTTAGGTATTGCGCGTGCCATCAGTGAATTTATCGCTTCTATGGGCTTAACGCCTTTGATGCTTGTTGTGGTTATAGCGATCATGTATATCATTCTTGGGATGATGTTAGATGGTATCTCCATGGTGGTTATGACACTGCCTATTGTCCTTCCTATTGTCACGTTAGCAGGGTTTGATGCTCTTTGGTTTGGCATCTTTTTAGTTTTTATGGTGGAGATGGCACAGATCACACCGCCTGTTGGCTTTTCCCTTTTTGTCATTCAGAGCATCTCTGGTGAAAAAATAGGCTTTATTATTCGAGCAACAATGCCCTTTTTCCTTATAATGGTTTTAATTACGGCTATGGTAACATTGTTCCCAGAAATAGTCTTTTATTTACCCAATAGGATGATCGGATGAGTATAAAATTAAACTGTGATGCGGGCGAGAGTTTTGGCTCGTGGAAGATGGGGTTGGATGAGGCGATAATGCCTTATGTTGATATGGCAAATTTTGCCTGTGGGTTTCATGCGGGCGATCCGCTCATCATGGATCGCTCCATTAAATTGGCGTTGAAGCATGGTGTGAGTATTGGTGCGCACCCTGCATATCCTGATTTGATGGGTTTTGGTAGACGAAGCATGGTCTGCTCTTTGGATGAGGTTGAGTCGATGGTGATTTATCAAATTGGCGCACTTCAAGGCTTTGCAACGGCTAATGGTGCAACGCTTTCGTATGTCAAACCGCACGGTGGGCTTTACAACGATATGATGAAAGATGAGCGCATTTTTAAAGCCGTAGCAACCGCCGTAGCGCGGGTAAATCCAAAACTAAAACTGATGATTCTCTCGATGGTGGATACTTCCAAGCAAGAAGCGATTGCCAAAGAACTTGGCTTAGAGCTGATCTATGAAGTCTTTGCCGATCGTGCGTACGATGATAGCGGTCTTTTAGTACCAAGAACGCAAAAAGGTGCGGTGTTGCATGACGTTCAATCCGTGATTGAGCGGTTGAAACTGCTTCAAAAAGAGGGTGTTTTGGAGACCATTTCGGGGAAAAGAATCGCACTTCGAGCCGATACCTTGTGTGTGCATGGCGACAATGAAGAAGCTGTTGCCATGGTAGAAACTCTTAGGAAAAGCATGTGAGTAGACGTTATGCCATTGCCTCAGAATCGTCCGTTATTGTCTATTTTGGAACCACAATCGATCCTTTGATTTCCCAAGAGGTTCAAAAAGCCTATCAAGCGCTTAAAGCAAAGAACCAAGAAGGCTTTTACGAGATCATTCCCTCCTACGCGTCGTTGATGGTGAGTTACGATGTGATGCGTTTTGATTTTGATGCGGTCTGCGAGATCATCGAAAACAGCATCCATCAAGCAGAAGCACTTATGCTTAACGAGCCTAAAATCATCACGATTCCTGTCTATTATGGGCGCGAGGTCGGACTTGATTTGGAGCTGTTAGCGCAGGAAAAAAACCTCAGTGTGGAGGAGATTATCGCTTTACATGTAAAAGGGTTGTACACGGTCTATGCGATTGGGTTTGCACCAGGATTTGCTTACCTTGGCGAGATCGATGAACGTTTGGCGACGCCCCGTTTAGCGAGTCCAAGAAAGGCGGTTCCCAAAGGCAGTGTCTCCATTGCCGATCGCCAAACCGCAGTGTATCCTACCCAAAGTCCAGGAGGCTGGAAAGTGTTGGGGCGAACACCTACTGCGATGTTTGATGCTTCGTATGAGGGGCTTTCTCTTTTACATGTAGGCGATCATGTGCGTTATGAATCCATCTCCAAAGAGGAATTTTTAAAGCTAGGAGGTGAGCTATGAACGGTTTTATCGTTGAAAACGGTGGACTTCAAAGCTCGATTCAAGATGCGGGGCGTCGGGGTTTTAGTGACATTGGCTTGACGCAAAGTGGTGCGATGGATGAGATGGCATTTGGATATGCGAATCTTCTTGTGGGCAATGCGTTTAACACACCTGCCATTGAGATCGCCATGGGTGGTGCTTCATTTAAAGCCAGAAGTGAGATGTGCATCGCGATTTGCGGGGCTAATATGCAGCCTACATGTAACGGACACAGTATTGCTTTGTGGCAGACCCATCTGCTGAGGCGTGGGGATGTGATCACCTTTGGTTTTGCCAACGAAGGGCAATTTGCCTACATCGCCGTTGCAGGAGGATTTCAAACGCCTTTTGCGTATGGAAGCTATTCTACCAGTTTGAAAGAGGGGTTGGGAGGGCTTGAAGGACGTAAGCTCAAAACGGGAGATTTGTTGCACACCTTTGGAAACAGGTGCCCTGTGGATCGACGAAAACTAGAGCGAAAATTTATCCCAAAATATCCCGATACCATCACCGTGCGTCTGGTCAAAGGCTACCAAGAAGCGATGTTCGATACTAAAGCACAAGAGACGTTTTTCAACAGTGTCTATACGTTCAAAGGCGAGGGTGATCGCATGGGGTACCGTCTCAGTGGCGAAAAAGTTGTACCTTCATCTACGGGCATTCTCTCTGAGCCTATCTGTTATGGTGCGGTGCAAGTGCCCAGTCATGGTGAGCCGATCGTGCTGTTAAAAGAGCGTCAAACGATTGGGGGGTATCCTAAAATTGGCTCCATTATCGCTGTGGATTGTTTTAAACTCGCGCAACTCAAAGCGGGTGGGAAAGTGAAATTTAAAGAGGTAAGTTTGAAGGAGGCGCAAAGAGCAATGAGAGCCTTTTACACCTTTTTTAAAGCGCAAGAAGCGTAATGCTTCTTGCCTCTAGGTTCTAAAATTTCCTAAAACGTTGTTGAGTTTTTCGGTGAGGTCGCTGAGATGCTCGGTCGCACTGCTGACCTCTTCCATACTGCGCGTGTTGCTCACCGTAATCGTGTTGATCTCTTCGATTTTAATGACAATGTCATCAATTTTCTTCCCCGTGTTAATATAATCATGCACGGTGTTTTCACTCGAAACGGTTGCATTATCCATAATCACAGCGGTTTCGTTGATATTTTTCTCCACTTCCGTCGCAATCTTCGTCAGGTTTTCCATGCTTTGTGAATTGACCTTCATGTGATCACTGGCGTCATTAATCGCTTGCACAATGACATTGATCGTCGCGTTGATCTCTGTGAGGCTTTTTTGAGTACGTTCCGCTAAATTACGGACTTCATCGGCAACCACGGCAAAACCACGTCCATGTTCTCCCGCACGCGCCGCTTCAATGGCAGCATTGAGGGCGAGTAAATTGGTTTGATCGGCGATGTCAGAGATCACCGTTAAAACGCCTTTAACTTGGTCTGCATCATTGCTCAGCTGTGAAATTTGACGTGCCAGTTCCACTTCCGTGCTCGCACTGGACTCAACCTGATTGGCAAGTTTTAAGATCTGATTTTTGGCATTGGTCAGCTTTGCATGCGCTTCGGAGATCTCTACTTCAGACTGTTTGGCTTTTTGCAGTGAGAGGGAGAGCTCTTCTTTGATGGTGCGAGACATGTGGTTGGTTGCATTGACGATCAACGAGGTCTCTTCCGCTCTGCGTCCGACTTCAAGGGCTGTGGAGCTGAGTTCATTGGCAACGGAGGCATTCTCATTGCTTGAAGATTTTGCCATACTGACAGTGTTTCTGACTTTATCGATGAAAAGATTAAAGGCAATAGAAGCGAGACCTATCTCATCGCCACTTTTGATCTCCATCTTTTTGGTCAGATCGCCATCACCACTGGAGAGGTTCTCGGCACGCATTTTAAGCTCTTTCACAGGATCAATCACCGATTTTTTAAGTGTCACGATCAGCATCGCCATAACCAGTAGTGTAATGATCGACATCGTAATGATGAGTTTAATCACAGCCGATTGCGCTTCATGGACAACTGCTTTGACGGCGGTAATTTTTTTAGCGATTAACACTTCACCTGCTTTGCTTCCATCGAAGGCTTTGAGCTCGTCTCTGACGACAAAATAGGAGGGGGTAAAGAAGCTAGCCCCTTGTGAGTTAAGATCAAGGTCTTTGATCTCTTCAAAAAGTTTCATATCGGTGATCTCTTTTTTCTGAGAAAGGGCGGTGTCTTTGGCAAGAAGTGCGTCTTTAGCGGTGGCGCTGAGGTTAAGCTGTTTTTTCTCGGTCAAAAAAAGCACGCTCGCCCCAATATCGTCTTTGGCATTTTGAACCGCGGCATCAAAGGTGTCGATAAATTCGACAGAACCTAAATACGCGTTATCTTTGACAATGGGAGCAACGCCTCGCAACGACATGCCCGCAACGCCCATTTCGATAGCGGTGAGTGGCTGTTTGGTCTCTTTGACTTTTTTGATGGTATGACGAAAACTGGAGAGATCATCACCAAATTTTTTGGGCATCCACTCTCTGAGGAAACTTTTGATGTCTTGCGTGTGAATGTGAATCTGCGCCTCTTTAAAATCGGTCTTCTCTTTGTAGAGCTTGGTCAGCGCTCCTAGCCCTTTGATGGCAATGTCACGGTCATTGTTGAGAAGTGATTCGATCACGTAATAATTAGACGCAATAGTAATCGCGTTGGTTAGGGCAACGTCGTATTGGGCTTCGAGTTGGTTTTTGACATAGACACTGAGTTCGCCTTTTTCTTTGGCATACACATCTTTTTCGATCCCTTGAATGCTCAGATATGACGTAAAAAGTATCAGAATAAGCCCAATAAAGAGCCCTCCAAAGAGAGGAATATAAATCTTTTGCGCAATGGTCCAATTCTTCATAACGGTATCTCCTGCAAGAACATTTTAAACGATTATACTAATATTTTTTTAAGAAAAACTTTTTGAAATCCCTTTTTTAGGGCTTTTGCTCTCTTAGAATAGTTCAATGATAAAAGCGTTATAATAAATCATAGAAATTGTAAAAAGGTTAAATAATGTTTACAGGCTTGATTCGAGAGTTTGCAGAAGTGCTCAGCTATACCACTCCTATTTTAACGCTTCGTGCGACGTATAAACCTAAAATTGGCGATAGCATTGCAATCAATGGTGCGTGTTTGACCGTTATCTCCCTTTTTGAAGGTGGGTTTAGCGTGGAACTCTCACAGGAGAGTCGATCTTTGCTGGCGGTTGAAAACCTGAAAGGCAAGGTGCATATTGAACCCGCCCTTGCTTTGGGAGACCGACTTGATGGGCATATGGTGCAAGGGCATGTGGATTGCGTGGGTGTGATTGAGAAGCTGGATCAAAAAGAGAATGGGTTGGACATTGAGGTGAGTATTCCCACAAAACAGCTTATTTATGTGATTCCAAAGGGAAGCATTACCATCGATGGCGTGAGTTTGACGGTGAATGATGTGAACGAAAAAAGCTTCCGTTTGACGATCATTCCACACACCCTAGCGCAGACATTGATTGGCACGTATAAACTAGGGCGACGTGTGAATGTTGAGACCGATATGTTTGCACGCTACCTTCACCACATGTTTTCTAAAAAAGAGGGGTTAGATTGGAACAGCGTGGATCGCATTATGGCGATTTATTGATGCAGCATCTTTTTACCAACCGCTTTGAGGGTGTGAGCGAAGCGCCGTTTGAGAGTCTCAATCTGGGGTTACATGTAAACGATACGGCTTTACATGTAACCCAAAATCGGGAGATTTTAAAAGCAAAACTGGGCGTTTCACAGTTGGTGTTTATGGATCAAGTGCATGGTGATACGATCACGCAGATCCACAGTGGCGATGAGATGCCAACGTGTGATGCGATGATCACCGATGTTTCAGGCATCGCACTTGCAGTGATGGTGGCGGATTGCATTCCTATTTTGTACTACGATGAAAGGCATCATGCCATTGGTGTGGCGCATGCGGGACGTGTTGGAACGCTTTTGCAGGTCGGGCAAAAATGTGCTCGTGCAATGGCTGAAAGTTTTGGAACACGAATGGAAGAGCTTACCATTTGGATGGGACCTTCGATTCGTTCGTGCTGTTATGAAGTGGGCATTGAAGCCACCCAAGGGCTTGAATCTTTTTTACATGTAAAGAGTGGAAAATACTTTTTAGATTTACAAAACGCGAATTTAAAGGCATTCTTAGACATGGGCATCAAGCGGAAAAATATAATGGTTTCAGAGGTATGTACCTGTTGCGATAGCCGTTATTTTTCCTACCGAAGAGATAAAATTACAGGACGTTTTGCAGGAGTGATTGCGTTATGATAAACAGAGGATTGTCGCACTACCAACGAGTGCAAAAGAGTGTTGCGGAGCTTGAAAACAGGGCTTTTTTAGAAAAGATCATGGAAAAAGGAGCGCTGTATAATATTGCTTTTTTACAAAACAGAGCGTTAATGGAGATGATTTTAACACTGCCTGAAGAGAAGATTGATGCGCAGCAAGTGGATCACATGAAGAAGCTCCTCTCATGGCTTTGGCAGACACAAGAGGAAGCAAGAGTTAGCTAATTAGCGTGCGCCACAACCGCATTTGTGTCCGTCACTTGGAGCTGAAGTTTCTTTGAGTGCGCAAAGTGCGCCTTCGTAGTTTGGCTCTTCTGTAATTTCAGGGCAGATCTCTTTGTAAATCACTTTTCCTTCTTTACTCACAACAAAAATAGCTCTTGCACTTAGACCTTTAAGTGGGCCATCCGCGATTAAAACGCCATACGCGCTTGCAAGTGCTTTGTCTCTAAAGTCACTACCAACGTGAAGGTTTTCAATTCCCTCTGTGGTACAGAAACGTCCCATCGCAAAAGGAAGATCCATCGAAGCAACGATCACAGTTGCGTCAGAAATAGCTGCCGCTTTGGTGTTAAATGTACGTGTCTCTTGTGCACAGACGGCTGTGTCAAGTGAGGGAACGATGACGATGATTTGCGTTTTCTCGCTTGCGCCACCGACTTTGATTTCACTGAGGTCTTTTGCTACAAGTGTAACAACGGGTGCTTTATCGCCAACGTTAATTTCTGTGCCTGATAGCGCTACTGAATTGCCTTTGAGTTTGGTTGATGCCATGGTGTTTCCTTTAGAAAAGATATATAGATGTGAAAATTATAGCTAACTCGGATAAATCAACTCTTAATTTAAAAAGTTAGAGAATTTGACTGAGAAAGCAATAGCCTTTTTGGAAAACAGAAGTAAAAAGCACCAAGGGTGCGTGGGCATTGCGCCGAGCAAAACCTAGTGTTAACGTAGTATTTAAAGCTTTGCTTTAAATACGTGTCCAAGATCCTTACATGTAAGGATCTCTCACGATGAAAATAAGAAGTAAGCTTCGACGTTTGAGATAATGCTCTTTTCCAACTGATACGTTTCCACCATCTGTGCAAGCAAAGCAGTCGCTTCTTCGCTCTGCCCACGCTCAAAGGTCGTCGCAATGGTTAAAATAGTGACTTCTAGGGGTGTGGCATACGTTTCACTTTTAGTGGGAAAGAGTCGTTTGCTATAGAGCGGCTCATGGTGCATGGCGACAATCTTAGCAATTTTTTCAAACCCTTTGATCTGCCCTAAAATAATCTGCGCATCAAATCCTTGACGTCGCAGATGAATAGACTCTTCATCACTCAATGGCGCTGTTTTGGTAGCAATGTTATCTGGAATGCGCAGTTTGCCTAGATCGTGTAAGAGTGCGGAGAGTTCGAGACACTCTTGGTCACGCAACGAAAGTCCTGCAAGGCGCGCAATGTAGCGCGCAAGAGACGCCACATTTAAGGTGCGCTCTTTTTGCATCGACTCTTTTGCATCGACGATACCTGAAAAGATTAAAGCTATTTTTTTCAAAATATCAAAGGGTACTGCTTGAATTTCGCCTTGATCAACCCACTCTTTGAAGTAATACGGCAGTGCCGTTGATTCTAAATAGTACCAAAAAAATTCCGTGTGAGACGCCTCTTTGAACGCATCGCAGAGTAGTGGCGAAAACATCGAAGGTGTATGATGTTGAATGATGGAACGAATCGTCTCTTTTTCGTGGTACAGATGCGCTCCAAATTGAGAACGCAGAGCATCGATACGATCCGCCAGGTAAATCAGATTGGCGTAGAGTTTGATCTCTTCATTGACATAGGGACAGAATGCTTCCCAATGGGTGTGATGAAACGCGATGACCTCGACAAAATCGCTGTACAGAGGCACTTCTTTGAGCAAACTAGCCCCTTTGGCGCAATGAATATACGAATCTTCCCAGTCCAATTGACTCACAATCGCATGATGCACGCCTGTCGAAGAGACCCCACAATCATGCAGCATCGCCATCATCATCACTTTATCAAGCTTTGACTCTCTCCAGCCCAGTTGTTTACCGATTTCACACGCAATGTACGCGACACGTTTGCCGTGCATGATGTCATCAATCCCTACATAATCAAGTGCTTCGCAGAGCACGTAGGTGAGTTCTCGTACATTAAGTTGGTATAACATTGGATCCTCCTTAAAAGATCTTTCATGATTAAAAGTCTACCCCTGATCTGTTGCAATGGCGTTATATTTGTTATAATCACGCTTCATAAAAAGGATGAAAATGCACGTTTATCTACTTTTGGTGTTGTGTGTACTCTTTTGGTCCGCCAACTTTGTCCTCGGGCGTTTTGTCGCAGGCGCTATTGAGCCCTTAGAGTTAGCGTTTTTTAGATGGCTGGGTGTTTGGCTTCTGATGCTTCCGTTTTTACTCTTACATGTAAAGCGTATTTGGGCAGCACTGAAAAGCCATTTTGGCATTTTACTTCTCCTCTCAGCCCTTGGTATTGCGAGTTTTAATACACTTTTATACGTTGGTTTGCAACACACGACCGCAACGAATGCGCTGTTGATCAACTCCTCCATTCCCATCATCATTGTGTTTCTCTCTTCGCTGATCCTCAAATCTACCATCTCACACAAGCAGATGCTAGGCATCGTGCTCTCAACGCTGGGTGTCGTCTTTTTAGTGCTCAAAGGCAATGTGATGAGCCTTCACTCTTTAAGTCTCAATCCAGGCGATTTTTGGGTGATCGCTTCATCGCTTTGTTGGGCGAGTTACAGTGTTTTGGTCAAATTTCGCCCTCAAAGCTTGAGCAGTATGGAGTTTTTTATCACCACGGTGAGTTTGGGTGTGCCCATGCTTTTACCCTTTTACGTGGCGCAAGGGTACTCTTTGGAGCGCGAAATAGTGATTATTACGCAGTACACGTGGGTGATTGTGTATGTGGTGATTTTTACGTCGATTCTTTCGTATTACTTGTGGCACAAAGGCATTGCGCACATTGGAGCCTATAAAACAGGGCAATTTACCCATTTGATGCCACTGTTTGGCAGTTTTTTAGCCTATATTTTTTTAGGGGAACGTTTAGAGTGGTACCATTTAGGGGGCGTTGTTTTGATCTTTGGTGGGATTTATCTCTGTTTACATGTAACGAAAAAAGGGATTGTTAGGCATTAATAGGAAGTTTTGGGTCTGGTTTGCCGATGTAAAAGCCTTGCGCATAATCAAGCCCGATCTCTTGAACACACTCAAGAACCTCTTTGGAATGAACATACTCTGCGATCGTTTTGATGTTGAGCTCTTTGGCAAAGTTGACGATCGTCTTAACGATAATCTTGGTCTCTTCGTTTTGATGGATATTTTTAATCAAACTTCCATCAATCTTAATAAAATCAACCCGAAGTTCCGTCAATCGTTCAAAATTGGAGTAGCCTGAGCCAAAATCATCAATCGCAATCTTCGCCCCATACGACTTCACTTGGTCAATAAATTTGGCAATCGCTTCGTAGTTTTCAATACCATCGCTCTCCAAAATCTCAAAAATAACCCAAGGTCCCACATTAAACTCTTCGAGCTTTTCGATGATGAAGGTGGTGGTAACAAGATTGGTCATATCAAGGTAAGAGAGGTTGATAGAGAAGCTATTGGAGGAGATTTGAAAGGTTTCAAACGCCTTTTGAATCAATGCCATCGAAAGTTTTGAGTAGATCTTTGAGTGTTTCGCAACGTCTAAAAACTCAGCAGGCAGATAGTAGGTTCCATCCTCTTTCTTGATCCGCATCAGTGTCTCAAACTTCTCAATCTCATTGGTGTGAAGGTTCAAAATGGGCTGGAAAAAAGGGATGACGTAGTCTTTGGCAAGCGCTTCTTTGAGGGTGTGGTTCATCATCATATTGTGATGGTACTCTGCTTCTTTGAGGCTGCTTTTCTCGTAAATCATATAAGGCAAGCGTTTGTTTTTAGCCTCTTTACAGGCGATCGAAGCGAGTTTAAGAATATTCTTTTTGCCTTGATGCGGGCCGATGGAAAGTGTTGTATCGACTTCAACCTCTTCACAAATGATGCGATCTTTGGTGATTTTCATCGAGATCTTTTTGAGGTATTTTTTGAGGTTGTATTCACTAAAAGGGACACGAATCAAAATGGCGTAAATGTCGGCTTCAAATTTATAGAGGGTGGCATCCACGGGGGGAAGATTGTGGAAAAGCCATTCACCGATCACTTTGAGAAAATTGTCGCCAAAGTTGTGACCGTAAAAGTTGTTTGTGTTTTGAAACGAGTCAATGTTGATAATAATCAACGTCGAATCAATGTTGGGGTCAAGTTTTTTGTTGTCTTTTAAGAGCTTGAGTCGATTGGGAAGTTTCGTGTTGAGATCGATGTAGAGATTTTTGCGCAGTTCGCTTTGAAGATGGGCATTGCTTTTTTGTAATTTTGTAACAAAAAAGAAGCAAAGCGTACTAATTACACTCAGCAAAGCATACGCAAGAAACGTATAATGGAACGAAATAGCGATATAAATAGGGCATAAGATCAGTGCTAGGAAAAATCCTGTTTTAAGATAGAGCTTTTTAGTATTCTCCAAACGCCTTCCCTTGACCCAATGATGCGTACACTTACATGTAAGGACGCACTTTAGCACAAAGGTTTTGAAAAAAAAATAAAGCCAACCATTCTATCAGGTTCATCACAAAAAAGTCACGCTATAATAATATTTAATGACAAAAAAAGTTTCTGCCTCAATATGAGGCAAGCTTCAGTACCATAGCGGTTAGCGTAGTTTTTCAAGCTTTGCTTGAAAAGCGTGTAAAAAATATGAAAGAGTACTATGAGCAAACAACGTTGCGATCATTGCCACCTAGAATATAACGCCTCTGTGTTACTTCAAGATACAACTTTTGAAACTCCCAAATTTTTTTGTTGCAAAGGATGTCAAGGGGTTTACCACCTCTTAAAAGACGAAGGACTCGATACGTTTTACGCCAAAATGGGCGATGAAACAACCCTAGAGCCTCCTAAAGTTAACTTGGATGATACCAGCCGCTTTGATTTGGATGGTTTTATCTCCAAATACGTCAAAACCAATAAAGAAGGACTTAATGAAATTGCGCTGATTATCGAAGGTATTCATTGCAGTGCGTGCGTCTGGCTGAATGAAAAAGTGCTCTCCAAACAAGAGGGCATTGTTGAAGTCTCCATCAACTACACCAATCACAAAGCCAAGATCGTTTGGGATGGCGCGGTTATTAAGCTTTCCCAGATCATTGAAACGATTCGGAGCATCGGGTACAACGCGTATCCGTACGATCCTAAAAGTGGAGAAGAGCGCGCTACGGCACAACGCAGAGAGTACTACTCCAAGCTGCTCGTGGGTGTTTTTTCGACGATGAATGTGATGTGGATCGCCATTGCACAGTATGCAGGGTATTTTACGGGTATGGAAAGCAACATCAAAAGCATTCTGAACTTTGCGGAGTTTATTTTGGCAACGCCTACACTCTTTTACACGGGTTCGATCTATTTTAAAGGGGCGTATTATGGCATCAAGCATCGTTATGTGACGATGGACTTTTTGGTTGCCACGGGTGCGACACTGACCTATGTCTTTTCACTCTACGCGATGTTTACGCGCAATGCTGAGGTCTATTTTGACTCGGTGACGATGATTATTACCTTTGTGTTTGCAGGCAAGTATTTAGAAGTGTTAACGAAGAAAAAAGCGGTCGATACGTTAGATGCTTTTGGAAGTGCAATGCCGAGTGAAGTGACGATCATTAAAGGCGATGAGAAGATTTTAACGAGTGTGGATTCGGTTGAAATTGGCGAGATCATTGAAGTGCGAGCGGGCGATAAAGTAGCGATTGATGGCATCATTGTAGAAGGGGAGGGTTCGTTTGATCTTTCGCGGCTGAATGGCGAATCTATCCCCATTTTATCCCAAAAAGGCGATAAAATCCTCAGCGGTTCCATCTGTCTAGACAGTGTCATTCGCTACCAAGCGACCAATACATTCTCCTCCTCGATGCTCTCCAAACTGGTCACCTTGCTTGAAGATGCGATGAATAAAAAGCCAAAGATCGAAAAACTCGCCAATCAAATTTCAGGGTATTTCTCACGTGCCATTCTTTTTTTGGCGTTTTCAACCCTGCTTTTTTGGTTTTACCAGAGTGGTTCCTTTGAGACAGGCTTGATCGTTGCAATCTCAGTAATCGTGATTGCGTGCCCGTGCGCACTCTCTTTAGCAACGCCAGTGGCAACCTTGGTGGGGCTTGGTTTGGCGGCGAAGCGAGGCATTTTATTTAAAGAGGCGGGATTTATTGAGAGCATGGCAAAATGCGACACGCTCGTTTTGGATAAAACAGGAACGATTACCAAAGGTAAGCCAGAAGTGGTTGAAACAGCGTATGTGCAAAGCTTTGATCGTTCCCTTTTGTACGCCTTGGTCTCTAGCTCCACGCATCCCATTAGTCAAGGCATTGCAAGCTTTCTGAAAGACTCCGAGGAGTCTTTACATGTAAAGCATTTGGAACAGGTCAAAACCGTGGAAGCCAAAGGGGTGAAAGCTCTTTTTGAGGGACATACGCTTTTGGGTGGCAATGCTAAAATGATGAACGAAGAGGGTGTTGAATTTCTTATTCCTTCTACTCTTGAATCCTTAAGCCACTATTTTTTTGCTATCGATGGCATTTTGGTGGCTGTTTTTGGACTCAGGGACAGCTTGAAAGAAGGAGCGCGTGAGAGCATTGAGGCGCTTAAAAAACTCGGCCTTGAGATCGTGATGCTCAGTGGCGATCATCTCAGCGTGACCCAAGCGATAGCCAAAGAAGTGGGCATTGAGGTGTATGAAGCCGCCCTTTTACCGCATGAAAAAGCGGACTACATCGAAGCGTTGCGCAAACAGGGTAAAAAAGTGGTCATGGCAGGAGATGGCATCAACGACACGCTAGCCCTTTCTCAAAGCGAGATTGCCATTTCCATGGGAAGTGGCGCGGATGTCGCGGTCGATGTCAGCGACGTTGTACTGACCAATGACAGTGTCAATAGCTTGTATGAAGCTTTTGTGATAGCGCGCAAGAGCCTTCGTGTGGTCAAAGAGAATCTGCTCTTTTCCCTGCTGTACAATGTCATCACCATCCCTTTGGCAATGAGCGGGCACGTTATCCCTCTCTTTGCAGCACTTTCGATGTCGCTAAGCTCTTTGGTGGTGGTTGGAAATTCAATGCGTATTAAAAACGTTTTAAAAAGGTCGTAGAGATGGATGGTTGGATTGTTGGGATGATGCTAGGGGCTTCCACACTTTTAGGAGCTTTTGGTTTGTGGGCGCTTTTATGGGGCATTCGTAGCGGTCAATTTGATGATCATAAAAAATTCATTGATGGTGCGCAGTTTGACAGTGAAGAAGCACTGCAGGACGCTGTCATGATGGAGCGTAAAAAAGCGGATATTTTAAAAGAGAAGCACAAAAGAGAGAAAGGCTATGCGCCTCCTGATTAAGAAGATGATCTGTGGAGATCCAAAAGCAAGAATTTGAGTAAGTGAGAGAAAACGAAAACAAACTCTGCCTCGAAGAGGCAAGCTTTAGTGCCTAGTGCAACGTAGCTACAAGAGCTTTGCCCTTGTAGCGTGTAATAATAGGCTTACTTATAGGAAGCAATCGTTGCAGAAACGGCTTTAAGATCGTCTTCGCTTAGACCACTTGCGATTGGTTTCATGACACCTTTCATTGGGCCACCCTCACCATTTTTATAGCCATTAACCGATGCAATAATTTTCGCTGCATCCCAACCGGCAATGATTTGTGATTTATTTAAGGCTGCTTTAGAAGCTTTGTCTCCATGACAGGAAAAACACTTCGATTTGTAGATCGCTTCGCCATCGGCTGCCATCAAACTTGTTACTGCCGCAATTGCTAAAATTGTGCAAATTTTTTTCACGTAGATACCCCTTTTAAGTTGTGTGTGAAAAATTATAACCAACCATACTTTAACCCTGCTTAGTTTTTCCCTGCGTATCGAAAGTTCTATTTTCATTTCTGTAAAAGTTGGGTATAATCGAGCCCATCTTACAGTGCATAGAGGTTCATTTGTTTCGAGGGATAGTCGCATGGGTCTGTGTTTTAAGTGGTTTAATGGGTGCAACGCACAGTGTGTGTGAAGTTGAACGTACGGATACACAAAAAGCAAAAGAGTCGATTGAAATCATTCTTGCCAGTGAACCAACCAATACAACGTGCATGCTTCAGCTTGCCAATATTTACCTCAAACTTGGCAAAATTGCCAAAGGTTTTGAAATCTTAGTCGATGCCTACTCGATTGATCCGCACAATGTTCAAAACAGCCGTATTGCAACGGTACTTCCTTTCGCGCTTAAAGTGACCAACCTCAAACAGCAAGCGGCGAAAACCAACGATAAAGAGATTTGGAATAAGCTTGGTGACGGTTATTATGAAATGGGCATTTTCAATGAAGCCGCGCAAATGTACAAAAAAAGCATCCAAGTGGATGGGTTTCAGCATATGATTCGCCTCAAACTCGCCCTTTCCCTTCAAAAAAACTTACAAATTTACACTGCGATTGAAGAGGTTCAAAAAGTGCTTGCCAAAGAGCCAACGCACCTTTACGCGAACTATTACATGGGAAAATTTTTAGCATACGATCTTAAAAACCGCGAAGAGGCAAAGATCTTTTTTTCCAAAGCCAAAAACGCTTTAATCGCCCAAAAAGATACGTTTGGTTACTTGGAATACACCAATTTGCTCAGCGATATTACCAGAGAGTTGGGAGAATAGATGCAAAAGGCGGTATTTTTAGACCGTGATGGTGTCATTAATATCGATAAAGCCTATGTCTCTAAGATCGAAGATTTTGAATTTTGCGAAAGCGTTTTTGAAGCGTTGAGACATTTTCAAAAACTAGGGTATCTGCTCATCATCGTCACCAACCAGTCAGGCATCGGACGAGGGTATTACAGCGAAGAAGACTTTCAAAAACTAACGGCATGGATGCGCCAAGAACTTTTACATGCAAAGATCACAATCGATGCAGTTTACCACTGTCCGCATGCGCCTGAAGTGAATTGTGCGTGTCGAAAGCCTAAAAGTGGCATGTTTAAAGCAGCCATTAAAGCGTTTGATATTGATGTGACACACTCGTGGATGATTGGCGATAAACCAAGCGACATCGAAGCGGCACATGGGGTTGGGATTGAGCAGACAATCCTTCTTGGATGTGAGCACTCACCAAAGGCTAAATATTGCGTTAATTTTCTTTTGGATACAATTAATTTCATTAAATAATCAAAAGAAACCACTAAGAGTACTGCATGAAAAGAAACGGCACAACACAGCCTCATATTTTAGTTATCGGCGATATGATGTTAGATCATTACCTTTGGGGTAAATGCGAACGCATCTCTCCTGAAGCACCGGTTCAAGTGGTGGATATACAGCGTGAAAGTACCGTCCTTGGTGGGGCTGGCAATGTGGTCAACAATCTGGTGAGTTTAGGTGCGCATGTCAGTGTTGCAAGTGTGATTGGGGATGATTTAAATGGGAAAGAATTGCTTGAAACGCTTTTACTTCAAGGTCTTGACACAGCTGGAATGGTTGTGCAAGAGGGTCGCAAAACCAGTAAGAAGAGCCGTGTCATTGCCTCTCATCAACAAGTAGTGCGTTATGATAGCGAATCCAAAGATGACATCACTGAAACTTCAGCAGAAGCACTTTTAGCGCAATGCGTTGCGTATATACCCAAAGTAGATGTCATTTTACTCTCCGATTATGGCAAAGGTGTTTTGACACCAAACTTTACATGTAAAGTGATTGAGCTTGCCAAAAAATATCAAAAGCCTATTTTTGTCGATCCCAAAGGGGATGATTACCACAAATACAGTGGAGCGACGCTGATTACGCCCAATAAAAAAGAGGCAAGTCTTGCTACCAAAATTGCTATAAACGATGATGAAAGCTTGCACAAAGCTGGAACTTTACTCAAAGAGAGTTTGGATCTTGAGTACGCCATTATAACGCTCTCGGAAGATGGAATGGCAATCTTTGGTGAGCAGTTTCTTAAAATGCCAACCGTTGCACGTGAAGTGTACGATGTTACGGGTGCTGGCGATACCGTACTGGCAGCTTTAGGGTATGCGTATGCTTCTGGGCAAAGTATTCAAGAAGCGGCATCTTTTGCCAATAAAGCGGCCGCAGTAGTTGTGGGAAAACTTGGAAGTGCAACCGTCACACTGGATGAAATTGATGCGTATGAGCATAGCCTTCGAAGTGCAACGGCTGAGAGTAAACTTAAAAGCATCGAAGAGATCACACGCCTTCTTCAAACCAAAAAACATCAAAAAATTGTCTTTACCAATGGTTGTTTTGACATTTTACATGTAGGGCATGTGAAGTACCTTGAAGTAGCGAAAAGCTTTGGCGACATACTGATTATTGGGCTTAATTCGGATGATTCGATCAAGCGACTAAAAGGTGAGCATCGACCTATAAACACTTTAGAAGACCGAGCGTACATCTTAGCTAGTTTAGAATCGGTCAGCTACGTTGTTCCTTTTGAAGAAGATACCCCACTTGAGCTTATTTCTGTCCTTAAACCCGATATTTTGGTTAAAGGGGCTGATTACGAAGGCAAGGACGTTGTGGGAAGCAATATTGCCAAAGAGGTACGATTGGTTCAGTTTATTGAGGGTAAAAGTACGACTAGAATCATTGAAAGGATTCACCAAAAATGATGGAGATGATTTACAACGAAATTCAGGCGCATAAAGAGGTCGTTGAAAAAACACTTTCGAATTTACAAAGCCATATTTATACGGCTTCTATCATTGCGATTGAAGCACTGAAAAATGGCAATAAAATCTTACTGTGTGGTAACGGTGGAAGTGCTGCGGATGCGCAACATATTGCAGCAGAGCTCAGTGGACGCTATAAAATTGAGCGGCGAGGACTTGCGGGAATTGCTCTGACAACGGATACCTCTGTCTTAACGGCTGTTGGAAATGACTATGGATTTGATCGTATATATGATCGTCAAGTCGAAGCCTTAGCAAGGGAAGGAGATGTTCTTATTGGCATCTCAACGAGTGGTCACAGTAAAAATGTGGTACGAGCGCTTAGCCTAGCCAAACATATGGGATGTCGTACCATCGGTTTAAGCGGACGAGACGGTGGCGTGATGAGTGAATTTTGCGACATAAACATCATTGTCCCAAGTGAGGATACACCGCGTATTCAAGAGATGCACATTATGATCGGGCATATTATTTGCCAAGCGATCGATACTCACTTTAAAACGAATGGGTAGGGCAAGCATTGCAGACCTATATTCGCGTTAAGATAACAGAGCGAGGAAGTCGTAGCAATCAAGAGAGCACCTTTAAAAAACAGACATCTCATAGTCAGGGCATTTGGGGAAAGTGCCAATTTACGTTTGATCCACTCGATCAAAATTACGATTGGCTCGTTGTCCTTGATGATATTGCCAGCATTGTCCCTCATAAGATAGAGCCACTGCAGTGCCCTAGAGAAAATACCATTCTTGTAACGACGGAGCCTAGTTCCATTAGTTACTATGGTAGAGCATTTGCAGGACAGTTTCACTATCTCATCACCAACCATGGTGAGAAAACGTTACCGCACCCCAATGCGATTCGTTCACAAACGGGCAATACATGGTTTTATGGCAAAACGTATGATGAAATCCTTCGCGTAACAAACCCTACTAAAACTAAAAAAATATCAACCGTCTGCTCAAATAAGCAACAAGGGCATACCATGCACAAGTTGCGGTATGAATTTACCCAAAAATTGCAAGAGGCGGTACCTGAACTTGAACGTTTTGGCAAAGGATTTAAGTGGATTGATCTTAAAGCAGATGCTTTGGATCCGTATGAATTTCATGTTGCCGTTGAAAATCATATTGAAAAACACGTTTGGACTGAAAAGCTTGCGGATGCGTTTTTAGGATGGTGTGTTCCCATTTATTGTGGGTGTCCGAATGTGTATGACTATTTTCCCAAAGAGAGCGTGATTCAAATCGATATTCACGATATTGAAGGCTCCATTGCGAAAATTAAGGAAATTATAGAACACGAGGGAGAATATGAAAGGCGTTTTGAGGCGGTGAAAGAGGCACGTAGACGCGTTCTTGAGGAGTATAATTTACTTGCGATGATCGACAAAATCGTGCAAAACTCAGAACCTTCCATCTTGGTGCCCAATCAAAAAATCTATTCAAGAAGAGTGATGAGAGTGCGGCACTTGAGCGACTTGATGCGATTTTTTTGGTTTAGAATAGAAGGTTTTATGAAAACCATTCGTGCATAAAGAAACGATTGCTTACACAAGATACGCCGACAATGTGACTAATGCTTGATCGATACTGATGTGATCAAAATAGTGATCGTGTTCCATCAAACTTTTCATCGGCGGTGTCGCATTCGCATAAAAGTGTGTATCATATACCGCAGTTGACCACGATCCATAAGGAGCTGCTTTGATCCAGTTTGTCGGTCCAAAAAGACCAATGGTCGGTGTTTTTTGAACAGCGGATAGATGCATAGGACCCGAATCGGTGGAAACCGTTAAGAAAGCTTCACTCAGAATTTTTTTGAGATCTTGAAGTGTCGTTTTCCCTGCAACACTCTTTTTTTCTCCGACGATTGATTTGAGTATCTCTTCAACGTATTCCTTCTCAGATGCGTCACCCGTCAAGATAAAGGGGAGGTGAAATCGCTCATAAAGCAAGGCACTGATCTCATGCCATTTATGCGCTGGAAGACGTTTGGAAGCCCACTTGGGACTTGAACCACAATTTAAGACAATGTAAGAACGCTCTTTGGAAACAAAGGTCGTATCTAGTGGGTTAACAAGCGACGTTTTTTGTGCAATTTCATATAAAATCGTATTAATGTTTTGTGTCAGTACAATGGTATCATGGTTCGCAATACGTGAAGCGTTAGAGAGGTAATCAATCAAACGACTTCTATCGTTGTTTTGTAAATCAATCAACCAATCAAACTTCTGTTTTCGAATCTTCCAAATCAGTTTGGCCAGGGTGAGTGCTTTTTTATTGGATAAAATCATAAAATCATCAAATTCATCTTGAAGCAAAGCTTTGCCAAGAGGCGACGTAATAATGGTTGGAGTCTGTTTGAACGCTCTTAAAACAGGTAAACTCTCAGCAATATCGCCAAGAGCACTAAATTTGATAACAGCTAAATTCATCGTTTTAAATACCTTTAGAGTTGGTTAAGATTGTCGAAAATTGTATTAAATCAAACGTTACATGTAACGTTGATAGCATCATTTGGGTTATGAGCCTAATGACTGATCTATCGTGTGAATAAAATGCTCAAAACGTTTTTGCGTCTGTTGATACAGCTCGCTAAAGGCTTGGTAGCCATTGGTTTGATACTGTTGCAATAATGCCGTGTCGTTGATCAGTTTTTTCATCGCCTCTGCTAACGCTTCGGGGGTATTTGGACACATAAGGATTTCATGATCATTAAAAAATTCATACATCGTAGGGGTCGTCATCGTAATCAGTGCCTTTTGACAGGCAAGTGCTTGGTATGCTTTATTGGGAATCACTGAAAAAGCTTTTTGGCTATGTCCAAAGATACCAAGAACGATGTCAGCTTTTCGTATCTCATCGACCAGTGCTTGTTCATTCATAAAAAGACCATTCATTTCGACATTGCAAAGATGAAGTTTTTCATATAACGCTTTCATTGCTGAAAACATTTGCCCTTTGCCAATCACCTGCGCTTGAAAAGCAATCTGCTCTTTTTCAAGCAGTGCGAAAGCTTTTAAGATAACATCAATACCATGTAAAGGGATAAAAGAGCCATAAAATAGAATACGTTTTGGTTCATGTATGATGGGATCTTTTGCAGGATAGTAAAGCGAGGTATCGGCTAAAACCGGTAAGACAAAATGCTCTCCTTTAAAGGTTCCAAAGAGTTTTTGCCAATAGTCAAAATGTGCTTGAGTATCGCAGAGAAGATACTTTGAGAATTTAAAATTAACCCAATCTTGAAGGTATTTCCACCATGCCCTTGGATTGTATGGGCTGATTTTTTCTCTATCATTGACATAGGTGTCATAGTTTGAGATAAAAAAATCATTGACAATGCGGTTACGTTTAAAAAAATGTTTGAAAAACTGGTTCTTGGAAAAAGGCAATAAGATAAAAATATCATTTTTACATGTAAGATCTTTTAAGAGGTGTTTGATAATATTAAAACGTGAATAATCTTTATTGTGTCTAAAAAGATAGTGAAGCATAAAATATCCTCAATAAAACAAGCTTAGAGCTTCAAGTATAACCCATTTTCAATGATAACGACCTAAAATAAGTGTGCAGAATATTTGCAGGAGGTTTTTCAATCTGCTATAATTCCTGCGCACAGTTAACGTGGCATAAAGGATACACATGGCAATAAATCGCGATAAAATTTTAGAATATCTGTTTTACCTACTCTCCCTTAGCTTTTTCATTGGAAAGTCTTATAAGGCTGTGACTGGGGTGATCGTTTTGGTTTTTTTAATTGATGTGATTGTAAAAAGGCGTTGGGATGTTTTTAATGATCCCATTTTTATTGCCTTAGCATGTTGGTGTTCGTACATCTTTAGCAGTGCGTTGTGGGCAGTGAATCCCTACAGTGCCATGAGTAGCGCACTTCAAGTTTTTTTATGGTGTTTGCTTTATGTTGCCATCAAATCAACGTTTATAACCAAAGCCTATATCGATCGTTATATACGCGTTCAAATGATTGTTATTTTGTTTATTGTGGCGAATGCCCTTATTCAATTTATTATTGGTTTTAATCTTTTTGGTACGCCGATCCAAGCCTCACGTGTGACGGATTTGTTTGGTCATAACAGAATTTTTGCATACAGTTTTCCTCTTTGGATTGGTTTTTTTGGTGCTTTATTAGCACTGAAGGGACAGAGAACAAAAGAGTATCTTCTCTATGGTGTGGTACTGATGGGTATGCTTTTAACGATACCTTTATCGGGAGCACGAGGACCATTGCTTTTACTCGCCATCTTTTTACCATTCATTGCCTGGGTCAGCCCGTATCGTAAATGGGCCTTTATGGCATTAGGCAGTTTTTTAGTCATCTCAGCGGTTGTTGTCTCTATGACACCTCAACTGCAAGCACGCATCTTAACATTGGCACATCCCTTTGAAGATCAAAAACATACACGTGTTTCTATTTGGCTAACAGCCTTTGAGGAGTTTAAAGATAACCCAATTTTAGGGGTTGGTTTTAAAAATTTTCGCGATAGGCAGTTTGAATATTACAAAGACTCTTTTGAAAGTCATGAGATCAATCCCAAAACGGGAGAAGGACAATTTCATGCGCATAGTCCATGGATGGATATTCTAGCAGAACAAGGTCTTGTGGGAATTGCATTTGCCCTTTTCTTACTTTTTACAATTGCAAAAATAGTCTACCGCTCAGGTTCTGTTGTTTTAATCGGAAGTATGGGCGTGTGGTACTCTTTCTCGCTACTCAATAGTGGATTTTCGCTCTCAAGTGGAACGTGGTCCTTCTTTATGATTTTATCAATTTCTGTCTTTGCGATGATTTTCAATTATCAAAAGGCATATTTGCAGGAAAAGAGGCCTTATAAATCAGAAGAGAATGTGGTGTAAATCGCCACATTTTTTTCTACCATCTGTTCGAGCGAAAAATGCGTTTTGGCAAACGCTTGAATTTTCTGTTTATTAAAGGGATATTCGAGTGCTTTTTGCATCAGACTTGCTAACGAAGTGTGATTTTTTGGCTCAAAGAAAAATCCTGTTTCGCCCTCTTTAATATAATCTTGTGTCGCACCAATCGGTGTTGCCAAAAGGGGTACGCCCATCGCAAGGCTCTCGACATTAGCGCGTCCAAAGGTTTCGGGTTTGGTGGAAGCGGAGATCGTAAGGTCCGCTAATGCGTAAAGCTCTTTCATTTTGGATTGGCTTCCTAGAAAAACAATATCTTTCGCAAAATCAGAATCGAAAACTAAACGTTGAAGTTCCTCAAAATAGGAGAGACGCTTAGGATCAATGCCGCCCACAAAAAAGAGCTTGATGTCATCTCTCTTCGCACGAAGCTCTAAAAAAGCGCGAATCGTAGTGGCTTGATCTTTCCAGTGTGTAATGCGTGCCACATGCAAAATAACACGCTTATGGGTTAAATGATGCTCGTGTTGAAAGGTCTCCATAAACTTCGTATCTAATTCATGGGTATTGAAATAGTTAAAGTCAATCCCTCTTGGAATCAGGTGAATCTTGGAAGGATCGGCATGAAAATGCTTAATGATATGTGTCTTTAAAAAAGAGCTAGCGCAGATAATCTGATCTGCTTTAACCATAATGGCGCTGTAGCGATTGACCGAGTTAAAGCCATGTACGGTTGAAACGATGGGAAGGTGCAACAGTTTATTGGCAAAAAAGACCATCCACGCAGGCACGCGACTTCTTACATGTAAAAGATCGGGCTTGATATTTTGAAGGGCTTGGTAGAGTTTCCAGATACGCCAAGGTGCAGTGAGAACGTTTTTGGAGCAGACATTGACCTTTACATGTAACGATCCATCACGTTCTAATTGTTCGACCAATTTGCCACCGTTGCTGATCACAACACTCTCAAATCCCAACTTAACGAGTTCGCGTGAGAGCTCAACGACCCCTCTCTCTACGCCACCTTCATTCAGTTCTGGGATGAGTTGAACGATTTTCATGCGTTTACCTTTTGTGCGTAGTGGTTAAAGTCTATTTTTCGACTATTATGAGCGAGAGTGCCATCAAAAAGGTGCAGATATCCCTCTTTTTCAAGGGTTTGGGTCATCGTGAAAAATTTATTGTTTTGCGTTTTTCCCAGTGGCAGTATCTCAACGCATGAGGTGCCATAACTGATCGCTTCGCTGATCATTGATGTGGAGTCAATCGTGATGAAAACGACCTCACAATGCGCTACAAAATCGGCAATGGGATTGATCTTAGTGTTTGAAAAAATCACGCTGTACGCAAAAGGGTAGTTTCCTACCAATTTTTCAATCTCTTTAGGTGTCCTTGGAGACGTGGTCACAGCGATTTCACAGCCTTGAAATTGTTCAAAAATGAAGTCAAGCTGGCTTTTGAGATGGGCTTTATCCATCCTGAAAAGCGCATTATTTCCACCGATAATAATCCCCACCGATTTGCCTTTAGGTGCAAAAAGTCCTTTAGGTTCCACGTAACTAAAATTGGCAGGAAGGGTGATGATGTTAGTTTGTTTTGGCGGATTGTCGTGTGCTTGCGCAAAGATCAGATCAAAATCATAACGGTAACTTTGCGGAAGCATCATCGTGACAGATTTGATGCCAAGCTTTCGAGAAAGCGTTTTGTTCGCATAATACGTGCTTGAACCTGCCGAGACGATACCATCGTAGTTTTGCGTTAGAGGCTGATCCAGTTTAAACAAAGAAGGGGTGTACATTTTAAGACGATCAAGCAGGTAAGAGAGCAGTTTGTACGCTTTACATGTAAAGTGCACAGAGCGTATCTCGTAGTGAGCTCCAAGGTGTTTGGCAAGGGCGATAGACTGGTTGAGGTGCCCCATGCGCCCATCGCTTAAAATAAGCAGGGTCACTTAAAGAGTCTCCATCGATCGTGCATCCAAAACCACTGCTCGGGGTACTCTTTGATAACCGCTTCGATGATGTCGTTGTAGTGTTGGGTGAGACGTTTAATCTTCTCCGTTTCGTTAAGCTCCTCTGGCAACGCAATCTCTTGGGTTGATCCGATGATGAGCTTGTAGCGCCCATTGCTTTGACGCGCCATAAAAAGTGGAACAACGGAAGGATCATAGCGAAGTTTAAGCAGACCGATCGAGTTGATCGTATCGGCAGGGTGACCAAAGAAATTGATTTTAATGCTACTGGAGCCACCTGATTTTTGATCGATCAGCATTCCTGCGATTTTTTTTGGTTTAAGACACGCACAATGGCCGCCATAGCTTTGCTTTTATGGGCAAGCGTGTTGCCATAGCGTGTACGAAAAGGGGTTGTGATGTGCTCTTCAATGAGGTGATTATTGCCTTTACGCCCGATGACGACCATAGGATAGCCATGTTTTGCGAGAAAGTGTGCCAGCAATTCCCAGTTACCAAAATGTGCGGTAAGAAGGAGTTTACCTCTGTTTACATCGTCAAAATAGAGCTTTAACTCATGAAGCGCTTCTTCATAGTTTGAAACCATGGCATCGATGTCGAGTCGTTGGTGCATCATAAGAAGCATTTCTGCAATGCTGATGGCAACACTTTTATAAATATTTTTTGCCAATGTGTAGCGTTCGTCTTCTGTTTTATGGGGGTAGGCAAGGGCTAAGTTTTGGAGGGTAATGGTACGTCTTCGCTTATCGAGCGTAAAAAAAAGTGTTGCTAGAAGCTTACAAAACCCATAAATCAAAGGTATTGGCAACAATTTGGTTAAGAGTAGAACACCTTTGAGGGCGTAGTATTCCAAAAAAATTCTCATCTCATCACTTTCAAAATTGAATTAAGGTAAAATTGTAGCTAAACTGAGCCAAAGAGGTACTTAATGATCTGTGTGTTCGATATTGAAACTATCCCTGATACCAAGCTAATTCGAAGCGTCCTGAGCCTTGAAGGAGACGATCTTGAGGTCTCACTTTTAGCGCAAAAAGAGCAAGAGCAGAAGAGTGGAAGCAGTTTTTTACCGCTGTCGTTTCATAAAATTGTGGCGATTTCGGCGGTTATTGCTGATGATTTTGGCATCTTTCGCAAGGTGAGTAGCATTGAGGGAAACAGCGAACAGGAGATGATCAAAAGCTTTTTAGGCTTCATCAACAAACACAATCCAAAGTTGGTGAGTTTTAATGGGCGTAGTTTTGATATGCCACTTCTTCGCGCGATGCAATACAATCTTACATGTAACGCTTATTTTGAGCAAGATAACAAAGAGCTGAATAAAAACAAATGGGAAAATTACCGTGCGCGCTATTCAGACCGTTTTCATGTGGATTTACTCGATCATCTGTGCGAATTTGGCGCGGTGCGCGGGCTTAAACTCGATCATGTCTGTTCAATGGTGGGACTTCCTGGCAAATACGATGTCCATGGCGATCAAGTGATGGAGCTTTATTATGCGGGTGAAATAGAAAAAATCAAAGAGTATTGCGAAAGCGATGTGCTTAACACGTATTGGCTTTTTTTGAAGTATGAACTACTCAAAGGCAACCTCATTATAGAGGACTATCAGCGTGCATTGGTTACAATGCAGGAAAATTTACGGGTTGAAAAGTCCTATACGGATGTTTTTGGCATCGCAATTGAAGAAGAATTGTACAAGGAGAACCATTGAAAACGATTTTTAGAGAGTATGACATTAGAGGTATTTACGAAAAAGAGTTGAACGAGCAGACAGTCAAATTAATTGGGTATTTTTTAGGAAAACAGATTGTTAAAGTGGGCAAAAATGTTGCGATTGGCTATGACGCGCGTTCGCATTCACCGATTTTGTGTGAGTATCTCACCAGCGGACTCAACAAAGCTGGCTGTAACGTGCTTACGATGGGACTCGTTGCAACGCCTGTCAATTACTTCAGCAACTTTCAAGATTTTGATGGTGTAACGCCGAATGCTTCGATTATGATCACAGGTTCTCACAACCCAAGTGAATACAATGGTTTTAAAATTACGATTGATAAAAAGCCCTTTTTTGGTGAAGATATTTATGCCCTTGGTCGTGAGATTATCCAGAATTATGCGATGGAAATCGAAGATGATTTGAGTTCTGCCTTTATTAATGCCAAAGAGCGTTATATCGCCTATTTGATTAAAGAGTTTGACCACCTTAAAGGGTTTAAACAGCCGTTTGTCTATGACTGTGGCAATGGCGTGGCAGGTGTTGTCGTCCAAGATGTTTTCAAAGCGTTGGACTTTACATGTAAAGGGTTATTTACAGACCCCGATGGCACGTTTCCAAATCATCATCCCGATCCAACCGTAGAGAAAAACCTCAAAGACATCAAAAAAGAGCTTGAAGGCGAGTATGCGCTTGGCTTTGCGTATGATGGCGATGCCGATAGATTGGCATTTTTAACGAAGCACAACAATGTCAAAGGTGACATCATGGCGATTCTTTTCTCCAGCGCTATGAAAAACCCAACCGTCATTGGCGAAGTGAAATGTTCTCAAGTCATGTACGATGAGATTAACAAACGTGGCAAGGCGATTATGTACAAAACAGGTCACAGTAATCTCAAAGTGATGATCGCTAAAACTAATGCTGATTTTGCAGCTGAAGTGAGCGGACACCTCTTTTTTAATGACCGTTATTTTGGTTATGATGACGCTATTTATGCCACACTTCGTATGATAGAAATGGTTAAAAATGGGTTAGATGTCGATGCAGAGATCGCAAAACTTCCTGTCGTTTACTCCACCGAAGAGCTCAAAGTTGAAACGAATGAGAGTGAAAAATTCCCCTTAGTTGACAAAGTCAAAGAGCTTTTGAAAAACCCTCCAAAAGATTTTCCTGCCATTAAAGAAATCGTCGATGTCGATGGTGTCAGAGTTATCTTTAACGATGGTTGGGGCTTGGTTAGGGCTAGTAATACAACGCCAGTCCTTGTCACGCGTTTTGAATCAACGAATGCGGATAATGCAAAATTGTATGAGAAAAAACTGAACGAGCTTATCGCAACCGCTAAAGCAGAGTTACACTAATATGAAAGGCATCATCTTAGCAGGTGGAAGTGGCACAAGGCTTTATCCTGTCACCCAATCGATCAGCAAACAGTTGTTGCCCATTTACGATAAGCCGATGATCTATTATCCGCTCTCTGTGTTGATGCTAGCGGGAATTCGCGAAATTTTGATTATTTCAACGTCTCAGGATATTGGCAAGTTTGAAGATCTGTTTGGCGATGGTTCACGTTGGGGCATTTCGCTTTCGTATAAAATTCAACCCAGCCCCGATGGATTGGCGCAAGCGTTTCTTTTAGGCGAGGAATTTATTGGTAATGATAGCGTCTGTCTTATTTTGGGGGACAATATCTTTTATGGTCAGGGGTTTACACCCTTGTTGCAAAATGCCGCCAAGTTAGGCAAAGGCGCGATTGTTTTTGGATATAAGGTCAAAGATCCACAACGTTTTGGTGTGGTGGAGTTTGATGAAAATCAAAAAGCGATTAGCATTGAGGAAAAACCTCTCAACCCCAAATCACCTTTTGCCGTGACGGGACTTTATTTTTACGATAACGATGTGATTAAGATCGCTAAAGCGGTTAAACCTTCTCATCGAGGCGAACTTGAAATTACCGATGTTAATGAAGCTTATCTTAAACGAGGCGATTTACATGTAGAAGTGTTAGGTCGTGGTTTTGCCTGGCTTGATACAGGAACGCATGAGAGTCTGTTGGAAGCTGGATTGTTTGTGCAAACGATTGAAAAACGTCAAGGTTTTAAAATTGCTTGTTTGGAAGAGATCGCGTATCATTATGGATGGATCACAAAAGAACAAGTCTTAGAGATTGCAAAACCTCTGAGTAAAAATGGATACGGTGAATACCTTAAGGAGTTGATTAAATGAGTCAAAAGTACATCTTAGTTACTGGCTGTGCAGGGTTTATCGGCTCAAACTTTGTCCCTTATTTTTTAGATCAATACCAAGAGTATCACCTCATTAACCTAGACCTTCTCACCTATGCGGGCAACGTAGAAAACCTCAGTGAAGTTGCAGATGAACCTCGTTACACCTTTGTAGAGGGTGATATTTGTGATCGTACTTTAGTCGAATCCTTGTTTGAAAAATATTCTATCCAAGGCGTGATTCACTTCGCCGCAGAATCGCATGTGGATAACTCCATTAAAAATCCAGGCGTTTTTATAGAGACCAATGTCAATGGAACGTTTACGCTCCTTGACGTGGCGTATAAAACCTGGATGGAAAAACCCTTTGTGTTGAAAGAGGGTTACGAAGAGTGTCGTTTTCATCATATCTCTACCGATGAAGTGTATGGAACCCTTGGTGCTACGGGGCTTTTTACAGAATCTACCTCTTACGCACCTAATTCGCCTTACTCCGCATCTAAAGCAGGAAGCGATATGATCGTACGAGCCTACCATCACACCTATGGAATGAATACGGTCATCACCAATTGTTCCAATAACTACGGCCCTAAACAACACGATGAAAAACTCATTCCTACCATCATACGAAAAGCGCTAAGCAATCAACCCATTCCGATTTACGGCGATGGTCAAAATATCCGCGATTGGCTGTATGTCTTAGATCATTGCAAAGGAATCGACCTTGTCTTTCATGAAGGAAACAGAGGTGAAACGTATAATATCGGTGGACGCAATGAGCGAGATAATCTCTATATCGCGCATAAAATCTGTGAAATCCTAGATACCTTAAAACCCAAAGCGACCTCGTACAAAGAGCAAATCGCTTTTGTCGAAGATAGAGCAGGGCACGATAGACGTTATGCGATTGATGCGACGAAAATTGAGACCAAACTGGGCTGGGAAGCGGAAGAAAACTTTGAATCGGGCATTCTTAAAACGATTCAATGGTATTTGAAAAAATATACGGTTGAGGTCTAAATGAAGCGATTGATTCTCTCGTGGCTCGTTTTGATAAGTGCGCTGTTTGGCGCGAATCCTGAACTGCTGCTGTTGCAAGAGTGGAATGGGCAAGATGTCTCAGGGTGGCTTATGAGTGAGAAAATGGATGGCGTGAGAGCCTACTGGGATGGGCAAAAACTGATCTCCCGTGGCGGTATTGAACTTGCCGCTCCTGCTTGGTTTACCGAAGGATTTCCTCCTTTTGCTGTGGATGGTGAGCTTTGGAGTAAACGAGGCGATTTTGAAAATATCATCTCCATCGTCAAGAAAAAAGAGCCGCACGATGGATGGAAAAATATTGCTTTTTACGCCTTTGATGTGCCTACTGAAAATGGCGGTTTGATCCAGCGTTTAGTGAAGTTGGAGTATTATCTCAAACTCAATCAAGCGGATTATCTTAGAATTGCAAAACAGTTTACATGTAAAGATAATGAAGCACTTAAAAGCTTCCTTGCCGAGGTTGAAAAAGGTGGAGGTGAGGGCGTTGTGGTTCGCCATCCTGATAGCAAGTACGTTTCTAAGCGCGACCCAAACAGCCTGAAAGTAAAAAGTTTCCAAGATGCCGAATGCGAAGTGGTGGAGCATCATAAGGGTGAGGGAAAGTATAAAAACAGTTTTGGTTCGCTTACATGTAAAAACGATGAAGGTGTGATGTTTGATATCGGCTCAGGTTTCAGTGACACGGAGCGCAAAAATCCTCCCTCCATTGGCTCGAAGATCACCTATAAATTTCAAGAGATTACCAAAGGTGGAAAGCCACGTTTTCCTGTGTATGTGAGAATTAAAGAAGAGATATAAGGATGATAATTTAATGAAAATAGCCATTGTAGGAACAGGGTATGTCGGGCTTTCAAACGGTATTTTATTGGCACAACATCATGAAGTGGTCGCTCTTGATATCGTTCCTGAAAAAATAGATATGATCAATGCCAAAATCTCTCCGATTGAAGATAAAGAGATTGAAGAATACTTAAGAGAAAAACCACTTCATTTTAAAGCGACGCTGGATAAACAAGAGGCGTATGAAAATGCGGAGTTTATTATCATCGCAACACCAACAGACTATGACCCTGAGACGAATTATTTTAATACAAAGTCGATTGAGAGTGTCATTAAGGATATTTTGACCTATAATCCGAGCGCAACGATGGTGATCAAATCAACCATTCCTGTGGGGTATACCAAAAGTGTACGTGAGCGTTTCAATACTCAAAATATTATTTTTGCCCCTGAATTTTTACGTGAAGGCAAAGCCTTGTATGACAATCTTTACCCTTCACGTATTGTGGTGGGAGAGAAGAGCGAACGAGCACAAAAATTCGCAGCCTTACTCGTAGAGGGCGCTTTAAAAAAAGATATTGCGATTGAGTTTACAGAATCAACCGAAGCCGAAGCCATCAAACTCTTCGCCAACACCTACCTCGCCATGCGCGTTGCCTTTTTTAATGAGCTTGACTCCTACGCGCAAATTCATGGATTGAACACCAAAGAGATCATCGAAGGTGTTTGTTTAGACCCTCGCATTGGGAATTTTTACAACAATCCTTCCTTTGGCTATGGTGGATACTGCTTGCCCAAAGACACCAAGCAACTCTTAGCCAACTACAATGAAGTGCCCAATAATCTCATTCGCGCTATTGTGGATTCCAATAGTACGCGTAAAGATTTTATTGCAGATTCTATCATCAAAAAAAACCCAAAAATTGTAGGGATTTATCGCCTCATTATGAAAGCGGGAAGTGATAACTTTCGAACCTCTTCGATTCAAGGCGTGATGAAACGTATTAAAGCTAAGGGAATTGAAGTCGTGGTGTATGAGCCTGTTCTTGAAGAGGAGAGCTTTTTTCATTCACGCGTGGTTAAAAACTTAGACGAATTTAAAAAGCTATGCGATGTCATTGTGGCGAATCGTTTAATGCCTGAACTTGAAGATGTTAAAGAAAAAGTGTATACGAGGGATCTCTTTGGTAAAGATTAAAAAGGAAAAATGTGATTAACTTAATACTTTGCGGAGGAAGCGGCACAAGACTATGGCCACTAAGCCGTACTTTGATGCCCAAACAGTTTGTAAAACTTTTCAATCATAAATCGCTTTTTCAGCTGACTGTTGAGCGAAATAGTACTCTTTGCAGTGAGCAATTGATTGTCTCAAATAGTGAGCAATATTTTTTAGCCCTCGATCAACTTGAAGAGCTTAAAAAAGTCAATAATCGCTATTTGCTTGAACCCATTGGTCGCAATACAGCTCCTGCAATTGCACTTGCGTGTATGGCTTTAGGTAAAGAAGAGATTGTTTTAGTAACACCAAGCGATCATTTGATTAAAGACCAACTAGCGTATGAAAAAGCGATTGTGGAAGCTGAAATCTTAGCGAAAGAGGGCTTTTTAGTCACCTTTGGTATCAAACCCACTTTTGCTGAAACAGGGTTTGGATATATTGAAGCAAGTGGCACTGATGTCAAAGCTTTTCATGAAAAACCTAATTGTAAAACAGCAGAGGCGTATGTTAAAGCGGGCAATTACTACTGGAACAGTGGGATGTTCTGCTTTAAAGCAGGCGTTTTTTTGAGCGAACTTGAAGCGTATGCACCGCAGATTTTTCTTACATGTAAAACAGCGTATGAAAATGCTAAGAGTGATGGCATGATTCGTATTCTTCATGAGGATATGCTCTGTATTCCTGAAGATAGCATTGATTATGCGGTGATGGAAAAAAGCCAAAAAGTGAAAGTGATACCCAGCGATATCGGTTGGAGTGATGTGGGAAGTTTTGATGCGCTCTGCCATGAATTAGACAATGATGAGAGCAATAATTTTATTATGTCCAACAAACATGTAAGTCTCATTGATGTACACGACTTAATTGTAATTGATACCGAAGATGCACTGTTGATTAGCCAAAAAGGGAGTTCTCAAAAGGTTAAAGAGATTGTAACGAGGCTCAAAAAAGAAAATCTTGAGCTTACCACAACCCATGCAACGGTGCATAGACCTTGGGGAACGTACAGTGTTTTAGAAGATAAACCGGGCTATAAAATTAAAAAAATTATGGTCAAACCCGGTAAAAGGCTGAGTCTTCAAAAGCATTTCCACCGAAATGAACACTGGATCGTGGTCAGTGGAACGGCAACGGTTCAAGTGGAAGATAAGACGTATATCGTAAGAGAGAATGAATCGACGTATATTAAAGCAGGAGAGATTCACCGTCTTGAAAATCAGGGTAAAATTCCTATTGTGCTGATTGAAGCGCAAGTGGGAAGCTACACGGGCGAAGATGATATTGTAAGAATAGAAGATGATTATAAAAGGGAAAATGTATGAATCAAAAAGTAGCACTCATTACAGGAATTACAGGACAAGATGGGAGTTATTTAGCAGAATTTTTGCTCAAAAAAGGTTACATCGTCCATGGTCTAAAAAGACGAAGTTCACTTTTCAATACCGATAGAATCGACCATCTCTATCAAGATCCCCATGTTGAAAATAGAAATCTCATTTTGCATCACGGTGATATGACCGATAGTATGAATTTAACGCGTATTATCCAAGAGACACAGCCTGATGAGATCTATAATCTTGCGGCGATGAGTCACGTGGCTGTTTCATTTGAAACACCTGAATACGTAGCCAATGCTGATGGCACAGGAACGCTTCGTATCTTAGAAGCAGTGCGTCTTTTAGGATTGGAGAAAAAGACAAAAATCTATCAAGCGAGCACCTCCGAACTTTACGGAAAAGTGCAAGAAACCCCTCAAAAAGAGACCACACCGTTTTATCCGAGAAGTCCTTATGCCGTGGCTAAAATGTATGCGTATTGGATTACTGTGAATTACCGAGAAGCGTATGGTATGTTTGCGTGTAATGGTATTTTATTTAACCATGAAAGTCCTGTTCGTGGCGAGACATTTGTCACCCGTAAAATCACACGAGCGGCGAGTAAAATCGCGCTTGGATTGCAAGATAAACTTTACCTTGGCAATCTCAATGCCAAACGTGACTGGGGACATGCAAAAGATTACGTGCGTATGATGTGGATGATCCTTCAAGCAGATGAGCCAGAAGATTGGGTAATCGCAACAGGAACTACAACAATGGTGCGTGACTTTGTACGCATGGCATTTGGATACTGTGGCATTGAGCTTGAGTTTAAAGGCGAAGGTGTGAATGAAATTGGTGTTGTAAAATCGTGTTCAAATCCACTCTATCAGGTTGAAATTGGCAAAGAGGTTGTAGCGGTTGATCCACGCTATTTTAGACCAACCGAAGTTGATCTGCTTTTGGGTGATCCAAGTAAAGCAGAGCAAAAGTTAGGATGGACGAGGGAGCACAATCTTGAAGATTTGGTCAATGATATGATGAAATCTGATCTTAAACTGATGACCAAAGATGTCTACCTCAAAGAGGGTGGCTATAAAATTATGAGTTATTTTGAGTAAGGACAAACATGCGTTTATCATTTTTTGAAGTCGAATCTATTGTTATGACATTTAAAGAGGTATTTGGACAGGGAAAAATATATCTTTTTGGTAGTCGTGCAGACGATACACAAAAAGGTGGTGATATTGACCTTTTTTTGGATGTTCCTTATAGTGAAGATATCTACTCAAAAAAAACCGTATTTTTAATCAAACTTGAGGAAAAAATAGGCGAGCAAAAAGTTGATGTAGTGTTTCAAAGAGATGATACTAGGCTCATAGAGCAAGAGATTCACAAGCACAAGGTGGAATTAAATATGGATCAAATTAAACTTCAAAAATATTTTCAAGAATGTGAAAAGCATTTACAAAGAATGAAAAAAGCTTATGACGTAACGAAAGAGATATTACCCCTTTCTCATCATCAATATAGCAATTTAACAGATGAAGAAGTGAAAAATATCGATCAATTTTTATTTAGATTTTCAAAGCTACAAGATACGATAGGCGATAAAATCTTCAAACTAATTTTGCAAAATTACAATCCTGATTTTCAAAAGTTAAGTTTTTTAGATTTCTTGCATGAACTAGAAAAAAGAGAAATTCTTACCAGTGCTGAAGATTGGATACTTTTAAGAAAAGTTAGAAATAATATTGCCCATCAATATGATGATGAGCCTGAAGCGATGAGTCAAGCGATTAATGATATCTTCGCACAGTTTGATACGCTAAAACATATTTTTGAAAATTTGAAAAATAACTATAAAGTTGAGATGCCTCATGAATAAAACCAGCAAAATTTATGTCGCAGGGCACCGAGGGCTTGTGGGTTCTGCTATTGTGAAAAACCTTACATGTAAAGGGTATAACAACATTGTGACTCGAACTCATGCCGAGCTTGATTTAACCAATCAACAAGCAGTTTCGCTCTTTTTTGAACGCGAAAAACCTGAGTATGTTATTCTTGCCGCTGCTAAAGTCGGAGGCATTGTTGCGAACAATACCTACAGAGCTGATTTTATCTACGAAAACACACAAATCCAAAATAATGTCATTCATCAAAGCTATGTTCATGGTGTTCAAAAACTGCTCTTTTTAGGCTCCACATGTATTTACCCTAAAAATGCACCACAACCAATGAATGAAGACTCTTTGCTCACAAGTGAGCTTGAATATACGAATGAGCCTTATGCCATAGCCAAAATTTCAGGTATCAAAATGTGTGAGAGTTACAATCTTCAATACGGTACCAACTTCATCTCCGTCATGCCTACAAATCTTTATGGACCTAATGACAACTTCGATCTGCAAACATCCCATGTTCTCCCTGCGCTTATTCGCAAAATTCATGAAGCAAAACAACGCAAGGACAAAGAAGTTGAAATTTGGGGAAGCGGAAAGCCAAGACGAGAGTTTTTATACTCCGAAGATATGGCAGACGCATGTGTCTTTATTATGGAAAAAGTTGATTTTAAAGACCTTTCCAAAGACAAACATGAAATACGCAATACCCATATCAATATCGGTACAGGTAAAGATATTAGTATTCAAGAATTAGCAGAATTGATTCAAAACATTATTGGATATGAAGGAAACCTTGTTTACAATACCTCAAAACCTGATGGAACCATGGTAAAACTCTCCGATTCTTCAAAACTGCATGCTTTGGGGTGGAAGCATAAAGTGGAATTGGAGGAGGGTGTTAAAACCGTTTATAAACTGTATAAAAAATAGGTAGGATTATTTGATGAAAGTCGTATTATTAGCAGGTGGATATGGAACACGTATTTCAGAAGAGACGGATCTTAAACCAAAACCAATGGTTGAGATTGGTGGTAAGCCCATATTGTGGCATATCATGAAGATTTATTCCCATTATGGCTTTAATGAATTTGTTGTCCTTCTTGGATACAAAGGCTATTACATTAAAGAATATTTTGCGAACTATTTTTTACACCAAAGTGATGTCACAATAGATCTTCAAACCAATAGTTTGCAAGTTCACAACAACACCAGTGAACCGTGGAAAGTCACCCTTGTTGATACAGGTCTTGATACTATGACTGGGGGTCGTATTAAACGTGCTCAGAAGTATATAGGAGACGAGCCTTTTTTATTGACCTATGGAGATGGCGTGAGTGATATTGATATTGCAAAAACGGTAGCCTTTCATCAAAAGCATGGAAAAGCCCTCACGATGTCAGCGATTCAACCAGAGGCCAGATTTGGAAATCTTGCGATTGATGAGATGATGAATATCAAAAGTTTTATAGAAAAACCAAAGACAGAAGCTGGATGGATCAATGGAGGTTTCTTTGTCTGTGAACCTAAGGTATTTGATTATATTAGTGAAGATGAAAGTTGTGTGTTTGAGCAAGCTCCATTACAAAATTTAGCTAAAGATGGCGAGATGTTTGCCTATAAACATGAAGGGTTTTGGCAACCGATGGATACCCTAAGAGATAATCAAAAACTCAATAAACTCTGGAAAGAGAACAAAGCTCCATGGAAAGTATGGTAATGCAGTCTCTTTTTGGTGGAATGTATAAAGATAAAACCGTTTTAGTCACAGGACATACAGGTTTTAAAGGTTCGTGGCTTGTGTATTGGCTAAAACATATGGGCGCTAATGTTATAGGTTACTCCCTAGAAGCACCTACAACACCAAATCATATAGCACTGCTTGATCTCGATATTGTTTCGATTATGGGCGATATACGAGACTTAGAAACGTTAGATAAAACATTTGCAACGTATCAGCCAGATATCGTATTTCATCTGGCAGCACAAGCATTGGTCAGACCTTCTTATTCAAATCCGATAGAAACTTATGAAACCAATGTGATAGGAACGCTTAAAGTCTTTGAAGTGTGCCGCAAATATCAAGTCAAAGCTATTGTGAATATCACGAGTGATAAAGCTTATGAAAACAGAGAATGGATTTGGGGATATAGAGAAAATGACCCTATGGGTGGGTATGACCCTTATAGCGCTTCAAAGGGATGTGCAGACTTGTTAGCCAACTCTTATCGTAACTCTTATTTTAATATACAAGAATATAAAAAATCTCACCAAACACTGCTTGCAACATGTCGAGCCGGTAATGTTATTGGTGGCGGAGATTGGGCGCAAGATAGACTTATTACAGATATTATGCTTTCTGTCTCACAAGGTAAAAAAGTGAGCATCCGCAATCCCAAAGCAACGAGACCTTGGCAACATGTGCTTGAATCACTTAGCGGGTATTTACATGTAGGGCAAAAACTGCTTGAAGAAAAAGTAGAATTTGCAGAAGCTTGGAACTTTGGACCCAGTGATGAAGGAAGTATCTGTGTTGAAGAAGTTGTCTTACATGTAAAGCAGCATTGGGACAAAATTGACTATGAAATCAATCGTGATCCAAATCAGCTTCATGAAGCAAACCTTTTAAAACTCGATTGTTCAAAAGCGCATATAAAGCTTCATTGGAAAGATGTGTGGGATAGTGAAAAGACATTTGAAAAGACCGTGAAATGGTATAAAGCCTTTTACGAAAAAAATGAAATTTTGACGAAAGAAGATTTAGAGACTTATATTGCTGATGCAAAAAAGAAAAATATTGAGTGGAGTCAATCATGAATATTCGAGTTGCAGATTATTTAACACAAAAATTGGCAGAAGTTAGTGGAAATAAACTTTTCATGATTACGGGTGGAATGATTATGCACTTGACAGACGCTGTTTATAAACAAAAAGATACATTAGATACCTACTTTTTTCACCATGAACAAGCCGCAACAATGGCTGCTGAAGCATATGCTAGATATTCTAAAAAAATAGGGGTTGTTTATGTCACTGCAGGCCCTGCGGCGCTCAATACTTTAACAGGAGTGGTTGGTGCATATGTTGATCGATCTCCTTGTATTATTGTCTCGGGACAATCTAAGGTTGAACAGGTACACGTAACGGCTCCAAGACAATTTTCTTTACAAGGGTTTAATACATTACCTATCTTTGAGCAAGTAACTAAATTTGCAGTTATTTTAGATGATATTCGTAAAATAAAATACAATATAGAAAAAGCTATTTTTATGGCGCATCAAGCTCCATTTGGACCAGTGTGGATTGAATGTCCTCTTGATATACAAGGGGCTACATTCGATCCAGATTTGTATGATGGTTTTATTCCCGATACTGCATCTGTGAACAGTAAAGCTTGTAATATTGAAGTAATTATTCAAGAATTAAAAAAAGCAAAAAGACCTGTTATCTTAATGGGTGCTGGTGTACAACAAGCTGATGCCGTAAAAGAGGCAAATTTAATTGCAGATACATTTGGCATACCTATCGTTACTACAAGAATGGGTATGGATATTTTAGATCATGAACATCCCAACTTTATAGGCAAACCAGGCACATATGGTGATAGGGCAGGCAATTTTACCGTGCAAAATTCTGATGTTTTACTTGTATTAGGCTCTCGACTTAGTATTGGTCTTATTGGACATGATTATCAAGCCTTTGCACCAAATTCAAAAATCATCCTTGTAGAAATTGATCCAAAAGAATTTGAAAAACCTTCTGTTGATAAAGCGATTAAGGTATTGTGTGATGTTAAAGTGTGTATGAAACTTCTTTTGGATCAATTTAAGCCAAATCAAGAATCTTATATCACATGGTTGAGAAAAGCGCAAGAATGGAAAGAAAAATATCCTGTTGATTTACCTGAATATGTCAATGAAACAGAAGGGGTTAATTCCTATCATTTTATGAGAGTTTTTTCAGAATATTTAGATAAAAATGCTGTCATTGTTACAGATACGGGGTCGTGTTTTCATGTTCATGCACAAGCATTTAAAATCAAATTTGGTCAAAGACATATTATTACAGGTGGACTTTCAACGATGGGTTATAGTCCTGCTTCTATTGGTGTAGCAGCGTCGGCTAAGGATGAAGGAAAAGATGTTTATTGTATTAGTGGTGATGGTTCTATACAGATGAATTTACAAGAATTTCAAACAATTGCCTATTATAATCTACCGATAAAAACAATTATTCTAAATAATAATGGCTACCTTTTAATACGACATACTCAAAATAATTTTATGGAAGGCCGACTTATAGGGGAAAGCAGCGCAACTGGCGTTTCCACTCCATCTATGGAAAAAGTGGCTACGTTGTATGGAATTAAATATATCGGTGTATCAAATATTGGTGAAATGAATGAAAAGATAAAAGAGCTTATTGCCTATAATGGGCCTGTTATTTTTGAAGTTATGACACCTACAAATCAATTATTGATACCTAGGGTTGCTTCTAAAAAATTGGATGATGGGAAAATGGTTTCTATGCCATACGATGATATGTTTCCGTTCTTGCCAAGAAGTGAGTACGAAGAAAATATCAATATGGAGTTTTAACCTATGAAATTAAAGGTTGCTATTATTGGTACAGGAAATATAGGAACTGATTTATTGATTAAAATTTCTAGATCTCCATATTTGCAGTGTACTTTGTTTTCAGGGAGAAACTTAAATTCTAAAGGCATGTTAAAAGCTATGTCTTTTGGTGTTCCACTAAGTGACAAAGGGATAGAAGCAATTGTAGAAAAGCCAGAGTGTTGTGATTTGGTATTTGATGCAACTTCTGCGTCAAGTCACAAGGTGCATGCACCCATTTTAAAGCAGTTAAATAAAATAGTTATTGACTTAACACCTGCAAAACTCGGACTTTTTACTATTCCTTCTGTAAACCTAGAAGAAGCTTTGAAATATGATAATCTTAATATGATTACATGCGGAGGGCAAGCTTCTATTCCTATTGCATATGCTGTTAGTAAAATTGTAAAAAATATAGAATATATTGAACTTGTATCAACTATCGCATCAAAAAGTGCTGGCCCAGGGACTAGAGCCAATATAGATGAATATATCGAAACAACAGAGAAAGCATTATCGCACTTCAGCGGTTGTCAAAATGTAAAAGTAATTATAAATTTAAATCCAGCACAGCCTAGTATTGATATGAATACTACAATTTATCTAAAAATCAATAAACCAGATATGGATTTGATTACCTCTGAGGTAAAAAAAATGGTAGCAACTATTCAGTCTTATGTTCCAGGGTACTCTTTGTCTCTTGATCCAGTATATGATAATGGTTTAGTTATTTTATCTATTAAAGTACAAGGATTAGGTGACTATCTTCCTAAATACGCAGGTAATTTAGATATTATTAATTCTGCTGCAATAGCCCTAGCTGAAGAATTTGCTAAGAATAGGGAGGTTTCCCATGACAAATAAAATCAATCTTTATGATGTGACATTAAGAGATGGTTCTCATGCTATTTCTCATCAACTTACTATTTCACAAATAGAGCACTATACAAAGGCGATAGATCAAACAGGAATATATGCCGTAGAAGTTGGACATGGTAATGGATTAGGTGCATCCTCTGTTCTTGTTGGAAAAAGCCAGTTAAGTGATGAAGTTCTTCTTAAAACTGCCAAAAGTAATTTAGAGCATACAAAATTGGGAATTCATGTTATACCTGGATTTGCAACCATTAAAAAGGATATAGAAAAAGCTCTGTCTTGGGGCGTTGATATTGTGCGAGTTGCGAGTCATTGTACAGAAGCAGATATCACTGAGCGCCATCTTGGTTATGTTCGGGAAAAAGGTAAAGAAGCTTATGGCCTTTTAATGATGAGTCATATGGCAAGTCCAGAAACTTTACTTGATGAAGCAATTAAGATGCAAACATATGGAGCTGAAGCAATCATTATCTTAGATTCTGCAGGTAGCTATTTGCCTGATGATGTTAAAGAAAGAATTACTCTCTTATCACAAAATCTAAATGTTCCTGTCGGTTTTCATGCTCATAATAATTTAGGCTTAGGAATTTCAAACTCCCTTGTTGCTATTGAAGCAGGAGCACAAATTATAGATGGTGCAACGAAAGGTTTTGGTGCAGGCGCGGGAAATGCACAGCTAGAAGTTTTAGCTGCAGTACTTCAAAAAATGAATTATAAGACAAATATTGATTTATATAAGCTATTGGATACGGCTGATATAGTAGAAAAGGATTTTATAAAAGAGCCCATTACGATTTCATCATTGAGTATTGTTAGTGCAATAGCTGGTGTTTTTTCAGGGTTTGCAAAACATGTTAAAAGAGTTGCTAAAGAATTTAATGTAGATCCACGCGATATTTTTATGGAGCTTGGACGGCAAAAAGTAGTTGCTGGACAAGAAGATACTATAATTGATATCGCACTTAAATTGCAAAAAAGGATTTGATTTGTTTACTTTAACAGAAAAAGATATCTCAAATCTTGAAAAATTAAAAAATAAAGAAATTTTAATTACAGGCGGTAGTGGTTTTATTGGTACATGGCTAACACAGTTATTAATATTTTTAAACGATACATACAATTTTAATATTACGTTGTATCTTATTGCTAGACATATTACAAGTAATTTAGAAGTTTTAGTGAATAATCGTAAAGATATCATTTTCATTAAAAATGATATTAGAAATGTTCGTGAATTTTCTAAAGATATTGCCTATATTATTCATGCTGCAAGCTCACCAGATAATAGAATTTATATGTCTAATCCAATAGAATCAATGAATATTATTACAGATGGTACAAAAAACAGTATGGAAAATGCCTTATTGTTAGAAAAATTAGAAAAAATTGTACACCTTGGTTCAGGGCAAGTTTATGGTTCATTGGATAGTCATAATATTACTGAAAATGATTTTGGTAAATTAAATTGTAATAGCATTTCAACTATATACCCAGAGGCGAAGCGATATGCTGAAACTCTTACAAATGCATATAGAAGCTTGTATAAACTCCCTATTGTTCAAGTACGTCCCTTCTCTTTTATAGGACCTTATATGAGTCTCAATAAACCTTGGGCGGTCAATAGTTTTATAAGAGATGCTTTAAAAACAAAAAATATTCGAATTTTAGGAAACGGGAAACCAGTTCGAAGTTATATGTATCCTACAGATATGGCATTGTGGATTTTAAATATGTTAATACATGGTAAAAGTGGTGCAGCATATAATCTGGGGAGTGATATGGGAATTTCTCTTGAAGAAGTTGCCGTTAAAATAAAAAATATTATTGGAAGTAGTTTAAGCATAGAAATATTGAACATGAATGATCATTGTTCCGAATTTGTTCCAAATATTAACTATGTCAAGCAAGACTTAGGTTTAGAAATTAGAGTAGATATTGATGACGCTTTAAATAAATCTATAAAGTGGTTTGAAAAGAATTTGGTATGAATATTTTTATAACAGGTTCTAATGGTTTTGTAGGTTCTCATCTGAAAAAATATTTATTACAACATTGCAAATATCTATTGTTTACCCCATCAAGTAAAGAGCTTGATTTAAGTAATGAGCAAGCAGTCGATACCTATATTTTAGAGAATCAAATAGACATTATAGTTCATACCGCCAATCGTGGTGGTGGACGTGATACCGTTGATATGAAAAGCGTTACAGAGTACAATTTACGAATTTTTTTCAATATTGCTAAACATGAAACAAACGTAAAGAAAATCATCTCTTTTGGTAGTGGTGCCGAGTATGGCAAGCATAAACCCATTATAAATGCAAAAGAAGACGATTATTTGAGAGCATTGCCACTCGATGAGTATGGATTTTATAAATCTATTACGTCGCACTATATTGAAAGATCTCCAAATATCGTTCAATTACGGATTTTTGGGGCATACGGCGAGTATGAAAATTATCGTTATAAATTTATTTCAAATGCCATTATTAAAAATCTTTTACATTTGCCTATAACGATCAATAAAAATGTCTATTTCGACTATATTTATATCGATGATTTAGTTAAAATGATCGACTTTTTTATCCATCACGATGTCAGAGAGAAGATTTACAATGTGACGACAGGAACGAAAGTAGATCTGATCACATTATCAAACTTAGTGAATGAAGTCAGCGATTTTCAATCAGAGATAAAAGTCATCAATGAAGGACTCAATAACGAGTATACTTCAAATAATGAGCGTCTTTTAAAAGAGCTTGGAGATTTTCAGTTTACATCTCATAAAAATGCAATAGCAAAGATGAGATGTTATTTTCAAGAGAATTTAGAAAATTTAGATATACAAACCATAAAAAAAGATCCGTATTTAAAAGCAATAGATACAATGTGGAAAGGCAAGTAATGACAAAAGAGCAACAGCTTAAACAAGAGATTTTAGATAAAACAAAAGAGTATTATGAGCTCGTTCATAAAAAAAATCAAACTAAACCATTTGTTTCAGGACAAAGTCGCGTTAATTATGCAGGGCGTGTCTTTGACGAAAAAGAGATGGTCAATCTTGTCGATAGCTCCCTTGATTTTTGGTTGACGTATGGAGATTACTCTAAAAAGTTTGAAAAAGAGTTAGCAACGTTTTTACATGTAAGATGGGCATTCTTAGTTAACAGTGGGAGTTCTGCCAATTTATTGGCGTTTTACGCTTTAACTTCACCTCTTTTAAAAGAGCGACAAGTCAAACATGGTGATGAAGTCATCACAGTAGCAGCAGGTTTTCCAACGACCGTAGCACCTATTGTCCAATATGGTGCAGTGCCTGTTTTTGTCGATATGGAACTTAAACATTTTAACATTGATGTGACCCAATTAGAACAAGCACTTAGCCCCAAAACAAAAGCGGTGATGATAGCCCATACCCTTGGTAATCCTTTTGATATTAAAGCGGTCAAAGCATTTTGTGATAAACACAATCTATGGCTCATTGAAGATAACTGCGATGCTCTTGGCTCAACGTATGAAGGCAAACTAACCGGTACGTGGGGTGATATTGGAACGAGTAGTTTTTATCCTCCACACCACATGACGATGGGAGAGGGCGGCGCTACTTATACTGATAATCCGCTTCTTAAAAAGATTATGCTCTCAATGCGTGATTGGGGAAGAGACTGCTGGTGTGAGAGCGGTGTCGATAATACCTGTGGATGTAGATTTACCCAAAAATTTGGAACTTTGCCTAAAGGGTACGATCATAAATATGTTTATAGCCATTTTGGCTTTAACCTTAAAGCAACGGATATGCAAGCCGCCGTTGGATGTGCGCAACTAAAGAAATTTCCAAGCTTCGTGGAAAAACGAAAAGAGAATTTCAAAAAACTCTATGAGGGTCTTAAAGATGTTCACGAATTAACCTTGGTTGAGACACAACCACTGAGTGATCCAAGTTGGTTTGGTTTTATGATGACGCTGACTAGAGACGCAAAATTTACAAGAAATGACCTTGTCGAATATTTAGAAAACAATAATATTCAAACACGCAATCTGTTTGCTGGCAATATGCTTAGACACCCACTGTTTGAGGCTCTTACACAAGATACAGACTATAGGGTTGTAGGGACCTTTCCCAATACGGATAAGATCATGAACGATAGCTTTTGGATTGGACTCTATCCTGGTATGGGAGATGAAGCTATAGCGTATATGATTCAGAAAATTAGAGAATTTTTGAGTAAAAATTGCTAAAAGCTATATTGAGTCATGATTTTCGCCATACTGCAGTAAATCAACTATGGAAGCTTTTTTCTGGTCCAGTATTACTTGTTCTCATACCACTTTACCTAAGCTCAGAAGCACAAGGATATTGGTACACATTTGTGAGCCTTGCTGCTTTGGCTGTTTTCGCTGATATGGGATTTTCTACGATATTACTTCAGTTTTCTGCTCATGAGTTTGCCCATCTAAGGTTTGAATCAGACAAAACATTAGCAGGTAGTCAACAGAATTTAGAGAGATTAGCTACACTGTTAAGATTTGCTATGAAATGGTCTAGTGGCATGGGAATTCTAGCATTTCCAATTATTTTAGCCGTTGGTTTTGTTGTACTCAATAAAAAACAGACAGACGTAATCTGGATAATTCCATGGATAATCTATGGTATTGCTTCTATTGTTGCATTTATAAATAGTATGCTACTTTCTTTTATAGAAGGATGTAATAGCGTAGGAGAAGTTCAAAAAATTCGCTTTTATATTTCTTTTGTAACAGTCGTTTTAACAGGAATACTTCTTATGCTTGATACAGAATTGTATGCTTTGGCTATCTCTTTATTCATAGGTGCATTAAGTGGTACGATAATTATTTTTTATAGATATAAACATATGTTTAAGCAATTTTTTATTTTAGGTGGAGAAATAGAACATACCTGGGAAAAAGATACTTTGCCACTTATCGGTCGGTATGCAGTTAGCTGGATAAGTGGTTATTTCATATTTTCTATTTTTACACCTATTGCATTTCATTATTATGGAATCGTTGAAGCAGGCCAAATTGGATTTAGTATTGCCATATGTACTGCAATTTTTGGTATAGCAAATATCTGGATGACTATCATTATTCCAAAAATTAATATATATGTAGCTCGTAAAGACTATGAAACATTAAATACAATATTTAAAACACATCTCGTACTAGCGGTTTTTACTTATCTCTTAGGAGCCAGCGCGTTATTTATTATAGTGATATTTTTTAGAGATACTCTCCCCTTTTCCGATAGACTTGTAAGTCCATTTTCACTTGCTATCCTAGTTTTAAGTTGGTTGCTACAAATCATCATAAATGGTTATGCCGTCTATATGCGAGCACATAAAGAAGAACCATTAATGATTCCATCGTTTGTAAGTGGAGTTTATATAACTATTGCAACTTTATTCATTGCTAAGTATTTACCATTTGAGTATTTTTTCTTAGGATTTTTGAGTAGTTATTTATGGGGAATGCCATGGGTAATAGCGATATTTAAAAGATATAAAAAAGGTAGTCTTTAATCTTATGGAACCAAATAAACAATTATCAATAGTCATCCCGACATACAATCGTGCTGCATTTTTAGATTATAGCCTTGAGGTACATATCCCATTATGCAAAGAGAAGAATATACAGATATTTATTTTTGATAACGCGTCTACAGACAATACTAAAGAGGTTATTGAAAAATGGATGTTAGAATATCCATATCTATCGTATTCTGGTAGTGAGATAAATATAGGTCCAGATGCAAACTTTGAAAGAGCTTTAAAATATCCAGATACAAATTATGTTTGGTTACTGAGCGATACATATCAAATACCAAGAGGTGGCATTGAGTATTTATTCAAAATTATTAATAATACAGATCAAGATTATGATGTTGTAGTTTTCAATTTAGTCGAAAAAATAAAAATTCCTACTAGAAATTATCAAAATCAGAATGATTTATTAACTGATTTGGGCGCAGTAATGACATGTGCTGCTATAAATGTATATAATAAAAAACTTATTTCGAACGCCGATTTCCCAAGATATTATAATAGTAATTTTATCCAAACAGGAATTATATTTGAGTCAATTTCTAACAGAAATTTCCATATCCAATGGATACAAGACTATTCTGTTAATTCATTAAATCATCTAACATTACAAAAAACTAATTGGAGTCACACACCATATGCACTTGAAATTGGATGTGAAAAATGGGCAAATTTTATTTTTTCTTTACCAATTTCTTATACGGTTCAAGCTAAAACTAAGTGCATTATGGAATTTGGTAAAGTTTCAGGATTATTTACATTGAGAAATTTAATTTTACTTCGTGCGCTTGGTATTTTAAATATAAATTCATTAAAGAGATTTGATTATTTATTAGCTTTTACAATTGACTTCCCTAAGATTTTGATTTATGGATTAGTCTTAATTCCAAAAAATATTTTAAAAGTCATTATATTTATATCGATTATATTATTAAGACGAAAGAATCTAAAAATATTTAAAACTTTATTTCTGGAAAAACGATGATACTATTTATTAAAGATACAATAAGAATGGTTGCAAAAGTTATAGCTTTTCCAATTAGTTATTATTTTGTTCGCGGAATACAAATAATTTTAATTTACATCACTTCAGAATACATATTTAAATTATTTAAGAAATGTGGAAAACGTCCAGTTATATATTTCCCAGCTAGTGTAAAAGGAGGAAAATACATAACTGTTGGAGATAATTTTAATGTATCTTCAGGCTTACGTATAGAAGCAATAGATAGGTATTTTAATGATTCTTTTATACCAAAAATCACTATTGGAAACAATGTTTTTATTGGTCAAAATTGCCATATTGGATGTATAAATAGTGTGGATATAGGAAATAATGTTTTAATAGCGAGTAATGTGTATATAACAGATCATTTTCACGGGAATATTGATGCACTATCCTTAAATATTCCACCCGCTCAAAGAAAAATAGTTTCCAAAGGTTCTATTGTTATTGAAGATAACGTTTGGATAGGTGAGAGAGTATCGATAATGCCTAATATTCATATAGGGGTAAATTCAATTGTTGGAGCTAATTCAGTAGTCACGAAAAATATTCCAGCTAATTGTGTAGTTGGTGGAGTTCCAGCGAGAATCATTAGGTATTTAATAGAGGAGAATAATTAATGAATCAATTAAATTTTTGTAGTTTTACCGTATGTAATGTAGCATATTTGCATAAAGCGTTATCATTAGCAGAGTCATATTATGTAAATGTGGGCGAAAAAATAAATATTTTTTTATTTGATAAAAAAAGAGAATTAGGATTTTTATCTGATTTGGCAAATATTTTTTGGATTGAAGATTTAAATATCAAGAATTTAGAGCAACTAGCATTTAAATATGACATTATAGAATTTTCTACAAGCTTAAAACCTTTTTTAGCGATGTACTTATTGCAAACATATGAAAAAGTTATCTTTTTTGATCCTGATACTTTTTTGTATGATAAAATTAATTCAATATTAGTACTTTTGGATGAAGAAGAGATAGTTATTACCCCTCATTATATAACACCTCAAGAAAGAGGGACTGAGCTATCTCAAAGTGATGTTGCTTTGATGAGATTTGGTGCATTTAATTTAGGTTTTTTTGCAATTAAAAAGTCTGATGAATCAATGCGTTTCTTGAAATGGTGGGATGAAAGATGTCAAGATTTGTGCTATGTTGAGATTCAGTTTGGTTTAGCAACAGATCAAAAATGGATTACAGTTGCTCCATCTTTTTTCCCTACTTTACATATTTCATTTGATTTAGGTCTCAATGTTGCTTTTTGGAATCTGCACGAAAGGAAAATAAAAATGAGTGAGCAAATAGACAAATTTACTGTTAATGATGAATTTAAATTAATATTTTTTCATTTCAGTTCATTTAATGAAAAAGAACCACTCAAACTCATAAAAAAAACTTTAGGTATTGATATTTCCAAAGATATTTTATTGCATAAAGTGATACAAAAATATAATGATATATTAGAGAAATATAAAAAACTTCTAGTAAATCTAGATAAAAAATATTCATATGATTTTATGAATGATGGTTCCTTTATATCTCCATCATTACGACGAGCATATGCAAGTATACTTCCATCGGGTCAATTTTCTAAAGAACATAATCCATTTGATATAAGTGGCAGTGTTGGCATATTCGCTAAAAAGAATTTTCTTTTGAGCAAAAAATCTATTGGATATACGCCGCTTGGTATCGAAAATGTAGATAATAATAAATTAAAATTTTATTTAGTTAATAAGCTTTTTAGGATTCTATTATATATCATTGGACCAAATCAATTTGCAAATATTTCACGACTTCTTGTATTCCTTTCGAGTTATAGATTAAATATAAAGCTTTGGAAAATATAATGTTTTTTAAGATATTTTGGATTTTAAGAGCAATCCTATATAAGCCATTTTTTGGTTCATTTGGCTTTCCTTCTTATATTGGTAAACCTGTTTTTATTCAAAACTTTCATAGAATTTTTATAGCAAAAAGAGTTAGAATTTTCCCTTACTCCAGAATGGAAGTTATTTATCCTACCGCCTCCATTGTGATAGAATCTAATGTATCCATAGGGCAAAACTTTCATATTATTTCAGGCAGTGAGTTGATAATTGGGAAAAATACTACAATCTCTGCTAACGTTTTGATCACAAATATTGACCATGAATTTAGAGAAATTTCTAAACATATATTAGACCAATCATTAATGGTTAAAGACACAATTATCGGTGAAAACTGTTTTATAGGATATGGGGTAGTTATTCAAGCAGGTACTATATTGGGTAAACAATGTATTGTTGGCGCAAATGCAGTAGTAAGAGGAACTTTTCCTGATTATAGTGTCATAGTTGGCGTACCTGCCAAGATAGTAAAAAGGTATGATACGCATAATGGAATGTGGAGACAAACAAATAGTAGCGGAGACTTTATAAATGAAATATAAAAATGTACTAATCACAGGTGGAGCAGGTTTTATCGGTTCAAATTTAAGTTTAAAGTTGATCGAAAAAGGTTATAGCGTTACAGTTCTTGATAATCTTTCACCTCAAATCCACAGTGAAAATTCTCCTTTATATCACTCTATTAAAGATAAAGTCAATTTTATCCATGGAACGGTTTTAAGTTATGATGATTGGAAAAAAGCATTGAAAAATATTGATGTGGTTGTGCATTTAGCTGCTGAAACAGGTACAGGGCAATCCATGTATGAGATAGAAAAATACACCGATGTTAATATCAAAGGCTCTTCTATCTTTTTAGATATTTTAGCAAATGAAACACACAGTATCAAAAAAATTGTTGTTGCATCTTCGAGGGCAATTTATGGAGAGGGAAAGTATACATGTAAAGAACATGGTACGGTTTATCCTATTGCGAGATTGGATGATGATATGGCACGTGGGAGTTTTGGTGTTGAGTGCCCTTATTGCAAACATGAAGTTACTTTACAGCCAACCGATGAAGAGAGTAAAATTCATCCTACTTCTATTTATGGCATTACCAAACATGTCCAAGAGCAGATGTTTATGCTGATGGGACAATCCTTAGGCATTCCTGCCGTTGCTTTTAGGTATCAAAATGTCTATGGCGCAGGGCAATCACTTTCAAATCCATATACAGGTATCCTCTCAATATTTTCAACACGGATTAAAAATGGCAATGATATTGCAATTTTTGAAGATGGGTTGGAAAGTAGAGATTTTGTTTATGTTGATGATGTTGTTGATGCCACAATTTTAGGCATTGAAAAAGATGAAGCCAATGGCGAAGTCTTTAACGTTGGACTGGGGGAAGCCATTGATGTATTAACCGTTGCAAAGACGTTGATTAATGCGTACCAAAGTGATTCAAAAGTCACGATAACAGGTAATTACCGTTTAGGTGATATTAGACATAATTATGCGGATTTAACCAAAATAGAGCAAAAACTTGGTTTTAAACCAAAAGTCTCTTTTGAAGAGGGTATTAAAAGATTTACGGTATGGGTTGAGAATCAAGAAATTATGGAAGATAATTACGAAAAAAGCATTGTTGAGATGAAAGAAAAAGGGCTTTATAAATGATCAATAGTGAATTGTTGGGGAAACGAATTTTATATATTACTCCAAAATTCTTTGGTTACGAAAATGAAATAAAACAAGCTCTTATAAATGAATTTGGAGCCTCTGTAGATTTTTATGATGATAGGCCTTCTAATGATATATGGACAAAAGTCTTTATTAGATTGCAGTTGAAATCACTTGTAAAACGAAAAATAGATTCCTACTATGAAGCTATTTTTCATTATATTCAAGAAAAAGTTTATGATTATATTTTGATTGTTTCACCAGAAACTCTTAGCCAAAAAGAATTGAAAATAATTAAAAGTTTGCAACCTCAAGCGAAATTTATTCTTTATATGTGGGATTCATTTAAAAATAAAAATAGTTTACATCTTATTAATATGTTTGACAGAGTTCTTTCTTTTGATGATAGGGATGTTGAAAAATACAATTTATATTTTTGTCCTCTTTTTTATAGCGAAAATTATAAAAATGTATTATCGAAAGGTGTTATGACATATGATTTATGTTCAATAGCAACAGCACATAGTGACAGATATAAAATTATTACACAAATCAAAAATCAGTTAGAAGAATCTAGCTTCAAAATATTCAGTTTTTTATATTTACCAAGTAAGCTAATGTATTGGGTTCGAAAGATTTTTCTAAAAAGGTATCAGTATGGAAACATATCTGATTTTTCATTTTACCCAATGACTCAAGCAGAGGTTGTCTCTATAATGTCCAAATCAAAAACTATCTTAGATATTAATCATCCTGCCCAACATGGTCTGACAATGAGAACTTTTGAAGCATTTGGAATGCATAAAAAATTAATAACAACAAATGTAAATATAAAAAAGTATGATTTTTATAATGAGGCAAATATCTTGATTATTGATAGAAAAAAAATCATAATAGATTCAAAATTTATGAATACACCTTATGTGTTTTTAAGTAAAGAATTGTATGAAAAATATTCTTTGAATCGTTGGCTAAAATATGTATTTGATTGCAGGTAAGTAAAAATGATTTATGGTGTGCTTTTCATATTATCATGCTTATTAACTTATTTTATTATGCGATATGCCATTAAAAAATCGTTATTAGCTGAAGTAAATGAACGAAGTTCTCATACGACACCAACACCGCATGGTGGGGGAATTGCCATTGCTGTGACATGGTTTTTAGGGCTTGTCTATCTTTTTACATGTAAAGCAATTGAGCCTTCTTTGTTTTATTCGTTGATGTGTGGAAGCTTGCTTTCCTTTGTAAGTTACTTTGATGATCTCTATGAGTTATCACCAAAACTAAGGCTCTTTGTTCAAGCTGTAGTAAGTATTGCAGGACTGTGTGCCCTAGGAGGAATCAGTAGGATTGATTTTGGATTTTTGGTTTTTGAAAATCAGTTCATTACCAATACTTTGGCTTTTTTAGGAATCATGTGGTTTATCAATCTCTATAATTTTTTAGATGGAATTGATGGCTATGCTGGAAGTGAAGCGATCTTTTTAGCTATCTCAGGATGGCTTTTGTTTGGTGGGGATCATTTCTTAATTTTAATTGCTTCCGTTGCGGGCTTTTTAGTCTGGAATTGGCATAGGGCTAAAATTTTTATGGGAGATGTTGGCAGTACGCTTTTAGGCTATACGGTTGCCATTTTTGCCCTTTATTATCAAAACAGTGGTTTTTCCATTTTTATTTGGATTATTCTTTTTGGGCTTTTTTGGTTTGATGCAACTCTTACGCTTATACGTCGTTACAAAAATCATGAAAAACTCTCTCAGGCTCACCGCAAACATGCTTATCAGCGTTTAGTCCAAAGTGGAATTTTGCATGATCGCGTTGTTTTTTTGGCACTGGGGATTAATCTCATTTTATTGATTTTAGGGTATAGTGCGTTCATTCAACCGAGTGGTTCAATGGGGTATTTTACGGTAGCTGTTTTAGTGCTTTATGGTGCTATGAAAATTGTGGATAAACGAAAGAAGTTTGAATAATGTTATTAGCACTGGATAAACGGATTTTAAATATTTTAGTCATTATCGCCTTAACGTGCGTGACATTTTCATGGACATTTTGGATATTTCACAATCCTATCCAATTTGATATTATTGCTGTTGTGATTAGTATTCGTGTTGTTGCTTCTATCCTTCTTTTTAAAGATTATTCACTTTCTTGGTCTAAAGTAACACAAAAGACTTTTTTGCTTAAAAGCCTTGTATATATTGCTGCATTTTGTGTGTATGCTCCCGTCTTTTATACGAATGTGCGTTTAGCTTTGATGCTTTCAGAACTCTTTTTGTATCTTTTCTTAATTACATTTGTTATGTACCTTTACTATTTTTGGGTCAATCATAGTCATACACATAAAGATAAAACATTGGTGATTTATGGTGCGGGGAAATCAGGTTTAAAACTTGAAGAAGAGTACCGCAATACAGCGTATAAAATGCGTTATTTTGTGGATGATGACATAAGGCTTCAAAAGCGTAGCATTGATAGTGTTCGTATTATCTCAAAAGATGAGCTCAAAGAAAAATTGAGTGAAAATAAATACGATCTTCTTTTAATCGCGATCCCTTCCACATCTGCAAAAAACATCAATGCAATTTATGAAGAGCTCAGACCTTATTTTCATGAGATTAAAATCTTACCTTCCTTAGATACGATTTTATCGGATACTTTTTTATCCCATCAACTTAAAGAGATTACGGTTGAGGATCTTTTAGCAAGGCATCCTAAAGATCTTGATAAAATGAAAATTTCGCAGTTTATCAAGGGTAAAACAGTTATGATCACGGGAGCTGGGGGAAGTATTGGCAGTGAGATTGTTCGCCAATGCCTTAAATATGGAGCTAGAAAGCTCATCTTGATTGATCACAGTGAATTTAATCTGTATCAATTGATGGAAGAGTTGCAAAGCGATAAATTGGTACCGATTATGCAAAGTGTGCTGAATGAATCCTTAATGGATAAAGCTTTTGATACGTATAAACCTGAAATTGTCGTGCATGCAGCTGCTTACAAACATGTTCCTTTGGTCGAATCCAATGTGGAAGAGGGCATTTTAAACAATGTCTTAGGAACAAAAATTTGTATTGATCTTTCGATCAAGCATGGAGTTCAAAAATTTATTTTAATCTCTACCGATAAAGCGGTACGACCAACGAACGTTATGGGGACGACCAAACGCATTTGCGAACTTTATGCTCAAAATGTGGATGCGAAAAAAACACACATCGTAGCTGTTCGTTTTGGCAATGTTCTTGGCAGTAGCGGTTCTGTGATTCCAAAGTTTAAGGCGCAAATTGAAAAAGGCGGACCTATTACGGTAACGCATCCTGAAATTACGCGTTATTTTATGCTCATTCCCGAAGCGTGTGAATTGGTGCTTCAAACAGGGGCTATCGGCGAGAACGGAGAGCTTTTTATCTTGGATATGGGAGAGCCTGTCAAAATTGCTGATTTGGCACAAAAAATGATCGATCTCTCGGGTAAAAAAGAGATTGTGATTGAATTTACAGGGCTTCGTCCTGGTGAAAAACTGTATGAAGAGTTACTCATCCATGAGAGCGATAAAAAGACAGCCTATGAGTCAATTATGGTCACAAACAAAACACCGTATGCGATTGATAAACTCTGTACTGATATCGAAGAACTGTTTACATGTAACGATAAAATAGCAAAATTAAAAGAGATTGTTCCTGAATTTAATCATAATGCACACTAGGGATCGGTATGAATCAAGATTTAAGAGATAAAAAAAGCACCTATGTTATTACAAGTCTTATTGTACTGGCTTTTGCATTTAGTTTTTGCGTACGTTTGATTTGGGTTTATCAGTTTAGCGACTATGAAAGTTTTAAATTTGCTGGGCAATTTATGATTAACACGAATGATGGCTATTTTTGGGCGGAGGGGGCAAGAGATCTTTTGTATGGCATATCGCAAAAACATGCGCTTTCTCCTGTCAATGAAGCGGCTTCATGGTTGACTTACCTTGCGGTTAAACTGTTTCCGTTCTCATTAGAAACAACAATTTTTTATATGCCTTCTCTCTTAGGCTCATTGATCGTTGTACCCATCATTTTGATTGCGCATCATTTTAAAATGATTGAGATGGGATTTTTAGCGGCGCTTCTTGCTTCGATTGCGGTGAGTTATTACAACCGAACGATGATTGGCTATTACGATACCGATATGCTCAATATTGTCTTTCCAACGTTTCTGTTATGGTCGCTGATTTTAGCCTTACGGACGAAAGAAGAAAAATACCTTTTAATTACAGCCTTAGAAATTATTGTCTATCGTTGGTGGTATCCTCAAAGCTATTCGTTGGAATTTTCGTATTTTGGATTGATTTTAGCATATGCATTGATTTTTGATCGGAAAAATATTTTTCATTTTAAACTCTTAACGATTATGCTTTTTGCGATGATGGGATTGCCAAGTTTGGTACGATTTGTGATTGTTCTTGGTGTTTATATCAGTTTTAAAAAGAAGTATGGGGACAAATATATTGGGTACTTTCTTGTATTGGCTATAGGTCTCTTTTTTCTAACAGGAGGATTTGCACCGATTTGGGGACAGCTTAAAGGATATGTCTTTAAAGATACAATTGAATTGAGTACAGATGTACTACCACTGCATTTTTTCTCCGTAATGCAAACCGTACGCGAAGCAGGTCAAATTGATTTTATCACTTTTGCAGAGCGTATCAGTGGTCATACGATCACGTTTATACTTTCTCTCATTGGCTACGTTTTAATGGTCAAAAAATACCCTGCGATGCTTTTAGGCTTGCCACTGTTAGGACTTGGCTTTTTAGCCCTTTGGGGAGGACTTCGTTTTACGATTTATGCTGTGCCGGTGTGTGCCTTGGGGATGGCGTATTTACTGTTTATATGTAGCGCTTATATCACGGGAGTGTTTATCAATGAGCGGCTTGGAGGGCTGGTTAAATCGAGCTTTGTGATACTCTCAAGCCTTGGGGTTTTGTACCCAAACCTTTTACATGTAATCGATTATCGTGTGCCGACGGTGATGAATAAAACGGAAGTGGAACAGCTCGATTCGCTTCGAAACATTGCAGGTCGAGACGATTACATCGTTGCGTGGTGGGACTATGGCTATCCTTTGCGCTACTACGCCGATACGAAAACATTGATTGATGGTGGTAAGCATAGTGGCGATGTCAATTTCCCTGTGAGTTTTATGTTAACCAACGATCAAGAAAGTGCGGCGAAGCTTGCTCGTTTGGAAGTAGAATACACAGAAAAGGCATTTATCACGGCTGAAGAGAATGAGACCAAAGCTAAAGAGCAACAGTCTAAAATTATAAACAACACGGCTCAAATGACATTAGATTACGGTTTTAAAGATGCCAATGATTTTCTGGATGCGCTTCAAACGCCTCTTTCGTTACCGGCTAAAACACGCGAAATTTATTTCTACCTGCCATACCGTATGATGAGTATTTTTCCAACGGTCGCGCAATTTAGTAGTATGGATCTTATGAGCGGAAAGATGACGCGCCAGCCTTTCTTCTTTCAAACCTCACAGTTTAAAGACACAGGTTCTCTGCTCAATTTTAGCGGCGGTGTTGTCTTAGATAAAGCCAAAGGGATGCTTAAGATTGGCAATCAAGAAGTGCCTGTTAAAAACTTCATCCAAACAGCGTATACACCTGAGTTTAAACTCATTAAAGAGCAAACTATCATCCATCCCGATGGGCTTTTTTCGATTATTTACATGCAAGCGTACAATACGTTTCTGATTCTTGATGAAGCTATGTTCCATTCGAGCTACATTCAACTCTTTGTGTTGGAAAATTATGATGAACGATTTTTTGAACCGATTAGTTTAGAGGCATACGCTAAAGTCTATCGGCTCAAAATTTAGTTACAATACGAAAAAAACAAAAGGTAAGCGATATGGTTATTCGTGAGATTCAGCAATTTTCTGAAGTTAGAACCAGAGCAAGAGCGTATTTGTGCTATCTCTTTACGCGCAATATCCCGAACCGTATGCCTGAACCCAATTTGGATGTCATCAGCGCGAGTTTAGATAAAATTGTCCACGAAGTGGAAGAGTTTGAAGCCCTTTATTTGCTTGATAACAAAGGCGATCAGGTCATCAATAACATCACCGATGATCCACACCGTAAAGGAGGACTCGGTCAAAACCGTAGTGGCAAGTCCTATTATTACCGTGCCGTGCGCGAAAAACGTTGTGTTTTAAGCGACCCGTATCCTTCAACATTGACCAACGATTTAACAGTGACAGCCTCTTATCCTATTTATGATGAGCAAGGGATTTTAAAATTTATTGCCTGTATCGATGTCTCTTTGGAGCACATTTTAAAAATTGCCCACCCTTCGTCGTTACAGTCTGTTTTTGGAAAAAGTTCCCAAGTGATCTATACCGTTTTTTCGCTTTGCTTATTGGCGATAGCTCTTCTGTTACTTTTTAATGGGATGCGTAGCTTGTTTATGCATGGATTTGAGTTTAATCTTCTTGATATTAAAGCGATGTTTGAATCAACCATTTTGGTCACACTCTCTTTAGCCATTTTTGATCTGGTGAAAACGATCTTTGAAGAGGAAGTGTTAGGTCGAAATGAAAAAGATGAAGGTGGAGGCATGCACAAAACGATGGTGCGTTTTTTAGGCTCCATCATTATCGCCCTTGCGATTGAGGCATTAATGCTCGTCTTTAAATTTGCAATTATTGACGCGGCGCACATTTTATACGCGGTTTACCTGCTTGGAGGTGTCACATTCCTTCTCTTTGGGCTTGCGTTTTACCTTAAATCTATTCCGCAAAAGAGAGATTCATGATAGGGTTGATTGATTACAATATGGGCAATCTCAGGAGCGTTACCAATGCGTTTGAAAAGCTTGGTGTTGCGGTTGAAATTGTCAAAGATGCCGGTACGGTTTCGAAATTTGATAAGATCATTTTACCAGGAGTTGGTGCTTTTAAAGATGCGATGGGTTGCCTAAAAGAGCGAAATCTTGATGAGGCGGTAAGAGCGTTTGCTATTTCAGGCAAACCGCTTTTAGGCATTTGCCTTGGCATGCAACTGCTGTTTGAAAGCAGTGTTGAGTTTGGTGACTGTGCTGGGCTTGGGCTCATTGAAGGAGAGATCGTGAAGTTTGATACTTCACGGTTTGATCAGCGCCTTAAAGTACCACACATGGGCTGGAATCAATTACATGTAAAGAAAGAGACACCTTTGTTTAAAGGGATGCCAGAGTCGTTTTACCTCTATTTTGTGCACAGTTTTCATGCGCAGTGTGATGACCAATACACCATTGGTAAAACAATGTACGGCTATGAATTTCCCAGTGCCGTTCAAAAAAACAATGTTTTTGGTTTTCAGCCGCACCCTGAGAAATCCCATGCCAATGGATTGGCAATTTTAAAGAATTTTGTGGAGTTATGATGGATATTTTACCAGCGATAGACCTGAAAGATGGCAAAGCCGTACGCCTTACCAAAGGGCTGATGGAGAGTGCCAAAATTTACTCGAATGAGCCTTGGGAAGTGGCAAAAGTGTTTGAAGAGATGGGCTCAACATGGGTGCATCTGGTTGATTTAAACGGGGCATTCGCCGGTGAGCCTAAAAACCTTGAGCAAATTGAGAAGATTCGGGAAAACTGTCATTTAAAACTAGAATTGGGTGGCGGAATCCGCGATGAAGAGACGATTCGTCGCTATGTCGATTTAGGCATTGATCGCGTCATTTTAGGTTCCATCGCCTTGAAAAACCCCGCTTTTGTCAAAGAGATGGCGCAAAAATACCGTGTGGTCGTCGGTATTGACGCCATTGATGGGTATGTCGCCGTAGAAGGTTGGGCTGAAAAATCCACGATGAAAGCGACGGATTTGGCACGTGCGTTTGCCGATGCAGGGGTTGAAGCGATCATCTGCACCGATGTCGGGCGTGATGGAATGCTCAGTGGCGTTAATCTTGATTTTACACTTGCCATCGCAGAAGCTTCAGGCATTGCCACGATTGCGAGTGGAGGTTTAAAGAATTTAGACGATATTATCTCGTTGAAGCAGAGCCGCAAGGTTTCTGGTGTCATCGTGGGAAAAGCATTTTATGAGGGGAGCTTAGATTTGCGTGAAGCTTTTGCGTATATCGCTAAAGAAACGCTTTAAACTAAGTTCAAACTAAACTTGGTTAGAATTTAACCCATAGCAATAACTTAACGACAAAAGGAGTGACATTGAAGCTGCTTGTAGTAGATGATAGCTCGACAATGCGCCGTATTATTAAGAACACCTTACAGCGATTAGGATTTGATGACGTTTTGGAAGCAGAACATGGTGTGGAAGCCTGGCAGATCATGGAGCGCACACCAGATATTAATGTGCTGATTACCGATTGGAATATGCCTGAGATGAATGGGTTGGATTTGGTTCGTAAAGTTAGAGCTGAAAAAAAATATGAAGGTATGCCAATCATCATGGTCACAACAGAAGGTGGTAAGGCAGAAGTGATTACAGCGCTTAAAGCGGGTGTCAACAACTATATCGTTAAGCCTTTTACCCCACAAGTTCTTAAAGAAAAACTTGAGGATGTTTTAGGTTAATTTGAATGGAAAAAACCTATAACGAACTTCAAATAACCCCTAGTAGTGAATACCCACTTTTTCTTGACTTTATCATGAGCCTCAGCGATGAGGCTATTGAAGAGAATGAAGGCACACTGATTTTACGCAGTGAAGAAGAGTTGCAGTTAGTTCTTTTTGGTGTGGAAGCCTTTGCCAAAGAGCTTACGAACGCTCTTGGTCAAGAGATTACGCTTGACACAAAGCTTTTAGTAAAAAAGAATGAAGATTGGATAGAGCAGTATCGAAATTCCATACAACCTTTACATGTAAACGACTTTTACATTCATCCAAGCTGGGTGGAGGGCATTGCGAACAAGAAAAATATTATTATTGATCCAGCCCTTGCGTTTGGCTCAGGACACCATGAAACAACGTACGGTTGTCTCATGGTATTGCAAAACTATGTCAAAGAAGGCAATGAACTTTTAGACGTTGGGTGCGGTAGTGGCATTTTAAGCATTGCGGCACGAAAGTGTGGTGCCATTGTGGATCTGTGCGATACGGATGCCCAAGCGACCGATAGCGCAACGGAAAATTTTAAGCTCAATCATGAAAGTTTTCATCGCATTTGGACAGGTTCGGTTCAAAAACGTGAAAAAGAGTATGACATTGTTGTTGCCAATATTATCGCAGATGTACTGATTATGCTTTCCAGTGATTTACAAAAAGCAGTCAAAGAGGGTGGATTACTGATACTCTCTGGCATTTTAGATAAATACGTCGATAAAGTAGAAAGTAAGTTTTCTTCGATGAAATTGGTTGAAAAGTATCAAAAAGAAGAGTGGTTTACACTCGTGCTACAAAGGAATTAGATGAGTCAAAATAATCAAAACGATAACAAAAACGAAAAGAAAAATAACTTTTTTAATCAAAATCCACTCTTAATGTTTGCGATTTTTGCCATTGTCATCGTCGTTTTATTTAAAAATTTTACGACGGTCTCTGACCCCGCTGTGGGTGCTACGTTTAGTGGGCAAAACAGCGCGACTAAAAATATTAGTTATTATGAGCTCAAAGAGCTTATTCGCAATAATCAAATCAGTTATGTTGCCATTGGTCAAACCACGATCAAAGCCTTTTCTCCTGAAGGTGCCCAAAAAACAGTTTATGTTGTGAAAAAAGTCGGCGAAGATAGCACGCTTATTCCTTTAATGGATGAGAAAAAAGTGGGCTATGGCGGTTACAATGAGTCTAATATCTTAACCGAAATTCTGTTTTCATGGGTACTTCCTGTCTTTGTTTTCTTTGGTATTTGGATGTTTCTGGCAAACAAAATGCAAAAAAATATGGGTGGCGGAATTCTCGGCATGGGAAGCAGTAAAAAGCTTGTCAATTCAGAAAAACCAAAAGTGAAATTTGAAGATGTCGCAGGTGTGGAAGAGGCAAAAGAGGAAGTGAAAGAGATTGTTGATTTCCTCAAGTTTCCGGATCGCTACATGAGTTTAGGCGCTAAAATTCCTAAAGGTGTGCTGTTAGTAGGCCCTCCAGGTACGGGTAAAACCCTGCTTGCCAAAGCGGTTGCGGGAGAGGCGAGTGTTCCTTTCTTCTCTGTTTCAGGTTCAAGTTTTATCGAGATGTTTGTAGGTGTGGGTGCAAGTCGTGTGAGGGATCTTTTTGAAAACGCTAAAAAAGAGGCTCCGGCTATTGTCTTTATCGATGAGATTGATGCGATTGGTAAAAGTAGAGCTGCGAACGGTATGATGGGTGGTAATGATGAGAGAGAACAAACGCTCAATCAACTGCTCGCCGAAATGGATGGTTTTAGCTCCGATAAATCACCGGTGATTGTCCTCGCCGCAACGAATCGTCCCGAAGTTTTAGATGCTGCACTTCTACGACCTGGTCGCTTTGACAGACAAGTATTGGTCGATAAGCCCGATTTTCAAGGCAGGAAAGATATTTTAAAAGTTCATAGTGCGGACATTAAACTTGGTAAAAATATTGACCTTGAAGAGATTGCACGGTTAACTGCAGGACTTGCGGGTGCTGATCTTGCCAATATTATTAACGAAGCAGCACTCTTGGGTGGACGTAAAAATAAAGAGTATGTAGAGCAAATTGATTTAGTTGACGCAGTTGAACGAGCCATTGCAGGTTTGGAGAAAAAAAGTAGACGCATTAATCCAGAGGAGAAACGCATCGTAGCGTATCATGAAAGTGGCCATGCTTTGGTTGCGGAAACAACCAAGGGAGCGAAGAGAGTTTCGAAGGTTTCTATCATCCCACGAGGACTGGCAGCCCTTGGCTATACGCTTAATACGCCCGAAGAGAATAAATTTTTAATGCAAAAGCATGAGCTGATTGCTGAAGTCGATGTGCTTTTGGGTGGTCGTGCGGCGGAAGAGGTTTTCTTAGGTGAAATTTCAACCGGTGCTGGCAATGACTTGGAGCGTGCAACAGATATTATCAAATCGATGGTCAGCATTTACGGAATGAGCGATGTGGCAGGATTGATGGTTCTTGAAAAACAGCGTAATGTTTTCTTAAATGGTGGAACAAGTAAAGATTACAGTGAGAAAATGGCTGAAAAACTGGATGAGCACATTAAAGAGACGCTTCAAGCGCGCTACGTGATTGTGAAGGAGCGTTTGGAAGAGTATCGTGAGTGTATTGAGCGCATTGTGTCCAAACTGAGTGAGTATGAGACGATTGATGGCGTTCAGCTACGTGCGGTCATTGAAGCATTTGAAATTGAATTTAACATTCCTTCAAAGCTCAAAGCTCCCCTCGTGAGACACGAGTCAAAAATTTCTGAAGAAGAACCTAAGACTGATGCGTAACGGGTCGTTTACTTCAACACACATTATTGCAAAAGAGGGATGGAACCAAGTCGTTTTAGCGTTCATGGTTTTCCTCCTTTTTTACGCACTCTCGTTTTTATCATGGGTGTTTTTTCTGATTTTTGCAGGAACCCTTTATAGCTACCGCAATCCTGAACGTATTGCTGAAGAAGACGATGAGCGCTGTTTAATTGCGCCATTGGATGGTAAGGTCACTGACATTTCAAAAATAAGTTTGAGTGATGGCAGTGAAGCATTGCGCCTTGTCATTCGAAAATCCTTTTGGGATGTGGGTGTTTTACGCGCACCGCTTGGCATGGAAATTTTAGAGATCAAAAAACGTTTTGGACTGTTTATGCCCTCCACATCGCCTCTTTTTGCCTTGATGGCTGAGCGCAAAGGGCTTACATGTAAGAGTGCTTTTGCCCCGATCAAAATGATTGTGAGTGCGGGTCTATGGAGCCAAAAGATTACACTTTTCTCCAAAATAGGCGCCTTTAAAGCGGGTGAACGATTGGGCTTTTTACGCGATGGAGAGGTGGCACTTTTACTGCCTCTTGATACGCGCATTAAAGTTTCATTAAGTGATGAAGTCAAAGCAGGGTCAAGCGTATTAGGCTATCTTGCGTACAAGGATACCGATGATAGAAAATAGCAATGGCAATAAACTCCAACTGATCTATATTTTCCCCAATCTCTTTACAGCAGCAAGTGCTTTTTTAGGCGTGATTAGTATTATTGCTTCCGCCAATGGACAATTTGAAAAAGCTGCGGTCTACATTTTGCTCTCTCTCATTTTTGATGGGTTGGATGGAAGAGTCGCTCGTATGACCAATGCGACAAGTAAATTTGGTGCTGAGTTTGACTCTTTAGCCGACATTGTTGCTTTTGGCGTAGCTCCTGCTATGCTGTTTTACTTTAGCGTAGGGCATATGTATGGCAAACTAGGCTCACTGATGTGCGCTATGTATGTGGTGTTTGGTGCGATTAGACTGGCTCGTTTTAACATTATGATTGGTGTCTCTGAGCCTTCTGTTTTTATCGGTGTTCCCATTCCTACGGCGGCGGTTGTTGTCTCCATGTGGATTTTGCTCTACCGCGAACATACTTTTATGCACGGCATTGAGTGGATTATGCTTATTGGTTTGGGTGTTCTCTCTTTTTTAATGGTGAGCAATATTCGCTACCCAAGCTTTAAAAAGATCGATATGCATAAAGGTCATTTGATCAAAATTTTGGTCTATTTGATTCTTGTTTTTTCAATGCTTTATCTCTATCCGATTGAAGTCGGAACATTTTTAATTACCGCCTATTTAGCGTATGGTCTGACGCGCGGTATTTATAACTTCGTCGTTGCCAAATTTCATAAAAATTAGTATAATACGCGTACTTTGAGGTAAAGTTACTTTACCTCACGTATCTTACTTAAAGGAGAAGCGATGAACAGCGTTGATATTGGCATTATGAAATCGATCAAAAATTTACCCAAGATAGAGATTAAAAACGCTCTCCTGCAAAACCTCCTCTTCCTCTAACTCTTTTTTACTTTTCTCATTTTTCAAACAAATTTACTAAGGAATAACCCATGAGTAACCCTAAAATTATCATTTTTGATACCACTTTACGTGATGGTGAGCAGAGCCCTGGGGCTTCTATGAATACCGAAGAGAAGATTCAGATTGCATTGCAACTCCAAAAATTGGGGGTGGATGTCATCGAAGCTGGGTTTGCTGCGGCAAGTCCTGGTGATTTTGATGCGATTGCGCGCATTAGTGAGGCGGTAACCAAGAGCCGTATCTGCTCTCTTGCTCGCGCACTGGATCGTGACATTAAAGCAGCGGGCGAGGCTGTGGCGAAAGCAAAGATGAACCGAATTCACACCTTTATTGCAACCAGTTCAATTCATATGGAATACAAACTCAAAATGACGCCCGAGCAAGTGATCAAAAAAGCGGTGGAAGCGGTTCAGTATGCTAGAACCTTTTGCGATGATGTCGAGTTTAGCTGTGAAGATGCAGGACGCAGCGATGTAAGCTTTCTTAAAGAGGTGTTAGATGCGGTCATCAACGCGGGTGCGACAACGCTCAATATCCCCGATACCGTAGGATACCGTTTGCCCACAGAGATGGGCGCTATCATCAAATCGTTGAGCGAGTTTGTAGGGAATCGTGCCATCATCTCGGTGCACAATCATAACGACTTAGGTCTGGCTGTAGCGAACTCTTTAGCATGTATTGAAAATGGTGCACGTCAAGTGGAGTGTACGATCAACGGCTTGGGTGAGCGCGCTGGAAATGCGGCGTTAGAAGAGATCGTGATGGCGCTTCGTACGCGCAAAGATCATTTTAGTGGCTATGAGACGAACATTAACATCAAAGAGATTTACCCAACAAGCAAATTGGTCTCTTCCATTACGGGTATTGAGCCTCAGCCTAACAAAGCGATTGTCGGTAAAAATGCCTTCTCACATGAGAGCGGCATTCACCAAGATGGCGTGTTAAAACATACTCAAACGTATGAGATTATGAGTGCAAAAGATATTGGTCTTGATAAAAACTCAATCGTCCTTGGCAAACATTCAGGTCGACATGCGTTTAAAGATAAACTGAGCACGCTTGGGTATGAGCTGAAAGATGAAGAGATCAATGAGGCGTTTGATCGCTTTAAAATCTTGGCCGATCAGAAAAAAGAGATTTTTGATGATGACTTGCGTGCCCTTGTGGCTGAGGAGATCACAAAAATTCCTCAGGTCTTTGACTTGGTACGTTTACAACTCTCTGATTGTGCACCTGGAGGCGTTCCGAGTGCGGCTGTGACTATTTTGCATGATGGCAAAGAGATCACCGATGCGGCGATTGGCAATGGCACGATGGACGCGATTTTTAAAGTGATTGATCGTGTGTGTGGGGTCAGTGGTGAGCTTAAAGATTATAAAGTGGACGCCGTTTCGCAAGGCAAAGATGCGATGGCAAGAGTGCTTGTAAAAGTGGTTTTTGATGAGAGCAAACCTGCAATTATGGGGCATGGTTTAAGTGTCGATACGATGCTAGCAACCGCTAAAGCGTACATTGGCGCACTCAACAGTTACATCTCGATGCGAGATAACTTACGAACCCTTAAAATGGGCAATGAAGAGGGCATTTAGCCTCTTGAAAATCTTTACATGTAAAGGTTTTTTCCTTTACATGTAAGCTTATCGTTGAATCGCAAAACTAAAATAATCTGAGATAAAACCAATATTTCCAATACTACGATACTGCGCATTAGCCGCTTCAAAATTTCCCACTTCTTGGTAGAGCAACCCAAGGGCATATTTACTCTCCACATTGCTAGGATCGGTTAGCTTTGAGAGTTCCAAAAGTGCAATCGCATTTTCACTGTGCCCTGCACCAATCGCCGCGACCGAGGCTAGAAAAATCGTATGGGTGTCTTTTTTGCCGTAATCATCAATGAGTTTATTGTAAAGGGAAAATGCCTCTTCAAAATTGTTCGTGTAGATTTCCATGTACGCAAGGGTTTGCATGATGGATGGAATATCAATGCGCTCTTCTTCCATTTTAACCCTTACGCTGTCGCGTTTTTGATGCAGTAAGCCTCCAATTTGAAGCAGTTTGATGTACTGCTCTTTCACAATTTTAGGACCAAAATAGAAGGCATCATAATCCAAAGGAAGACGGTTAAACTCCATTTGAATCGCTTTAGCATAATTTTTAATGTCCTGTTTTTGGTGCTTTACATTAAACGCAATGATATTGGAAATAATATCTTTAGGGAGAAGTGCTTGAAGTTTTTGCGTGCTTAAGCGGTAGATGCGCTCATTATTGAGCTTTTGTGCTGCGATGATGTTGAGCATAAGACTCAGAGGACTATCTTCTTTCTCTTTTTCAATCCAACGCGTGAGGGAAAAATGGTTTCCATCCGTGAGGTGCGTAAGCGAAGCGTAAAGGTTATCTTTTTCCAATGTCTGATTTTTGTTAATACTCTCTTTGACATCTTCTGAGAGTTTGGTGATGTCTTTGCCGATCAAATTTCCACTCATTAAAGCAAAAACACCGGCAAGGTAGTTGTTGCTGTCAAGATGGTAACTTTTAGAGAAGTTTTTATACGCTGCGGCATAATCGCCCATTTGTGCGTAGGTGAGGGCTAAATTGTAGTGCAAAATGGAGTGATTTTTATACTCTTCTACCATTTTTGCAAAAATATCATTTGCTTCGTAGACATGAAAATCGAGTGCTTTTTTAATCCCTTTGCTGATCGCAATATTGACTTTAGAGATCGTAGAGCTCGCTTTTAAATACGAAAGAGCAGGTCCTATCTCATCAATAAAAATATTCATACTGCCTTTTCGGATGTAATCAATCGTCTGCTTGGCATCAAATACTTTATACGGAGCATAGTAAAAGATAAGGCTATAGGTATTTTCATCATTGAAGAAGAGCTCTTTCTCAAACTCGATTTGCGCTTTGTCCACATCAAAAAGAGACGGTTTTAAAATAGCGTGCATTTTATAGATGGGTTGAGCATCCGTGTCGCGGACTTTGTAGACTTCGCCCATCAGTGAAGCGACATTACCGAGGTTGCCCATTTTATTTTCAACCATCGCCAATGCCATTTTAATTTTGGGATTTTCGCGGTCATTTTGAAGTGCTTTTAGCAAGGACGTTTTTGCTTTTGAAAACTCGCCTAGTTTTGCTTGCAAAAGACCAAGGGTAAAATAATCGCTCATTTTTTCAATTTTTTCAAGCGTGGAGAGGGCATACGCATTGTAATTGAGCGACGCTAATATTTTAGACGAGAGGTACTCTTGATCCTCTTTGTAAAAATCATTGCTCGGATGCGATACAGCACTCAGTGCTTCATAGTAAAAATCTTTATAGTAATGCACCAGTCCTACATAATAGGAGTAGAGTGGGGCGTTACTCTCCTCAGGCAAGTATGCAAATGCAAGATCGATGTAATAGGTAAAAAGCGTGTTATCTTTCATCTCAAGTGCGCATACCGCAGCGTTAATAGCGCTAATGGTGCGGTGTTCTTTATTTTGAATCGCTTTTTTAAACGCTTCTAAGGCTTCTGGAAAATTTTGTTCTTTGAGTTTTGCGACACCGATGTTGTAGTAGGAGATGGCTTCATTGAAGGTGGCAATTTTTTCATAGATTTTAAGAGCGTCATCTTTGTTTCCTTGCTCATACAGAAGATGCGCTTTTTTGATCATACCTTCCAATTTTGAAGGGGAAAATTGCTCTTTGAGCACAGGTTTTTCAACCACTTGCGCTACAGCTACAGGCATATTGGCAGCTCTGTTTTTATTTTGGATGATGATCACGATGGCAATCACGATCCCAAGAAGTAGTATCGATCCCAAAATGAGTAAAATCAGCAATTTTTTCTTCGATTTGCTTTTTTGCTCATCCTCTTCATTTTGGAGGGCAGAAGTGGCGGCTGTTTCCTCAGCGCCTTCCTCTGCTATCGGCGCAAATCCCTCTTCTTCGCTTGTGCTTAAGGGATCCGCTTCGAGGATAACGACTTCTTCTGCCATCTTACATGTACTTTTTCAAAACGTCTGGAATGGAGACAGTACCATCTTCCATTTGGTAGTTTTCCATAATCGCAATAAGCGTTCGACCCACGGCTAAGGAAGAGCCATTGAGTGTGTGCGCTAAACGGTTTTTACCCTCGTCTTTAAAACGGATTTTGGCACGGCGTGCTTGGAAGTCAAACGTATTAGAGACGGAGCTAATTTCACGGTATCTATTTTGACCCGGAAGCCAGACTTCAAGATCCACCGTTTTGGCGGCACTAAAGCCAAGGTCGCCACCGCAGAGCATCAAATGACGGTGCGGAAGTCCAAGGGAAGTGAGAAGATCGGAGGCACATGTAAGCATCTCATCAAAAACAGCTTCGCTTTGTTCAGGTGTCGTGATGCAGACCAATTCTACTTTGTCAAATTGGTGTTGGCGAATCATACCACGCGTGTCTTTACCCGCACTACCAGCCTCTTTTCTAAAACAAGCAGAATAGGCGGTCATTTTAAGCGGCAACTCTTCTTTAGTTAAAATCTCATCTCTAAAAAGATTGGTCACAGGCACTTCCGCCGTTGGAATCAAAAAGAGATCTTCACCCTCAATTTTAAAGAGATCATCTTCAAATTTTGGTAGTTGTCCTGTTCCCATAAGCGTTTCACGATTCACAATGTAAGGAACGGCGACTTCGACAAAGCCTCGCGTTCGGTTAAAATCGAGCATGTAATTAATCAACGCACGTTCCAGTCGTGCTGCTTCATTTTTTAACACACTGAAACGACTCTTAGCCAGTTTAACGCCACGTTCAAAATCGATCCAATTTTGCGCACTGTCTATATCCCAATGCTCTTTGGGTGTAAAGGAAAAAACTTTGGGTTCAAGAACGCGTTTGAGTTCCACATTGTCATTCTCATCTTCACCCTCTGGCACCAAATGGGAGGGCATATTGGGAATGATGGTCGCTAATGCTTCCAGTTTCTCTTCCAATGAACGTACGATCTCTTGCGCATCAGCTATTTTTGCTTTATTCTCTGAGAGTTCCGCTTTAAGTGCACCCACATCTTTTCCCTCTTTCGCATACACACCAAAGAGTTTACTTTTAGAATTTTGCTCTGCTTGAAGTGGTTCTAAAACAAGACGTGCACTTTTAAGTTCCAATGAGATCGCACGAAGCTCTTCTAAAAGACTTTCATCGACTTTTTTCTTTCTGAGGCTTTGCGCAACGCTTTCAAAATCATTTTGTATGAGTTTAATATCTAACATGGTTTCCCTTAACGATAAATTCCAACAAGATCACGAACAACACGCATTTTCTCAGAGGCAATGGCACGCGCTTTTGCTGCGCCCTCATCTAAGATAGCAAATACTTCGTCTTTATGCTCGACATAATAGGCTCTTTTTTCACGAGCCTGCGCAAAATAGTCCCAAATGAGTGTGGCAAGATACGCTTTAAAATGCCCATACCCTTCGCCACCTTTTTGGTAGCGCGCCTGCAATGCAACTACTTCGTCCTTTTCCAAAAAGAGTTTAGCCAACGCAAACACGTTACATGTAAGATAATCTTTTGGCTCTTCCATTGGCGTCGAGTCAGTCACAATACGTGACGTCGCTTTTTTGAGCTCTTTTTCGGAGCAGAAGATGTCGATCGTGTTGCCATAGCTTTTACTCATTTTAGCACCATCAAGACCTGGAACCGTTGCGACATTGTCATCAACTTTGAAGTCAGGCACTTTAAAAATATCGCCAAACTCATTATTGAATTTAATCGCGATGTCGCGTGTAATCTCAACGTGTTGAATTTGATCTTTGCCCACAGGAATCACTTCGGCGTCGTAGAGCAAAATATCCGCTGCCATCAAAACAGGATAGGAAAAGAGAGAGTGATTGGCTGCAATGCCTTTGGCGACTTTGTCTTTGTAGCCGTGTGCGCGCTCCAATAGACCCATCGGCGTGTAGCCTGAAAGCACCCAGTAAAGCTCCAACACCTCTTTGACATCGGACTGTGCCCATAACGTCGCTTTGGTCGGGTCAATGCCCAGACTCATAAAATTAATCGCCGCATCAAGGGTATTGTTTTTGAGTGCCACACCATCTTTGAGCGAGGTGAGCGCGTGGTAATTAGGGATGAAGATAAAAAGATCGCTTTTTTCTTGAAGATCGACCATTTGTTTGATCGCACCAAAATAGTTACCTATGTGAAGTGCACCAGAGGGTTGAATGCCTGTTAATACTCTCATCAATCTGTCCTACTCTTTTTCTGTTTTTAACTTTAGTACTGCAATGATCTCTTTTATGATCGCTTCAATGGTTCGATCTTCAACATCGATGATGATGTCCGCTTTTGCTTCGTACAACACTGATCGATCTTTAAATAGCGCTCTGGCTTTGGCTTTATCGCTCATCAAAGGTCGTTTTGCCAGCTTAAGATCGGCATTTTCATGTTCACGAAGACGTTTGAGTATGCCATCAAACGAAGAGCGAAGGTAGACAATCGTTCCAATATCATCCAGATTATCGACCTTGAAAAAACCGCCACCTGTGGAGATAATGGCATTTTTGACATTTTTTTCCAGCCATTTAGCCGTTTTCTTCTCAAGTTTACGAAAGTACGCTTCGCCATCCGTGTCAAAAATAGCTTTGATTTTTCGGTTTTCCATACTCTCGATCAAATCATCGGTATCGACACCAAAACGTTTGGTTTTTTTGATCAGCGCTCTGGAAATGGTACCTTTGCCCACACCCATAAAGCCAATCAAAACGACATTTTTATTCTTAAGATTCAGCACCGCTATTTTCCTGTTCGTTATCTCGCTCACCTTTAGCACGTGGATAAAGCAAAATTGGAGAGCCTTCTAAATTGAAATTCTCACGCAATTTATTGGCAAGGTAGCGTTTGTAGCTAAAGTGCAAGGAGCGCGGTTTATTCATAACCAAAGCGATGCGAGGCGGTTTGGTGAGGTATTGGGTTGCAAAGTAAATTTTAACGATTTTAGAGTGATCACTGGGGATCTGATGCTTAATGGTCGCATTTTTGATGATCTCATTGAGCTGACGCGTTGGAATATGTTGTGAATAATTCGCATAGACCGATAAAATCATATCTTTGATTTTTGCAACACGTTGTTTACTTTTCGCAGAAACCGTAATGAGTGGCGCGTAAGAGAGAAACTTAAAGCGGTCTCGCACTTCTGCAGTGATTTTTTCAAAATCGGCGAGTGGATTGTCCCATTTATTCAGCACGATGATACATGCCAAATGGTTCTCTTCCACCAATCCTGCAATACGCTCATCCAGTTCTAAAAAAGGCTCACTCGTATCTAAAACAAGCAGGGCAATGTTGGCACGCTCCAACATCTCTTTGGTGCGCATCAGAGCAAATTTTTCAATGCCTTCGATCTTGCCACGACGACGAAGTCCAGCGGTATCGACAAAGTTGATGACTTTGTCTTCATACTCGATGCTCTCATCCACAGGATCAATCGTCGTACCCGCAACACTGCTCACGACGGCTCGTTGTTTCCCAACAAGGGCGTTAAGAAGGGAGCTTTTACCGACATTGACACGTCCGATGATCGCAACATTGATTTGATTGGTTTCGACCTCTTCTTTGATCTCTTCGAGTAAGGGTTCTTCTTCATCGTCAACGACGCCTTCATTGTCCCAGTATTCATCCTCATCGTCCAAATCGTCCTCTTCGCTCTCATCTTCTGCTTCGATAGGAGGAGGAGTCGCACCTTCAACCTCAGGAAGAAGCTCTCCGATCCACTCCAAAAGAGCGCTTACGCCACGGTTGTGTGAAACGGAGATGGGGAAGACAAATTCGGCTCCAAATTCGTCAAACTCCCACGCACGCTCCATCTCTTTGTCATTGTCAATTTTATTGATGACCAAAGCGATCGGTTTTTTACGTGCTTGAAGGGCGTAAAAGATTTTTTTCTCTTCATCGCTTGGGCGCATTTTACCATCGACCACCATGACGATGATGTTGGCTACTTTGGCAGCTTCCATCGACATCGTGTGGACATTTTCAAAGAGTTCTGTGGATTTGTCGAGTCCGCCTGTGTCTAAAAGAAGGCATGGTTTTTCGGTGATATAAACTTGATGCGATTTGATGTCGCGCGTTGTTCCGCTAAAATCAGACGTAATTGCGATGCGTTGTTTCGCGATACGGTTAAATAAAGAGCTTTTTCCCACATTGGGCAGCCCGATAATGGCAATTTTTTTCATAGTAACCTTTAGTACATAATTGACTTGATTATACCCTGTGTTTGCTGTTATTTTGGTAAACTCTCGACATAGAGCGTCTGAGAAGGGAAGGCGAACTGCGCACCGTTACGCGCGACTATCTCCATGATTTTAAAATTGACATCTTCTCTTACATGTAAATACTCTAACCAAACTGTCGTCTTGGTGAAAAAATAGAGGAAAATACTCAAAGCGCTGTTATCAAACTCATCAAAACTGACTAAAATCGTCTCTTGGTGCACATCAGGATGTTTTTTAAGCATCGCTTTAATCTCTTTGAGGATCATCTGCATCTGCTCTACGGAGGTGTTGTACGTCAGCCCCAGACGCGTTTTTACACGACGTTTTCCCATGCGTGACCAGTTGGTAATCGGCGTATTGGCAAGGGTAGCATTGGGCATGCTTACCAGCGCTTGTGCGAAGGTACGAATTTTGGTGGAGCGAATACCAATCTCTTCGATCATCCCCTCAACGGCGGGCGTTTCGATCCAATCACCGACTTTAAAAGGGCGGTCTGTAAAAATGACCAACGAGCCAAAAAGATTGGCAACGGTGTCTTTAGCCGCGAGTGCAAAGGCTAAACCTCCAAGACCTAACGAGGCGACAAACGCACTCACATTGATTCCCCACTCTTGCAAAACCGCCATAATCCCCAGCACAATGATCAGTGCGCGCATGGTTTTAATCATAAAATGTTGAATATCTTCGCTCAGTTCTTTGCCAAATTTAGAAGAGAAAAAATTAAAAATATTGGAAAAGCTATCGACAATACGGTACAAAATCCAAAAAATCATAAACGTAATAAAGGATTTAATGATCAAATCAACGACCCGATCAAAGTTAGAAAAAGGAAGCCACAACGTCGCAATATAGGCACCAACAAGAATGATAGAGAATTTTAAAGGCTCTTCAGCGACGAGGATCAGTTTATCATCGGTCGTCGTTTTGGTGCGTTTTGCAATGGTTTTAAAGGGTTTTAGAATGATGGCGGCAAGAATATTTTTAAAAAGAAGTGCAAAGAGAAAAATGGCAAGGGCAATGGTGATATGGGCAACGGGGAGTCCTAACAGTGTGTACTCTAAAAATGGCTGAAGATTCATCTACTCTCCCTAATCAAGATCGAAAAATCAACGGATTTTAACACAGAATTGATTAAGATAACGCACTTAGGATCGATCGGAGTTATTTTGAGACAGTTTATTGGCGGTATAAACAGAGGCGTTTTGTTTATGCTGATCTCCTCGTTTAGTTTTGCGTTTGATGGGGCTTTTGCTAAGGTGCTCAGTCAAAATATGGATTCGGTGGAAGTGGTCTTTTTTCGTAATGGCGTTACGATGATTTTTGTAGCCCTTAGCATCTTCAAACTTCCCATCAAACAAGTGGGTGGAAAGCCTTGGTTACTCCTTTTTCGAGCTCTCATTGGGTTTGCTTCCATGCTGGTTTTTTTCTACAATATCGCGCATATTCCCCTCGCCGATGCGATCACATTTTCCAGAACCGCGCCTATTTTCACCGCTATTTTGGCATTTTTCTTTTTAAAAGAGACCATTGGTTGGAAAGGATGGGTGGCGGTTTTTATTGGCTTTATTGGCATTGTTTGTGTGATGAAACCAAACGGACTCATGCTCTCCAAAACCGATCTTTTTGGAATTTTCAGCGGTTTGGGGGCGGCATTGGCGTATACGAGTGTGAGAGAGCTTAATAGAGTCTACGATACGCGCGTCATTGTCTTAGCCTTTGTCTCAACCGGAACGTTTTTTCCTGCACTTTTTATGGTTTTGAGTGAATACTTTCACACACCGATGTTTGATTTTATGTTAGGAAAGTTCATTGCTCCTGTGGGGATTCAGTGGCTTTATATTCTTTTGATGGGCTTGTCTGGGGCAATTGGACAGATCTACATGACCAAGGCATTTGCGACCACAAAAGCGGGAATTGTAGGGGCGGCTGGGTATTCTATTATCTTCTTTTCGCTGATTATCGGCGTGGTTTTAGGAGATGGTTTACCAGATATTATCGGACTATTTGGTATACTCTTAGTCGTAATGAGCGGAATTATCGTAGCAAAGGAGAAAGAGTGATTTTAATCGCAGGACCGTGTGTCATTGAAAGCAGAGACAGCCTGTTTCGGGTTGCAGAAAAATTAGTAAGTTATCACGAAGACCCAACCATTGATTTTTATTTTAAAAGCAGTTTTGATAAAGCCAATCGTACCAGTATCGATAGTTTCAGGGGACCTGGAATGGATGAGGGTTTGAAGCTTTTGGATGAGGTGAGAACGCAGTTTGGCTATAAACTGTTAACCGATATTCACGATTATACGCAAGCCAAACCCGTCGGCGAAGTCGTTGATGTGCTTCAAATCCCAGCGTTTTTATGTCGTCAGACTGACCTTTTGGTCGCAGCGGCACAGACCAAATGCGTAGTCAATGTTAAAAAAGGACAATTTTTAAATCCTGCGGATATGCGCTATTCGGTTAAAAAAGTGCTCGATACCAGAGGTGTCAAAGAAGAGGGTTATGAAGCCGCCAAAAAAGCAGGCGTGTGGCTCACAGAGCGCGGTTCAACGTTTGGTTATGGCAATTTAGTCGTCGATGCTCGTAGTTTTGGCATTATGCGTGAATTTGCGCCTGTCATTTTTGATGCAACCCATTCGGTGCAAATGCCTGGAACTGAGGGGGGCAAAAGTGGTGGAAAACGTGAATTTGTCCGTCCGCTTTCACGCGCAGCTGCAGCTGTTGGCGTGGATGGTTTCTTTTTTGAAACGCATTTTAATCCATGCGAGGCACTCTGCGATGGCCCCAATATGCTTGATTTAGAAGATTTAGCTTTGGCACTCAAAGATATTAAAGCGATTCAAGACAGCTTAAAGGCATAAGATGCAACTGATCCCAACGCGCAACATTCTTCTCAATCAGGGAACAAGCGAGCAAAAAAGGCAGGAAATCAGGGAGTATTTTCTCAAAACTTATACGGTCTATGAGAAACTCTTTGAGTTGATGAAAGATGATGAGAGTTATTACCTCACGGCCGATCCTCTGCGTCATCCGCTTGTCTTTTATTTTGGACATACCGCAACCTTTTTTATCAATAAATTGGTGCTTGCCAAGTTGATCGATAAGCGCATTAACCCCACATTTGAGTCGATTTTTGCGATTGGTGTGGACGAGATGAGTTGGGATGATCTGAATCAATCGCACTACAAATGGCCCAGAATTGCTGAAATTCAAGCTTACCGTGACGCCGTTAAAGTTAAGATCTTAGAGTTGATTGATACGTTGCCACTTTCGATGCCTATTTCGTGGGAAAGTCCATTTTGGGCGATTATGATGGGGATTGAGCATGAGCGCATTCATTTAGAGACGTCATCGGTATTGATTCGCCAATTGCCACTTGAACGTGTAAAGCCGAGCGATTTTTGGAAAGTCTGCCCACTGGACACGCCAATTGTGCACAATGAGTTGTTACATGTAAACGGTACGACGCTTCGTTTGGAGAAAAAAAGAGACGATGCACTGTACGGTTGGGATAACGAATACGGTTTACATGTAAAAGAGGTGAAGGAGTTCAAAGCGTCCAAATATCTTGTCTCAAATGCCGAGTTTTTGAGCTTTATCGAAGATGCTGGTTATGAAAATGAGCGTTTCTGGAATGAAGAGGGCTGGAAGTGGAAAACGTATAAAAATGCGACAATGCCTCTGTTTTGGAGTAAAGATAATGATGGCTATTTTCTTCGCTTGATGGCAGAAGAAATCCCCATGCCATGGAGTTGGCCTGTCGAGATCAATTACCTCGAAGCCAAAGCGTTTTGCAACTGGAAAAGTGCCAAAACGGGCAGGTCGATTCGCCTTCCGAGTGAAGAGGAGTGGTATGTTCTTCGGGATTTACATGTAAAGATTGAAGAGCCGTTTTGGGACAAAGCACCTGCCAATATCAACCTAGAGTATTTTGCCTCAAGCGTGCCTGTCGATACCTTTGCCTTTGGTGATTTTTACGATGTCATCGGCAATGTGTGGCAGTGGAGCGAGACGCCGATGAATGGGTTTGATGGCTTTGCCGTACATCCGCTTTACGATGATTTTTCCGTTCCTACGTTTGATGACAGGCATAACATTATCAAAGGCGGTTCGTGGATTAGCACGGGCAATGAAATCATTCGAGCGTCTCGTTACGCGTTTCGTCGCCATTTTTACCAACATGCGGGCTTTCGCTACATTGAATCCAATGAGTCCGTGGAGACACATTCGGTCTTTTACGAGACAGACTTTGCACTTGCCAAAATGTGTGATGCGCATTTTGGAGAAATTGAGAACAACTATTATGAAACAATGGCTCAGTTTTGCATCGCGCTTGGCGGTGAAAAAACTAAGGCCCTTGAAATTGGTTGTGGGGTAGGGCGTGGAACCTTTGCGCTTGCGCGTCATTTTGAGATGGTGCATGGCATTGAATTCACGGCGCGCGTTGTCAGACTTGCGACCAATTTTAAAGAGAGTGGCAAACTCAAATATACTTTAAAGGAAGAGGGTGAACTCGCACTCTTTATCGAGAAAAATTTGAGCGATTTTGGCATTGTTCCAAAGATCCAAAAAGTAGAATTTTGGCAGGCTGATCCGCACAATATGAAGCCTTATTTTGATGGCTACGACCTCATTTTAGCCAATGATATGCTCGATACCTTGTACGATCCTGCACTCTTTTTAGAGAAGATCAAAGAGCGTCTCAATCCGCAAGGATTTTTAGTCATTGCCAGTAGTTACGACTGGGATGAAGCCAAAACACCTCGTGCCAAATGGCTCGGTGGCGTTAAGAAAAATGGCGAAAAATACAGTACATTCGATGCACTAAGCGAGCATTTATCGCCCTTTTTTGATTTACATGTAATGCCTGTGGAGATGCGCTTGAGTACCCATGAAAGTGCGCGAAAAGAGGTCGTAAAATCTTTACATGTAAGCGTGTGGAAGAAAAAGTAAATTGTCACGCGATTATTAGAACGTTAGACTACAATTCTCTCTTTATTTTAAATAAAGGGAGAGTGCATCGTGACTCAAGATATTCAACACATTAAACATATTGTTGCTGACCCAACGCCACTGGGGCTTTTTGGTTTGGCTATGGTGACACTGGTCGCTTCATCACAAAAATTGGGGTTGACGCTGGGGCTTTCGCTCGTCTTGCCTTGGGCTATTTTTTTAGGCGCCTTTGTTCAGCTCATTGCCTGTTTTTTTGACTTTAAACACAATAACACATTTGGGGCGACTGCCTTTGGCGCGTATGCCTTTTTTTGGTTTGGCGTGGCGTTGTCGTGGATGATTAAGTTGGGTCTCTTTGGTGACGTTATTGCGTCACAAGCCGATGGCAAACAGCTTGGTTTTGCGTTCATTGGGTATCTTGTTTTCACGCTTTTTATGACCATTGGTGCGGTAGAGACCAACAAGGTTCTGCTTGCGATTTTTATTTTGATTGATCTTCTATTTTTAGGGCTGATTGGCGACACATTTGGATGGTTTCATGGCGCGCATACGCTAGCCGCTTATGCGGAACTCGGCATTGCACTTCTCTCGTTTTATGGCTCTGGAGCTATCTTACTTAATCATCATTTTGGAAAGTCATTTTTACCGATTGGTAAGCCTCTAGGCATCTTTAAATAGTTCCTCAACCTCTTCTAATCAAAGTGTAACGAAAAATAGTGTATTATGAGAGAAAGTAAAAAAGGAACATTATGAATATTATTGAAGGAAAACTCTCCCTAAATGGTAAAGAAAAAGTGGCGATTATCAACAGCCGATTTAACCATATTATCACCGATCGTTTGGTCGAGGGTGCGAAAGATGCGTTTATTCGTCACGGTGGCGATGAGAAGAATTTAGACCTTATTTTAGTCCCTGGGGCGTATGAAATTCCTTTAGCGCTCGATAAAATCTTAAGCAGTGGCAAGTACGATGCGGTCTGTTGTGTCGGTGCGATTATTCGTGGCAGTACGCCTCATTTTGACTACGTAGCCGCCGAAGCGACCAAAGGCGTTGCCAATACGGCACTTAAGTATCAAAAACCCGTCACCTTTGGTGTTTTAACCACCGATAATATCGAGCAAGCGATCGAGCGTGCGGGCAGTAAAGCCGGCAATAAAGGCTTTGAAGCCATGACAGGTTTGATCGAACTCATTAGCCTTTACAAACACCTATAAGGAAACGCTTTGGCAACACGACATCAAGCACGAGAGAGCATTATCACCCTTTTGTACGCAGAAGATATTGGTAATGCAGGCATTGAAAAATTTATAGACGAACTTTTTGAAGAAAAAAAGATTCGAAATCAGCAAAAAGAGTTTGCCCTTGGGTTGTACCATGGCGTCAAAGAGCATTTAGTCATTATTGATGAAGCGATCAATCTTCATCTGAAAGAGTGGAATCTCAGTGAAATTGGAACGCTTGAACGTGCCATTTTAAGACTGGGCGCGTATGAAGTTTTGTACTCGGAACTCGATAACGCGGTTATCATCAACGAAGCGATTGAACTGGCGAAAAAGCTGTGCAACGAGACAAGTCCTAAGTTTATCAACGGTGTTTTAGACGCGATTTGTAAAGATGGAGAAGCCAAATAGATGAAGCTCTGTGTTGCGCTTGATTTACCAAGTAAGGCTGAAAATATCGCTCTGATTCAAAAGCTCAAAAGTGAAGACGTTTGGCTTAAAGTGGGGCTTCGCTCTTTTATTCGAGATGGCGAAGCACTTTTGCATGAGATCAAGGCGATCAATCCTAATTTTAAACTCTTTTTAGATCTCAAAATCCACGACATCCCCAACACAATGGCAGATGCTGCAGAATCGATGGTAAGTTTAGGTGTGGATATGTTCAACGTTCATGCTTCTAGCGGCGTCAAAGCGATGCGTATGGTCATGGAGCGTGTGAATGCGCTTCCAAACCCACCGATTGTTTTAGCGGTAACCGCACTGACCAGTTTTGATAACGCCTCTTTTGAAGCGATTTACCATCTGCCCATTGCCCAAAAAGCGGTTGATTTTGCTAAAGATGCGTATGAGAGTGGTTTGCATGGAGTGGTCTGCTCCGTCTATGAGAGCTTAGCGATTAAAGCGCAAACAGCGACCTCATTTCTAACGTTAACACCAGGCATTCGTCCTTTTGGTGAGAGCAGTAATGACCAAGAGAGAGTGGCTGATTTGGAGATGGCAAAAGCGCAGCAGTCTGATTTTATTGTGGTGGGGCGACCGATCTATCACAGCGCAGATCCGCTGGGCATCGTAAAGAAAATTATCGAAAATATTTAGACACTAAGAGGGAAGAATGTTTCAAAAGATATTGTTAAGTGTCGTGTTGTTTTTTGCCTTCAGTATCGTTGCTTTTTTCTTGCTTATTAAAGTTATTGATTTTAACGAGTACAAACCGCGCATTCAAAAAGCGATTAAAGAGAGTACGGGCTATGACGTGATGATTCGCGGCGACATCACGCTTTCGCTCTCACCTGCTGGGGTGAGCATCTTTGATGTTGAAATTACCAATCCATCCTACCATGCTGAAGTTCCTTTTGCAAAACTTGGAAGCTTTGATGTGGCGCTTGATCTTTCTGCTTTGTTACAAAAAGAGATAAAAGTAAGACACGTTGCGATTGATAGCCTCAGTTTGTTGGTTGAAAAGACTAAAGAGGGGACATTTAACTATGAATTGCCTCCCGTGCCAAAAATTATTGACAAGAAGGTTAAAGAGGGAAATATAACCCTTGAAAAAGAAGAGGGATTTCCACTTATTAATGTTAAAAAAATTAAATTTAGTAATGCAAATATCGTCTATGCTGATGAAAAAAGCAATACCCAAATTGATTTTGATAAGATCGATTTAGACATCAATCACATCAACTACGATACTTCAAAACATCGCCTCCAATCACTCTCTTTTGCAGCAGATACGCATATCGATAAGATTCAATACGGTCGTTATGCACTTAAAGATCTGTCGATGTCTTTTGACATGAAAGATGCAATCGCTGTCAGCGAAAACCTTCATTATACGCTCTTTGACACGCTCATCCAAGGAACTGGCAAATTTGACTTGAGTGGCAAACAGCCTAAAATCTCGGTTAAGAGTAAGATTGTTGGATTAAAATTGGCAAGCCTCTCTCGTGAACTACTCAATCAAGAGTTGCTTGAAGGTAGTGCCAACGGCGATCTTAGGCTCTCTTTCTTTGTCGGTGATTCGCACGCATTTAAGAGCACCTTAAACGGTTTTGTCCAACTGTATGGAACAGACGTGACACTTAAAGGGTATGACGTCGATAAAATCGCGTTAATGCTTGACCCTAATCAGCGCTCAAAAGGGTTCTCACTTGGTAATCTCATCTCTGGTGCAACAGGTGTCTTAAAAGGCGGCAGTACCCTTTTAAAAGAGATCAACACCAAAATCGACATAGGTTATTCTGAGATCCAACTCAGCGACGTGGCACTCAGTACTGCAACGAATCGTGTTGCGATGAAAGGGGCTGTCAATATGGTGGATGAAAAATTCATCGATCTTAAAACAGCGCTTTTGGACGCAAAAGGATGCGCAACATTTGAGCAAAAAATGAGCGGATCGTTTGCCAAACCTTCTGTAAAAGTTGATGACGCATCGATAACGGCACTTAGCAATGTGGTGCTCTCCTTTTCAACCAAGTCCAAAACAGCGCCTATCACACCGAAAAAAAATGATGAGAACTGTACAGTTTTTTATGAAGGGGTCATTAAACATCCTGTTGTAACGACAACGCCTTTAGGGGAATAAATTTTGCTTTTTTAGGTCATAAACTGATCTTTAAAAGGAGTACCCATGCAATTTATAGAAGGTGTTAAGCTTATCGTGATGCTTAAAGACAAAATTGAAGAGGCGAAAAAAACGGATCAATCAAGCGTCCAAAAGCTTCAAAAACTGCTTGATAGACTTTTAAAATCACCCGATGCTGCTTATATCTAACCGATAAACGGCTTAAGAAAACGCTCTTAAGCCGTTTATTAGTTACTTTTGCTATACTTGCACTCTACTTTTTACTTGGACAGATGGGTGAGTGGCTGAAACCACATCCCTGCTAAGGATGCGTCGGGGTAACCTGACCGAGGGTTCAAATCCCTCTCTGTCCGCCACATTTTATTTCCTCCTCATTTTTTCATTCTAGTGTCATTGACATAGCTATCCATGAAGATAAAACGCTAATATGCCTATTTCAAGGTGTTTAATGCTGAGAAATTTCTTAAAATAGGACAATTTTGCTATAATACACGATTTAGCATGATTTAATATTATTGGGGGCAACAGTGAAAATGGGTTTTGTAAAAAAATGTTCTTTATTTTTAATAATCTCTTTGGCGTATGCGGACACCGCATCGCTTGTTTTGGAAAATGATGCCATGGTTGGGCAAGATCATCATTATACCAATGGGATGTACTTTATTTGGATGAGTGAGCGCGATACTTCGTTTCCAGATCTGTTACCTTTTATTGATTTAGAGCAAAAAAATGTCGCTTTTTCGATCTCACATGCGATTTTTACACCTGAAAACAAAGACATCCGTACAAGAGATCTGAATGATTCTCCTTATGCTGGTTATGTCGCCTTAAACATGTTAGCTTACAAATCATCTGCAAATTTCTTTCATGAGGTGGGTGTGAATATAGGCATGGTTGGTCCTTTTGCACAAGCGGATACCTTACAAAAAAGCTTTCATTCTGTGTTTGGATTTGATGAACCAAAGGGCTGGGATAACCAGTTGGATGATGAATTTACCTATGGGATTTCGTATAACGTTGGTTATAAAACAGATCCTATTTCGATTCAAGATTTAAGCCTAGATCTTACAACCCATGTCAAAGCTGATCTGGGGAATTTTTACACTGGCGCATTAGTAGGCACCTCTTTAAGGCTGAGCAGTATTCCTATGCGCAGTTTTATCACCACTGGAAATTTTATAGGGGCGCATGAGAGTTCACTGCTCAATTATGAACCTACAAAAAGTTTTAACTGGGCATTATCTTTTGGTGTTTTTTACAATAAATTTAATACCTATTATTTAATTGACGAAGCGATTGATGAGGGATATAATCTCGATAAATTAGACTACATGGTTGGTGAAAAACTAGCCCTTGACCTCTTTTACGATGCGTTAAAAGTCTCTTTTTATCTTAAATCAATTGATGTTGAAACAAAAGGGCTCACCTCTTCTAATAATGAAAAAACAGGTGGCATTAGTGTTGTTTGGAAGTGGGACTGAGAGCCTGTGCGTTTGCCTTTACATGTATATTTTTAGAAGAAAGTTGAATCAGAATGTTAAAACACTATACCCATTTTATTACAAAGCACTTTAAAGCCGTACTGCTCACTGTTACGATTCTTACGGGTATTTTTGGCTATTACGCACAGAATTTGAGTATTGATGCTTCGGCTGAGACACTGTTGCTTGAAAATGATCAAGACCTTAAACTCACACGCGAAGTACACGCTCGTTACATTAGCCCTGATTATTTAGTCATCTCGTTTAGTCCTAAAGAGTATCTACTCTCCGATGCTACGCTCTCCACCATTCGAAATCTCAAAGCCTCTTTGCTCAAAATTGAAGGTGTTGAGAGCGTCACATCTTTGTTAGATGTCCCACTTTTGCAAAGTCCCCCTCGACCGATTCAAGAGATTATTGGCAATGTTCAAACACTCGAATCGCCGGGTATTGACAAAGCCTTAGTGCAAAAAGAGCTGACTAGTAGCCCTTTGTATGCGCAAAATCTTGTCAGTGAAGATTTTAAAACAACGGCGATTGTAGTTAATCTTAAAGATGATCTCACTTACACTGAGTTACTCACGAATCGCAACAAATACCTTCTTTTAGAGCAAGAAAGAGCATTAACGCAAGACGAAAAAACCCAGTATGACGCTGCTAAAAAAGCGTTTAAAGTGTATCGTGATAGTACTCGTGATGAGACCCATCGTCTGATTGAAACGGTGAGAGCAACCCTTAAGCCTTACAAAGGCGAGGGTGATCTTTTCTTGGGTGGGGTTATCATGATTGCTGATGATATGATCAGCTTTGTGAAAGATGACATCAAGATTTACGGTATTGCTATTTTAGTCATTATGATTGCCATTTTGTGGATTATCTTCCGTCAAATTCGCTTTGTGGTTTTGCCGATTATCGTCTCCATCAGCGCTGTGGTTATTACCACGGGCATCAATGCCCTTTTAGGGCTTGAAGTCACGGTTATCTCCTCCAACTACGTGGCGATGCAGCTTATCACGACACTTTCGTTGGTCATCCATCTCATCGTTTGCTACAGGGAAGAGTATGCGCTCTATCCTGATGCGTCACAAAAAGAGCTTTTAGGCATTGTCTTTGAGCGTATGAGTATTCCTTCCATCTTTGTCATTTTAACCTCTATTGCGGGCTTTGGCTCATTGATGACGTGTGGTATTTTGCCGATCATCGATCTTGGTACGATGATGAACATTGGTGTGAGCATCTCTTTAATCGTGACCTATACTCTTTTCCCTGCGATGATGATGCTTTTCAAAAAAGAGCCACCCGTTTTGGTGTTTGACAAAGCCTTTACCCTCAATGAAACCTTCGCCAAAATTGTAGAGCACCACAGTAGAATCATTGTAACGGTGGTCATTGCACTTGGGTTATTTAGCATTGTAGGTGCATCTCGGTTGGTGGTTGAAAACAGTTTTATCAACTACTTTAAAAAGAGTACTGAGATTTACAAAGGTATGAAGAAGATTGACAACAATTTAGGTGGAACGACTCCTCTAGAAATTGTGGTTAAATTTCCAAAAGCACCTGCGCAGAAAGCAAACAATGAGGATGCGGCCTCTGCTATCGATGGGTTTGAAGAAGAGTTCAATGCTATGAACAACGACGCACAGTATTGGTTCACGGCGCAGAAAATGCAGACCATCTTAAACGTCCACGACTATCTGCTCTCGTTACCCGAAATTGGCAATGTCTCCTCGCTTGGAACGCTTTCAAAAGTCGGACGCATTCTTAAAAATGGCAACGATTTTGACAATTTTGAGCTAGCTCTTTTGTACAATGAACTGCCTGAGCGATATAAAAAGATTTTGCTCTCTCCGTATATCAATATTGAGCACGATGAGGCGCGTTTTGTGGTGCGTGTTGTGGACTCTAACCCAGAGCTTAGGCGTTCTGAGCTGTTGGAAAATATTCAAAAAGGGTTGCAGAGTGAGGTCGGGCTTGACCCACAAAATTATCATCTTGTGGGGATGATGGTGCTGTATAACAACATGCTTCAGTCACTTTTCTCCTCGCAGATTTCGACCCTTGGGTTGGCGGTACTCTCCTTGGGCGCCATGTTTTTGTTCCTCTTCCGCTCTTTGAAAATTGCACTTTTGGCGATGACCGTCAACATGGTTCCTGTGAGTGTCATCTTTGGCATCATGGGGTTTGCCAATATACCTCTGGATATGATGAGCATCACCATCGCGTCGATTGCACTGGGCATTACGGTGGACAATACGATTCACTACTATTACCGCTTTCGCGAAGAGCTTCAAATCGATGGCGACTACATCGCTTCGATGCACAGAGCACACGGAACGATTGCTTTTGGTATGTTTTACTACTCGTTGGCGACTATCGTAGGCTTCTTGGTGATGGTGACATCCAACTTCATTCCAACACTGATTTTTGGACTTTTAACAGTCATCGTTCTGATAACAGCGATTGTCTCCGACCTTCTTTTTTCGCCGTTTTTGGTGGTCTTTTTCAAACCGTTTGGCAAAGGCGCGACGCACAAAAAATAACCATTCACCTATCGCTCCTTTTGGGTATACTGTGTGAAAAAGGAGTGATAGATGCTCAGCCTGAACTGCCCCGAACTCGATGCCTATCATCTTCAGTGTGACGAACTGCTTAGCTCTTTTGACTACACTCATTTTACCGAGTCGTTTAGCGCGTTGATTCACCATACGAAAGAGCATTTTGCTAACGAAGAGCGCTTGATGAAAGAGCTTCATTTTCAAGGCTACATGGAGCATTTTGAAGAGCACCAAAAAATTCTTGGCGAAATGAGCCAATTTTTAGCGATGGCGATGCAGGGCAATACCTTGTTTGCCAAAAACTATATCAAAAACGGTGTGGGCGATCGGTTGGATCTGCACATTCGCAACATCGATTCACAGCTGGCGATGTTTCTAAAAAGTAAAAGCGAGATGTAAACTAAAGCCTATCAGCCCAACGCCCACGATTTTCTGCACGATATAAAGGTACGGAAGCAGCTTTAACGCTCTTTGATTGCCAAACAAAAATGCCACAAAGATGTCCCACACGAGTAATAACGCTATCATCCACACCGCGTAAAAAATCTTTACATGTAAAGCTGTCTCAGGCTGAATGATCGTAAAAAGTAGCGAGAAATAAAAGAGAATATTTTTAGGATTGAGCAGAGCTGAGAAAAGCCCTTGCATAAAGAGTTTAAACGCCATTTTTGCGCTTACATGTAAAGCAGCGTCAAGATGTGGTTTGGGCGCAAAAAAGAGCAGACAACCAAGGTAAAACAAAAACGCCGCACCACCCATTTCAACGAGTGAGAGAATCACCGGGTAGCGACTTAAAAATTCATACCCAATGTACGCTAAAGCAATGTAAAGCGCGTTCCCACTCGCAATCCCCAAACAACTACACCACGCTTTTTTATAGCCATGGCTTAGCGCGTGTTTAATAATGAGAAAAAAGTCCTGCCCTGGGCTTAAAAGCGCTAAAAAATAGATGGACGTCAGGGTGAAAAACTGAGGCTCAAACATGTCATTCCTTTTTTACATGTAAGCATAAAGCAAACGCGAAAAAAGTTATTGTATAAAATTGACTTGGTACTCTTTGGGGGTGAGGGCGGTGTGACGTTTGAAAAAGCGGTGGAAGTGGCTTTGGTCGACGAAGCCGCAGTATTGGGCGCACAGGGCAAGTGGGGTGCCAAGGCGAAGCAACTGCTTTGCATGTTCGATGCGTACATCCAGTGCGTAGTGTTTTGGAGTACATCCGTAGGTCTGTTTAAAGTGACGCGCGAGAACAAAAGAGTTGGTGGAAAAACGTTTGGCAAGTTCATCGAGACTGGGTGATTCATCGATTCGGCTCTCTAAAAAATGCGCCACGTCTTGGAGCACATCGCCTTTTTTTTGACTTACGCCTTGCTTCGTGTAAAGCCAAAAAAAGTGCTCTAACCATGCCTCTAACTCTTTTACATGTAAAGATGAAAACCCCTCTATGAGTGCGGTAATAATGCGCTCAAACGCCTCAAATAAAGCCTTATGAAACACCAGTGGCGTGGTGAGTGGCAACAGGGTTGTGGCTTCTTTAAAGTGCTTGGCTTGCATGCGCGCGCAAACGTCTGCGTCTAGAAAGACCATGATGTAACTTCGCTTGGTGTGTGGCAGAGGATTGCACGTGTGTTGGATGTGGGGTGGAATGATCGCAAGCGCGCCGTGTTGAAGCAAAAACGAGCCATTGGGCGTTTGAAACGTGGTCTCACCTTCAAGCATAAAACCGATGGAAAGGGTCGGGTGTGCATGACTTTCGTAGGCACGCTCGCTTTTGAGCGTTTGGCGTATCTGCAAAAAAGGTGCTTGCTCATAGCAAATCAGATTGGTTTTTGTCTCGTTCATAAAAGTATTGTAATATAATTGTTTAAATGTTAGCAAGGAGAAGAGCATGAAAAAACTCTTTTTTATCACAATGATGATGATCTCAGCTTCACTGTTTGCGCTGGATTTTGAACGCGAGAGTGAGCTTCAAAATGGATGTGATCATAACGATGGCAAGGCGTGTTTGGAACTTGGAAGCATGTACCATGTGGGGGATGGCGTTTTGCAAAGCTTTTCCCGTGCCCGTGCTTTGTACGAGCAAGCCTGCAATTTAGGCAACTCCAAAGGGTGCACCAGTTTAGGCTATATGTACGAAAACGGACACGCAGGTACCAACCTTCCAAAAGCGGCAGAGTTGTATGAACGCGCTTGCGTCAATGGTGATGCTTCGGGTTGTGAGAGCCTAGCGATGCTGTATGAAAATGGCAAAGGGGTCAGCGAAGATATGCAAAAAGCGGTTGATTATTACGATCGCGCTTGCAATGGTGGAGATAGCAGTAGTTGCGCACACCTCGGACTTTTGTACGAGCAAGATGGCAATATGGAGTATGCCGTAACATACTACCAAAACAGTTGTGACGCAGGAGGGGCTAGTGAATGCGTTCATCTTGGAAGCATGTACTATGTGGGTGGAGCCGTAGAGCAAAATGAAGAGCGTGCCATCTTGTTTTTCAAAAAGGCGTGCGAGCTGGGTGATGAAACAGGATGTAAAAATTACGAGAAGATTAAGAGCAGTTACTACGCCCAATAGTCTTTACATGTAAACTCATTTCGCTAAAAAATGCGCTTTGGTTTTGGCATGGCGGTAGGCAAACATCGCGTCCATATCTCTTTTGACGAACCAGAAAAAGAGCGATTGGAAAAGGGGAATGGGAGGTGAGAGCGTGATCGTCTCGTCCATACGCGTGCGATTTTCGCCTTCTGCGACAAAAATTCGCTCATGTCGAAATGACGCAAAAGGCCCTTTGATCATCACATCGACAATGCTTGTCGGACAGTTCTTCTCAAGCGCCATCTCCCACCGTGTCGTGATGCCAAACTTTTTAATGTCGAGTATAACGCTGTTTGGCTCCATCTTTACGATGTTCACCTTAATCGACGGCGGCGTAATCAGCGGAAGATTGTGCGTATCGGTGTGAAAGGCACACACAGCCTCAACACTCGCGTCAAGAGTACAAGTGTAATGTAGAGTGTAGAGGTTCATGGGTTTCCTTTTTGTTTTACTACATGTAAAAGTTTGATTAGGATTTTGTTGATTTGATAAGTTCGGCAAGCCCTCCTGGCATTGTAGGGCTAGAATCTTTCAAAAGCCCTGTATCTGCTCGACTAAAAAGAGCTTGCAAAACAATTTTTCGACTTTCTGCGTCAATCTCTTTTTGCTCATGTGTAATAGCAAGATAAACATAAGCAAGTTGTTCACGCTCTTCCGCATCTCTTTGCAAGTGATATGAGCTAAAAACCATTTTTGAAGTTGCTTGAATGGCAATCGCATAAATTGTGACAATTGTTGCAAAAAGAACAGCACCTTGTAGGCTATTGAGTTCTAATCCAATATTCTTTGCATTGAGCCAATAAAGAAATGAAAGACCAAAAAATATAAAACCACCAATTAAAATACCTGCTAAAATTCTAGCCCATTTATTGCCATTCGTTTTATATTCACTTGCTTTTTTATGCCAATATTGCGCTGGTTTTTCCAATCTTAGTTTTTCATGATATGTGTTTTCTAATTCTGTAATGTTTGCCTTAAAGTCTGACATTGTTTGCTCAAACTCTGTATTTCGTTCTATTTGATTATTAGCGAATTCTCCTTCACGAGAATTTTGGGCATGACTAAATTCTTCAATTTGAGATTTTTTAGTTTCTCCATACCATTGTGTAAAACTTGTTTGAAACTCATCAACTTCTTTAACCAGTTTGTTTGTAGTTTCACCAAGACGGTTGCGTAAAGTGGCAAAAGAAGCTTTTTCTGAAATCCGTCTTTTGGTAATAATAGACTCATCTTGCATCTCAAATTCGTAAGCAAGCATATAGCCTTTAAAATAAGAATAATTGGCTACATTTTGAGTTTGTTTTGTTTTAATATATTCAATAAACCCATGTCCCGTAGTTTCATTAAGCTTATAAGCTTCAATCCATGCTTCGACAAAACTGTGTCCACTCCATAGCTAATAGGCTTGAAAATTAGACAAATAAGGACTTTTCAAAGCAGAAAGATGTTGATTGAATGCAGCTTCATCTGCTTTTTCGATATTGGAATATAAAATACCAAGTCTTTGATAAACTTCATTGAGTGTGTTATTTCGCATAAAATAAGAATGCTCTCTCAATCCAGATGTTTTAGTTGTCCAAAATGTTTTTTCATGATCTAAGAACTTTTCTAAAGCTTTGAGATTATTAAAATTTTCAATATGTCCCATCACATCTTGTATTTGTATTGAGATTACAGGATTCATTTTGGCTCGCTTGTTTTATTTTCCTTATTCTACGCAAATTTACTTTACATGTAAACCATTTCCTCTTCCTTGACAACCCTTTACATGTAAAGCTAAAATGGTTTCAAAACTCCCACAAAAAGGTTACTTATGAAAAAATTACTCTGCTTTTTTCTTCTTCTTTCAAGCGCTATTTTTGCCGCTGGAAACGTCGAATCTGTGACGCTTGCGAAGTCTGACAAGAGCTGGGATGGCTCGGTAATGCCCGCTTACCCCAAAGAGGCGCCTGAGATTTCGGTTTTGAAGATTACAATTCCTGCTCATACTGAGCTTACACTTCATAAGCATCCCATCATCAATGCAGGGTATATGGTCAAAGGCTCACTCAAAGTTGTGACAGATGAGAACAAAACGTTGCAGCTCAAAGCGGGCGATGCGTTGATTGAGGTGGTAAATCGATGGCATTATGGTGTGAATGAGGGCGATGAACCCGTAGAGATTGTTGTCTTTTATGCAGGAACAAAAGAGAGTGCTTATTCCATTAAAAAATAGTTTTGTTATAATGTGAAAAATCTCCTAAGGAGTGCGCGATGGACAAAGAGTTGCAAACGCTTCAGAAGTTTTACACGGTTGTAATTGAGTTTTTGACGCATTACAGTTTTCAGCTTTTAGGGGCGCTTATTATCGTTGTTTTGGGTTGGTTTGCGGCGAAGTATGTGTATGCGCTTTTGATGCGTCTGTTTGAGCGCAACCATTTTGACAGTACGCTGGCTAAGTTTGTCGCGAGTGTCGTTAAGATGCTGGTTTTTACCGCGATGATCGTCATTGCCCTTGGGAAAATTGGCATTTCTATCGCTCCGTTTGTTGCGGCGATTGGTGCGGTTTCTTTGACGGCTGGTTTGGCGCTTCAAGGCAGTGTTTCCAACTACGCGGCAGGTGTTTTACTCATCATTTCGCGTCCATTTAAAGTCGGCGATACGCTTTCCATCGGTGGTTTTTACGGTGTGGTCGAAGAGATCAAACTCTCCTACACGGTGCTTCGCAATGAAGATGAAGAGCTCATCACGATTCCCAATAAAAAGATGATCGGCGATGTGTTGGTCAATTCGTTTGAGTTTAGGGTTGTGGAGACCAGTATTGGCGTGGCGTATGAAGAAGATCCTGCTAAGGCGATTGCCGTGATGCACGAGGTTTTGGATGGCTTTAGCGAGGTTTCAAAAGAGCATAAACCCGTCATTGGCATTGCCCAATTTGGTAAGAGTGCGATTATACTTGGGCTTCGCTATTGGGTGCCGACGAAGCGCTATTTTAAGGTACAGTATGAGGTCAATTTAGCGCTTTATAGCGCTTTACATGTAAACAATATCAGTATTCCTTGTCCACAGCGTGAAGTAAGAATTTTAGGAGAAAAATTTGATTCCAAAGAAGTATGAGTTTATAACGTTTGCCTTTTTTATGTTGCTTTTTATGACCTTGTTGATGTCATTTGTTATCACACTCATCAACGTAGGTTTTACGGATACTTTTTTCTTGCAATGGTTTAAAGCCTTTTGGAGAGCTTATATAGTCGCATTTCCTGCGATCTTGATCGTTGTTCCAATTGTGCGAAAGCTTGTTAAAAAATTAGTTGCTAATGTTTAAAAAACTCTATCAGTCCCATCACGATTTCAAAACCGATGAGACCGATGATGATCCACTCTAGAAACTCGCTGTGTTTGTGGTTGAACATATCCAGCGCCATGCTGATGTCGTCTTTAAGGTTGGTGAGTTTGTGCTCGACAATCTCGAAGCGGTCTTTGAGCTCTAGGATGGAAGAGAGGCGGTTGTAGAGCTTTTCTGCCTCTTCGTTGTCCCACAGAATATTGGGTTTATCAAGGAGAAATAGATCGCTCACCATACCGTGCTGAATGGCGGTGAGATTGCGTGCAAATTCGATGAGTTTGGAGCGTTTAAGCAGTGAATAACTCTGTGTGAGATCTAGCAGTTGCTGACTCTTTTCAAAATGCACATCAAGATCCTGCTCATACTTTTCCAATCCCACGCTTTGCGAGATGACAAGCGCGATGATGATGAGGTAAAGTGGCAAAGGCTCTTTAAGGATAATCTGCTCATTGCTGACTTTACATGTAAACTCTAAATTGGGCTCAATGAGAATCGGATAGTCTTGAAAAATGTAGCGTTGTTCCAAAAAAGAGGTATCTTTTATCCCCAATTTGATGAGCGCTTCATCCATCGCCTCTTGTCTCCAGTTGATAAAGGTAAGGACATGGAACTGCGTATAGACCAAAAAGGTGTCGCGGTATTGGTGGAAGAATGCCTTTTCGATTCCTTTTTTCAACGTACAATCAAGCCTAGTTTCCACCTCTTGTCGGGTAAAAGGAGTCGGAAGCGAGATTGAGATGAGTGAAAAAGGTGTAGCCATAAAAACTCCTTGTGAAAACTCTTTTCAAATGATACTCCGAAAATAGAACTAAAGTATTACATGTAAAGAAGTGTTAACAAATTACTGGTAATATTAGCTTGAAAAAAACAGTCAAATAGGTAAGGATACCAATGCGTTTGAAATTCATAGGGGGCATGGTTCTTGGCGTGGCGTGTGTGCTGATAGCGGAGGATTTTGATCCACTGGGTACGCATGCGCTTTTGCCAAAACAACAAGCGACGTTCGTGACCTGCACGACAACCGATCTGAGTAAGTCTTTGGAATTGTCCGATGTCGTGATGGCGGCATTGTGTAACAATCCGCAAACAAAAATAGCGTGGCAAACATCGCTCTACCAAGCAGCGCAAGTGGGGGTAAGTCGTTCGGCGTATCTGCCAACACTCAGTGCCTCAGGCTCGATTTTGCAGAGTGAAAGCAGTGAGACACGCAATGGCGATCAAGAGAACATGAGCGTAACGCTCTCGTATTTGCTCTACGATTTTGGCAAACGCGACGCGACGTATGATAACGCAAGAGCACTTTTGGATGCAGCCCTTTTCTCAGAAAACGACACGATTCAAAGCGTTTTCCTCTCCGCGGTTGAAGCCTACTACACGCTTTTTGGCTCCAACGCTTCACTGGAAGCGACTCTTGAAGCCGAGCGCTCCGCACTGGAAAGTCTCAATGCTGCTAAAACACGCTACTCGGTAGGAACATCCACGCCTGCAGATACTTTGCAAGCACAAACGGCATATTCGCAAGCGATGCTCAACCGCATTCAAGCCGAAGGGAGCGTGAAAAGCGCGCAAGGTGGGCTGGCGAGTGTTTTGGGCATGATGCCTGATACTACGATTATGTTGCAAAATCCTAGGCTTGCTATTCCTGATGTCGCTTTTGAGAGTAATATCAGAGCTTTAATGGATGAGGCACAACGGCTTCGTCCCGATTTGATGGCGGCAAGTGCGAAGATCAAAGCGTATGAGGCTGGGCTTAAAGCCGCCAAAGCAGATCACATGCCTTCTTTTTCACTCTCTGCAACATCGGGCAATACCGATACCATTTACAATACATCCCAGCGAAGTTCCAGCATTGGACTTTACGTGAGCATTCCTATTTTTTCAGGCTTTAATACGAAGTATAAAGTTCAAGCAGCGCAACAGCAGCTTAAAATCAGCGAAGCAGAGTATGAGAAGCTCTCCCAAGATGCGAACTTAGACGTCTATAAAACGTACCAAACCTTGATTAGCGAAACCCAAGCCACGCGTACGAGTAATGATTTGGTCGCCAGTGCGCAAGCTTCGTACGACCTTGCCCTTGGCCGCTACAAAGCAGGGGTGGGAACGATTCTTGATCTTTTAAGCGCTCAAAGTGCCCTTGCCAGCGCCAAACAGCAACACATCCAGTCACTTTACAACTGGTACATTACCAAAGCAAGCCTCGCCAAAGCGATGGGCTCACTTGATTTCTCAACGATAAAAGGACAACCATGAACATTGTAAAAAAGATGCTACTCCATAAATTTACTATTATCCTTGCATTGATTGCAGTGTGTGTTGGTGGGTATTATGGTTGGGAAGAGTACACCAAACCACCTCTTGAAGCCAAGTATAAATTTCACACCTTGGAGCTCGGTGATGTCACGCAAAGTGTCTCAGCCAATGGCACACTCAATCCTTTAGTGCTCGTTACGGTGGGTACGCAAGTCTCAGGAAAAGTCATTAAACTGTATGTTGATTTTAACGATCGTGTGGAACAAGGGCAGATTTTAGCCGAACTTGATCCTGCGCTTTTGGATGCACAAGCAGCGCAAAGTGCTGCAAGCGTTCAAAGTGCCGAAGCCTCTTTGGAGCTTGCCATTGCCAATGAAAAACGCTCTCGCGAACTCTTTTCAAAAGAGTACATCTCCAAGCAAGAGTTAGACGTGAGTGTCCAAGAGCTTAAAGCAGCACGTGCCGCACTTGATCTTGCCCGTGCTCAGTCTCAAAAAGATCGCACCAATCAAGGCTATACGATTGTGCGCTCCCCCGTTTCAGGTGTTGTGGTCGATCGTCAGATCGATGTAGGACAAACAGTCGCGGCAAGCTTATCGGCTCCTATTCTTTTTAAAATTGCGCAAGATTTAAGACAGATGCAGATCGATTCCAATTTTGCCGAAGCAGATATCGGGCGTATCAAAGTCGGGCAAAAAGTGACCTTTGCGGTTGATGCGTTTCCCAACAACGCGTTTGTAGGCGTGGTCAAACAAGTCAGACTCAACGCCACCACCGTTTCCAATGTTGTGACCTACGATGTGGTCGTAACGGTTGAAAATCCCGATGAGATTCTCATTCCTGGTATGACGGCGTATGTCAATGTCATTCTTGCTGAGAAGAAAAATGTCTTGCTGGTTCCCAATGCGGCTTTGCGTTATAAACCAACGATGCCGCCAAGTAAAGATGCCAAACCTGTTATGCAAAAAAAAGAGAAAAAAGAGAGCGGCAGTGCGACGCTGTTTGTGTTTGAAAATGGCGTACCAAAACCTGTTAAAGTGAGTGTTGGCATCTCCGATAACCGCTTGAGTGAAATCATCACGGATGAACTTAAAGTTGGCGATAGAATCATTGTGGAAGAGGCTAAAAGTACGGTTAGTAGCTCTAAAAATTCACCCCCACCGATGAGACCGTTCTAATGGAAGAGATCATTAAGATACGTGATTTAAGCAAAAACTACCACACCGATGCGGGGGAAGTCAATGTGCTTAAAGGCGTGGATATTACGATTGAAAAAGGTGAATTTGTCGCCATTATGGGACCTTCAGGCTCTGGAAAATCGACCTTTATGAACATATTAGGTTGCCTTGATAAAGTGACCTCTGGAAACTACGTTTTAGGCGGTAAAGATACCAAAAACCTAAGCAGAGATGAGCTTGCTGACCTTCGCAACCACATGATCGGCTTTGTTTTCCAAGGCTTCAATCTGATTCCAAGACAAAACTTGATTGACAATGTGGCTTTGCCTTTGGTCTACGCAGGCATGAAGGCACACGAGCGTAAAATTCGCGCCAAAGAGATCCTCAAAAGTGTCGGACTTGAAGCGTTTGGAACCTACTTGCCCAATCAAATCTCAGGTGGACAACAGCAACGCGTTGCGATTGCGCGCGCTTTGGTTAATCGTCCTAAGCTGATTTTAGCCGATGAGCCAACGGGTAATCTTGATACCAAAACCAGTGAAGAGATCATGCAACTTTTTTGCGATTTGAATGAAAAAGAGGGCATTACGATCGTGCTCGTAACCCATGAACCTGACATCGCACGTTACGCCAAACGATTGGTCAATTTTGTTGATGGCAGGATTCAGCACGATGGTCCAACAGCTTTACATGTAAAAGAGATCGCATGATTTTAGCGATGTTATTTGAAGCATGGCGCGCCATGGGAGCCAACAGACTCAGAACCTTTTTGACAATGCTTGGCATGGTCATCGGCGTGGGAGCCGTCATCGTAATGTCCGCAGTGGGTGCTGGTACGCAAGCCAAAGTCAAAGACTCCATCGCGTCGATGGGAAGCAATTTGCTCATTGTCCTTGCAGGCTCCATGAGTTCAGGCGGAGTGCGTTTGGGAAGTGGAGGGGTGCAAACGCTCACCGTTTCGGATGCGACCGCCATCGAAGAGATGGACACCGTTTCAGCCGCAGCTCCCACGACTTCAGGTTCCGCGCAACTCATCTACCAATCCACGAACTGGTACACGCAAGTGACAGGGACAACCCCTTCGTACTTTGAAGTGCGCGATTGGGAGATCGAAAATGGCTACTCTTTTATGGATTCGGATGTCAGAGGTGCAACGCGTGTCGTGGTTCTCGGCAAAACGATTGCGCAAAATCTTTTTGGCGATGAAGACCCTGTGGGCAAAACCATACGGATTAAAAACAGCCCCTATCTTGTGGTGGGTGTTTTGGCGAAAAAAGGGCAGAGTTTAGATGGCAGAGACCAAGACGATACGGCGATTGTGCCTATTACGACGGCGCAAACGAAGCTTTTTGGAACGCAGTTTAAAGGGGTTGTGAGGTTTATTATGGTCGAAGCACTGGGTGATAGCGTGATGGACAAAGCTGAAAAAGAGATGGGCGAGCTTTTGCGTCAGCGTCATAAACTGCGCGAAAGTGTGGAAGATGACTTTACGATTCGCAACCTCACTGCCCTTGCCAATACGGCGCAAGAGACAACCAAAGCGATGTCACTGATGCTCGCCGCGATTGCTTCGATCTCTCTTTTGGTTGGAGGCATTGGCATTATGAACATTATGCTCGTCTCTGTAACCGAGCGCACCCGAGAGATTGGTATTCGTATCGCGATTGGCGCGAAACAGCGTCATATTTTAGTGCAGTTTTTGCTTGAAGCACTGATGATCTCGATCATTGGCTGTCTCATTGGCGTCTGTGTGGGTGTTGGGGGTGCTTATACGGTGGCGCATTTCTTTCCTATTAGCGTGGTGATTACTCAAAATTCCATCCTTATCTCTTTCTTGGTTGCAACAGGGGTTGGTGTCTTTTTTGGATTTTACCCCGCGCGAAAAGCGGCCAACTTAGAGCCAATTGAGGCATTGCGATACCAATAATGCGCTATAATTCTTCAAAATTAGCATAGGAAGATTAATGAAATTACTTTTAATTGGTGCGGGCAATATGGGTGGAGCGATGCTTCAAGGTTTACATGTAAACGATATTACAGTTGTTGAAGCGTACCCACCAAGAGTACTAGAGCTTCAAACGCTTTATCCGACGATTACCATTGTGAGTGAAATTCCTTCCTTAGAAGGGTATCTGGTCATCCTTGCGATCAAACCTCAATCATTTAGCACGCTGCACACCAAAGGCATCGCAGAGGGCGTCATTTCCATTATGGCGGGTGTGAGTTTGGAAAAACTGAAATCGGGCATTATGGCAAAACATTACATTCGATCCATGCCCAATATGGCGGCACTTGTGCGCAAATCTGCGACGTCATTGTGCGGGGATGTGGCACTTAAAGATGAAGCGATGGAAGTACTAAGCTCCATCGGTCGTTGTTTTTGGTTAGAGAGTGAAAAAGAGCTCGACATCGCCACAGGACTGGCAGGTTCCGCTCCTGCGTGGATCGCACTGGTTGCAGAAGCGCTGAGCGATGGCGCGGTCAATCTGGGAATGAAGCGAGAGATCACCTACCAATACATCGCAACGCTTTTTGAAGGCGTAGGCGAAGTGCTTAAAAGTGAACACCCCGCCCTTTTAAAAGACAAAGTGATGTCCCCTGCAGGAACCACGGCGGCAGGGTATGCCAAACTGGAAGAGGGAAAAGTAAGAGACAGTTTTATCAAAGCGATGGAAGCATCGTATGAGAGAGCGAAGAGTTTTTCAAAGTAGAAACGATTAAGGCTTGTCAGTTGACAAGCCTATGCAATTTTTTGTGCTTTTTTCTTGCCAGCAGCGGTTTTCTTTTTACTTTTAGAAGGAGCGGCGGCTCGTTGGGGTATCACTTTAGGTTCGGTGATATCAGGGAGAACATCTTCAAAAATAGTTTTAATGTCATTCCAGCGGTGTTCGGAGTTGAGCATCACCACTAAAATGTCTTTGTTGCCATTTTTGGCACGTGCGATCAAGCAAGGGCCTGCTTTTTGGGTGTAGCCTGTTTTGATTCCGACCGCGTATTTGTAGTTATTGAGCAGTTTATTGTGGGTGTACGCGGCATACGATCGTTTGGTATTGAGCGCTCTAAAATCGTGACGCTTTAGTTTTGCCATCTCATTAAAATTGTTGTTTCTAATCGCATATTCACTCATCGTTAAAAGATCGAGTGCGGTGGAGTAGTGACTTCCGATGTCAAATCCGCACGGGTTGGTAAAGTTGGTATTTTTCATGCCAATCGCTTTGGCTTTTTTATTCATTTGCACCACAAATTTATCGACGTCCCCATCTCCCAAAAAGACACCAATACTCATCGCTGCATCATTGGCAGACATGACCATCGCTGCTTTCACAAGGTCTCTTAAGTAGAATTTTTCACCCACACGTAGGTTGGCTTTGGTCGGTTCAACTTGGATCATTTCACGTGTAATCGTCACGACATCGTTCATACGACCACTTTCAATGGCGAGCATGGCGGTCATAATTTTGGTTAAACTGGCAGGTTGGTTGATTTTTTGTTCGTCTTTAGCAAAGATAAGTTGTTTTGTCGTTAAGTCTTTGGCAATAATAGAATCGGTGTTGCGTCTAATACGATCTGCGGTCTCTTTATCAAGGTAAGCAGCACTAAGGGAGCTTGTGATAATACATGCGCCACAGATAAGCGATAAAAGTTTGTGTGTCATAAGGCTCTTTTAAAAATAGATTTTTGATTCTAGTAAAAGTTTCTTAAAAATTTCCTTTTAAAATGGCTAAAATAGCCACTTTGCCTCAAATGGTGAAAAATTAAACACAATGCATTATAACGCTTAAGGTAATAACGTTATAATGCTCCAAAATAGTTTAAGCACGATCTATCGTTATATACTTTAATGACATAAGGAAGATATATGGAAGGAATTACTTCTGGTGTGATGAGTTTTGATAAGCCAGCTCTCTTAGAAAAGCGCATTAGGCTCCTTGAGGCGATTGCAGAGACGGGTTCCATCAACAGTGCTGCCAAAAGAATAGGACAGAGTTATAAAGCGACATGGGAAGCGGTTGATACGATGAATAACCTCTCCAATCAACCCCTTGTAACACGCGTTACAGGTGGTAGTGGAGGGGGAGGAACAACTCTCACTTCCGTAGGTATCAAGCTAGTTGCCAACTACAGCGTTTTAAAAAAAGAGTATGAGAGGTTTTTAAATCGACTTTCGACGGCAGGTGACTTTGAGATGAACAGTTTAAAACACATACAAAGGATTGCTATGCAGATCAGTGCGCGTAATCAGCTGATGGGAAAAATCGGCGAAATCAAACAGGCAAAAGTCAATGCAGAAGTGAGCATTGTGCTCAAAAGTGGGGTTATTCTTGTCTCCACCATTACCAACAGCGCGGTCGAAGAGTTAGGGCTTGAGATTGGCGATGAAGTGGTTGGCATCATTAAAGCCTCTTCGGTGTTGATTTCCAATGTCCTTGACATTGCAACGAGTGCACGTAACAAGCTTGCAGGCATCATCACAGACATCAAAATCGGCGAAGTCAATGCGCAAGTAAGCATTGACATCGGTCAAAACGATGTGGTGGTCTCCACCATTACCGCAGAATCGGTCAGAGCCTTAAGCCTTGCGGTGGGAACAAGAGTCTGTGCCATCATCAAATCTAGTAGCATTTTAATCGGAAAATAAAAATCTTACGAAGGAGTTTCTATGTTAAAACTATTTGTTGCGAGTGTTGTATTATCTGCCTCTTTGCTTGCAGGAGAGATCAGTGTTGCGGTTGCCGCCAATTTAAGTGATGTTATCGAGGTTTTTAAAACAGAGTTTGCCAAAACAAACCCAAATACCAAGGTCAATACCGTCTTAGGTGCCAGCGGAAAATTTACCACTCAAATTAAAAGTGGCGCGCCCTTTGATCTTTTCCTAAGTGCTGACATGGGCTTTCCTGAGAACCTTTATGCTGAAAAAATTGCAGTGACCAAACCCGTGGTTTATGCCAGTGGTGCTTTAGCGATGGTGAGTACCAGAGGGCTTGATTTAAGCAAAGGCATAGCGATTGTCGCAGATCCTAAAGTCGAAAAAGTCGCGATTGCTAACCCAAAAACAGCGCCGTATGGCACAGCAAGTATTGAAGCGTTTAAAAATGCAAACGTGTTTGAAAAAGTAGAACCAAAACTCGTTCAAGGTGACAGTATTTCTCAAGCATTACAGTTTGCAATTACTGCCGCAGATGTTGGTTTTGTCAACGCTTCAGCGTTTTACAGCGACAAAATGAAAGAGTACAAAAAAGGGGTTCAATGGGTTGGTGTCGATCCAAAACTCTACACACCGATTGCCCAAGGTATTGTTTTATTGAAACAAGCAGAGAACAATGCGGAAGCCAAAGCATTCTATGATTTTGTGCTAAGTGCAAAAGCGAAAAGCATCTTTAAAAGTTACGGATATTTGGTCAATGAATAGACTCAATGCCGTTGTGACGCATATTGAAGGTGAACAAAACCTGCATATTATCAGCTTTGATTATGAAGGGGTGAGCCTAAAAATGATGGGACTTGATCTGCCAAAAGGGTTACATGTAAACGCGCATGTTACCCTTGGCATCAAGCCTTCACACGTTGCGATTGCGAAAAATCTTCAAGGAGAGCTCAGTTATTCTAACCAGCTTTCTGCGACGATTGAGAGCATCGAAAATGGGAAATTGCTGAGCAATATTCTTTTACATGTAAAGGGCAATGAGGTACAAAGTTTTATCACGTTAGGCTCTTCAACGCGGATGAATCTTCAAAAGGGCGATGAGGTAACCTTGCTTCTCAAAGCAAGTGAGCTGTTTGTTTTGGAGGTCTTAGATGCTTGAAACATTGAACGCATTGGAGTTTACCCCTTTTCTCATTTCATTCAAACTTGCTTCCATTACTACCGCGATTCTCTTTGTGATTTCCCTTTTTATCGCTTGGAATTTATCGCAAAGCAAATCGCGATTCAAACCTGTTTTTGAGTCCATTACTGCGCTTCCGATTGTTTTGCCTCCCTCCGTTTTGGGCTTTTACATTCTCTATGCGCTCTCCTTTCATTCCCCCATTGGGCGATTTTTCCAAGATATTTTTGGCCTGAAATTGGTTTTTAACTTCACAGGACTGGTGGTCGCAAGCTGTTTTTATTCGCTTCCTTTTATGGTGCAACCGCTTCAAAGTGGTTTTGAAGCATTGCCTAAAAATATGTTGGAAGCTTCGTATATTGCAGGCAAAAGTAAGCTCAGAACACTTTTGTGTGTGGCACTTCCCAATATTAAGCCTTCGTTAATGACTGCTATTGTCATTACCTTCGCCCATACGGTTGGCGAGTTTGGTGTCGTCTTGATGGTCGGTGGAAGCATTCCTGGTGAGACAAAAGTGGCGTCTGTAGCGATTTATGAGATGGTCGAAATTATGGATTATACGAGTGCACATATTTACAGTGGAATTATGGTAAGTCTTAGCTTTTTGGTGCTGCTGTTGGTGTATATTTTTAACCGTAGCCAAAATCACCACTTAGGAGGGCTTTCATGATAGAAATCGACGTTCACAAAGAGCTTTTAGGCTCTATGGGCAAGATGGAACTGGATGTCAACCTTACAATTGAAAGTAAAAATTTTGTGGCGCTTTCAGGTCAAAGTGGCAGTGGTAAAACAACACTGCTTCGCATTCTCGCAGGACTTGAGCATGCACGGGGTAAAATCAGAGTCGATGATGAGCTATGGCTTGATGGTACGCACTGCTTAGCGCCTCAGCAACGAGGCATCGGGTTTGTTTTTCAAGACTACGCCCTGTTTCCCAATATGAGCGTGTTGGAAAATCTGCTGTTTGTGCGCAAAGACAGAGAACTAGCCAAACAGCTTTTGGACTTGACCGAGCTTGCAGAGTTATCCAACCGTAAACCTGCAACCTTATCGGGTGGTCAAAAGCAACGAGTGAGTGTGTGCCGCGCGATGATGAACAGGCCCAAGCTTCTGTTGATGGACGAACCGCTCTCAGCACTCGATCCAACCATGCGCAACAAATTGCAACATGAGATACTGACACTTCACAAAAACTTTGGTACGACAACGATCATGGTCAGCCACGATCCGAGTGAAATCTACCGTTTGAGTTCGCGCGTTGTGGTGCTTTCACAAGGTAAAATTATCCAAGATGGCGATGCAAAAAGTGTCTTGCTTCGCACCCAAGGCAGTCAAAAATTCTCCTTTGAGGGAGAGCTTTTGGACATCGTGAAGGTCGATGTGATTTACATCGCGATCATCGCCATTGGTCAGCAGATTGTTGAAGTTGTCCTTGATGGCGGTGAGGCGAATGATTTACATGTAGGCGACATTGTCAGCATTGGAACGAAAGCATTTGCTCCTATGATTCAACGATTGAAGGAAAAATCATGAAAAAAATCTTAGTATTTTTATGTGTGGCACTGTTAAGCCATGTGTGTGCGGATGATCTTAAAATTGCCGTGGGAGCAGGGTACAAAAAACCCGTTGTCGAAGTGCTCAAAGCGTACGAAGCGAGTGGGAATGGAAAGATAGACGCGATGTATGGTAATATGGCGCAGATTTTTGCTCATGCCAAACAGGCTGAAATTTCTTTAGTGATAGCCGATAAGAAATTTTTAGAGAAGCAAAAAGAGCTGAGTTTTGCGACGTATCAAACCATTGGCACGGGAATCGCGGTCATTGCGTATGCCAAAGGGGTGAGTTTTGATAGCATCGAAGATCTCACCAAAGAGAGCATTAAAAGCATTGCTATGCCTGAAGCCAAAAAGGCGATTTACGGCGATGCCGGAATGGAATTTTTAAACAATGCTAAGCTGTATGATCGTGTCAAAGAGAAACTTTTGGTTGTAGCAACGGTGCCTCAAGTGAGCTCCTACGTCGCCACACATGAAGTGGATGTGGGCATTATGAACCTTACCGCAGCGCTCGATAGCATTGATAAAATTGGTGGATACATTAAAATTCCTCAAACGTATTATACACCCATTGAGATCGTAGCAGGAAGTTTAAACGCATGCGAAGCCGATCAAGCGTGTCAAGCGTTTGTTGCCTTTTTGAAAACCCCCAAAGCGAAAGAGATATTTGTTAAATATGGACTTTGAGATGGTGCAGGTTTGGCACCCTTTGGTGCTAAGCCTCAAAACCATCGGTGTGGTAGCCCTCCTTTTGGTTTTTTTAGGCATACCACTCTCTTATTATCTCTCAAAAGAGGAGCTAAAATACAAATGGCTTCTTGAAACACTCGTGACACTTCCCTTGATCTTTCCGCCCATCGCCATTGGTTTTTTACTGTTGCTTCTTTTAGGCAAATACGGCTGGATTGGAAGCTATTTTAATGCAATGGGCATACGCTTTATCTTTGATTTTAATGGGCTGGTTACGGCGGGTTTTGTCGCAGCCCTTCCGTTAATGGTCAAACCGCTTCAATCTGCCATCGAACTCTTCCCAAAAACCATTAAAGAAGCCGCCTATATGGGCGGTAGAAGTAGGTTTTACACGTTTGTGTTTATCATCCTGCCGTGCATTAAAAAAAGCGTGGTTGCGGCACTTTTAATTGCTTTGGCGCGTGCTTTGGGGGAAGTTGGCATAACCTTGATGCTCGGAGGCAATCTCATTGGCAAAACCGATACGATCTCCCTTGCCATCTACAATGCTGTTTTTGATGGCGAATACCGCTTAGCACTGCTCTTGTGTGCGATTCTTATCGTCATCTCATTGGCGGTTTTTACAGCGCTGCATTTTTTTCAAAAAGAGGAGCAGTTTCTTTAAATTATCTTGTGTTACAATATTATAATTTAGTAAAGGTTTGCTTATGATGGATATGATACGTGAAGATGTCGGTTTGATCGACATGACCACGGTTGGACTGGATATTGGGTCTCACAACGCTAAAATTTCGTTTGCTTCAAAAGAGCCTATCGTGCTGTGTGGGGTAGAATTTGTCACAGAGATGTGTCAAAAGCTAGGACTTGAAACCCATGCCTACAAAGCGTGTGGCGATAGACTGGAAGCGGGAGAGCTTATCTTAGAGGCGTATGGTAGAGCGGACGCGACGCACAAAGCATGGAAAGTGTCTCAAAATATTTTAGAGTTTTTAAGCGGTATTGCGACCAAAACCAGTGCAATGATCACCTTAGCGCGTGAAGTCAATCCCAAAATTGAACTCTTAACCACCCGTAAAATTTTCCCTCGCACCAAAGAGTTAGCCCTCAAAGCGGTCTATGCAGGAGGTGGGGCGCACCATCGTTTAGGGTTGTATGACTCTGTTTTAGTTTTTAAACAGCATCGTGTCTTTTTTGAAAGCGACGCGGCGTTTGAAGCACAGTTTGCCAAAATGAAGCAGAAGTATTTGGAAAAAAAGATTGTCGTGGAAGTGGATAATTACGAGGAGGCGCGTTATTTTGCGACACTTGGGACGCAGATACTTCAATGTGAAAAGATGAGTTTTGAGACACTAGAGCGCTGTGTGAGCCTCAAAAAGGAGTTCCCACAGCTACTTATCTCTGCCACGGGAGGCATTGGTGAGCATAACATCGTTGCGTATGCCCAAACGGGAGTTGATTTTATTGTCACCTCTTCGCCGTACCATGCAAAACCTGCCGACATCAAAGTCGTGATCTCAAAAGAGGGTTAATGCAGACGATTGAACAGATTTATACCGCAGAGGTTGAAGAGAAAAAGTCTACTTTTTTGGCGTATCTCTGCCCAATGAACGATTTTGACGTTTTACATGTAAAGCTCAAAAGTGACCATCCCAAAGCGGCACACATTGTCTGGGCAAAACGTTTTTTCAATGAATTTCGCCAAATTGTGGAAAATAACTCCGATGATGGCGAACCCAAAGGAACGTCAGGCCCACCTGTTTTAAATGTGATGCGAGGGGTTGAACTGGTTAATGCGGGGCTGTTGATTGTGCGCTATTTTGGTGGCATAAAGCTCGGTACGGGTGGCTTGGTGCGTGCGTATGGCAGTAGTGCCAAAGAGGTCATTGCCGCTGCTTTGCTCATCCCATTTGTCTTTAAAGAAATCTTTACATGTAAAACAGATTACCCGCTTGTGCCGCGGTTTGAACACTACAGCTTGCATCATGCGTTACATGTAAAGCATCGCGAGTTTCAAAGTGATGGTGTTGTGTGGGAGATAGAGATGAGTGAAGAGGAGAAAGCGCAGTTTTTAGACTTTGCTCTCCCTTTTGAACGTGATGGATTTAAACGCTTAAAGCTCGATAGCCTCAACTTCAATCGTTAAATTGACGGTGTCATCGACCGTGAGTCCGCCACCTTCTAGGATTTTATTCCATACGAGTCCAAAGTCTTTACGGTTTAGTTTACCCTCTAGTGTAAAACCGACTCTTTGATGCCCTTGAAAATCTTTGATCACCCCATGAATTTTGCTCTCAAGTACCACATCCTTAGTAATGCCATGAATTGTGATGTTGCCGTGTACTTTGCCATCTTTCATTGACGTCATCACAAAATCAATCGTTTTAAATTTTTCCACATCAAAGAAATCAGCACTGCGTAAGTGGTCATCTCTTTTGGTAATGCCCGTGTCAATGGAAGCTGCTTCGATTTTGGCGCCCAATTTGTTAAAGACTTTTTTCTCAGCATCAAAGTCAATGTCTGCCGTGTACGCGTTGAAGTTGCCTTTCACGTTAGAGATCATCATGTGTTTGATGGAAAAGCCAATATTGGAGTGCGCATTGTCGATGATAAACTCTTTCGCCTGTGCAAAAGAGAGAAGGAGGGTGGTCGCCATAAGGAGTCTTAAGAGGTGTTTCATAGGTCTATCCTTTTGATAAAAATCTATGAAAAGTATAGTTGTATGACGCTTATGGCTTTCGTATTATGTAAAAGTAATGTTTTACTTTAAGAGAGTGTTTGAAACGTATCCAAAGAGCTGAAATGTGCCTGCACTGCAGATACCTGCAACCACACCGGCTAGCATATCGTCCCCCATAACGCCCCAACCGCCTTTGACATCTTTGTCGATCTTGCCAATGAGTGAAGGTTTCCAGATGTCAAACAGACGGAAAAAAACAAAGCTGAGTACGATTTGAAAGAGGGTGCCTGAACTCAAAATCAGCGCAATCCACACGCCCACCACTTCATCAATAACAATGCGACCATCGTCGTGATTGCCACTGGTTGCTTCGTACGCATTGATCTGTTTGACCGCCATCAGCGTAAAAAGAATGCTCAACAGCACGAGTGTTTCCATGGAAATGTAGCGAATAATTCCCACTCCCAAGATAACTGCAAGCAAAGAACCTGCCGTTCCTGGCGCTTTGGGAGAGAGCCCTGTGTAGAAAAAAGTCAAAAAAGCATTTGGCATAACGATCCTATGTGTGTAGTTTAGTGGTTGAATTGTAGCATAGATTCAAGTGCTTCTTAGGCGTATTTTTGCAGTTCCATCTGAAGCTTTGCGATAATCTCTTTTTCGCGCTGTTCGATGTAGTTTGCTATCATCTGGCTGATGCCTTCGTTGGGCAGAATGTGAATACAGTATCGAAAAGAGTTTGTATGGGAGATAATATTTACAACCTTCCCATTGATGGAGACCTTTTCGTCTTGAAGTTCAAATTCCAATAACACATCTTCTCCTGCACGAAGTCCCTCTTTTTCATTGCTTAAAATGCTCAACCCTTGGGTCGAGATGTCATGGAGGATACCGTTTAAATAAAGCGCGTCAGATTGATACAACGCGATAGTGGATGTTTTAGAAGGATAGACACGCACCCCTTCTCGTTGCAGTGCGGGCATGCTTTGGACGTATCTAAAATTAGTCAATGTGACGTGATTGGTTTTAAAATCGATGTGAACAATATCGGCTTTGAGATGGTTGGGGAAATAGCTATTTTTCACAAGAAACGCTTGATTTTCTAAAAGCATGGCTATTTCTTGCAGTGGGCTCATTTGAAACGTTACATTCGCATCCAAAATCTCTACAACCGTTGCTTCTAAGCTGATAGGAATGCCCTCATAGAGGCTAAGGCAGTAGATGTTTTTTTGATTTTCGACGAGCATTTGCTGAAAGATATTCATCATTTCATAACGTGGCGATAAGAGAACATCATCGCTGAGATCACTTTGAAACGCTTTTGAGGGCATTTTCCCCATCACATCCGTATAATCAATCACGGCATCGCTCTGCAATGAAAGAGCATTGGCATGCAAGGCAAGTGTGTCAATCAGCTGGTAAAGACGCTCACATAGAAGCTCAACGTTCAAAGGTAGCGAATATGTTTGTGCAAAGATAACAGAGTGTTCAAGCACATAAACCATCGATTTTTGTATCACAAAGTCTATAGAAGGGTGGTCTTGACGCAGTGCTAGGAAAAGTTTTTCATACAAAAGAGGTGCATCTTGCGTGTTTAGGAGGCTTTGTGTTAGAGCAGTCGCCATCTCTTTTGCGCTATAAGCTTCGATGGTTGGATCGAATTTGGTGCATAAGGAGGTGAAAAAATTTTCAAAGAGAGGCTCAAACTCTTTTAAAAAAAGCGCTAACCCGTCTTCTAACTTTTGAGTGTCGTTGTTCAAAAAAGCATTGGTTTTCATGATTGAGATCCATCAGTGTTTTGATTGAAGACGCACTTATTATATCAGAATTCAGCGCGAAGCGAATAGGAAAAAGCATTCTCCCACAAAGTGGGAAAATGCTTTGGATAAGAGGGTTACGTCAGTGATGTGGTTTGGTGTAAACGCATCAATTCAAGATAAAAGTCACGTTCATCGTGGTTCTCTAAAAGTCCGCTGTTAGGGAAGATGGCATCGTAAATCTTTCCGATATTTTCAAAACGGTGTTTAAAGAGGTCACTTAAAATCAGTGCAGAGATGTCTTTGCGCATAAAAATAGCAGGTGGAAGCATTCCCACTTTTAAAATCTCAAGCAACGATTCTGCATGGTACTTGATGTGATGGTGTCCGCCATGCGGGCAGGTGTTGGTGCTGACCAGTGTTTTGCACTCATTGCAGTAGACAAATTCGGTGATAATCTCGATATCAATCTCTAAATCTTCGTAATGATCCAAAATAGACTTCATCTCATTTTGATCGTAATAGACACCAATGCCGCTGTGATGTTGTCCTAAAACGAGCTTATTGCATCCGAAATTTGAGGCACAAATGGCATCTAAAACAGCATTTTTATAACTGGTAAAGAGGTAGGTGTTTTCAAAAGGAACGATCACAACACGGTTTTTTGGTAGATAGTTATCGACAAAATATTGCAACGCCTTCAGACGCAACTCATACGAGAGAAGGTCTTGTTTATAAGGTTTGAGCAAAAAGATAACGAGCATATCGCATTTCTCAAGGGTAATACGAATAACGCGCTCATGGGCTCTGTGAAACGGCTTTGCGTTGATCATCATGGCTGAGACGTTTTTGGCTCCGAGTTGTGCTTTGGCATCAGCGATTTTATTTTTGACATTTTTAATATCATCAAATTGCAGTTCATACTCGCCACACACAGCGATGTCACCTAGGCGTTTGAGAAACATTTGGGTTTCAGGATTGGAGATGTCATAGGTTCCAAAAATTTGCTCGATGCGCTTTTTCTTATCGACCTCAAAGACTTCATCCACGATGATGGTGCCTTTGATTTTGCCATCCACCACAAAATCAAGAGGTTCCCCTTGATACGCTGTGGTTAATACCTCTTTATTTTTTTCCCCTGCAGGTGCTATGATAAAGGGGAAAGGAAAAGGCTTGCCTTTGTAGTAACCACTCTCTTCAACCTCTTTGGCTTCTGCGCTGTTCATCAGTTTATCAACAGGGTACAATATACCCTCTTTTGCCAAGGCAAGGGTTGCTAAAAATTCTTTATCTAAAAAGAGTTGTCGGTTATTTTTTCTTGTTGATTCCATACTTCTTCCTTTTCTCCCAAAGACTTTTACGTGATATTCCTAATTTTTTAGAGAGTTCCGTGTCAGGGAATTTATTTTGAAAATTGAAAATGACATATTTGACATAATCATCAATACACAAAATATCACCTTGGTCTAAGATTTTACTGTCGGTATTGATTTCGATTTTTGAAAAGTCACTCTCTTCATTAGGATCAGTGCTACAAATAATAGCACGTTTGCCTTCTAAGACGTTATAGATTTTGAGTTTTTCACTTTTTTTGAGATTTTGAAGATCAATAATGTAGAGTAATTCCTCATTTCCACTGCGCGCGATCTTTTCATAAACATTGCTTTGTGTCAAAGAGATAAAGGTAAAGGTCTCATTTTGTGTCTGAGCGTAGTTAAAAACAAGTGCATCCGCATGTTTTTGGAAATTGGTTTTGATGAGAATAGGAAATTTTATTTTTTTATCAAGAGGCTCCAGATTAGCGCTACTAAAGAGGTTTTTAACGTATTCTTTGTAGGTTTCATTCTCTTTTTTGAGGTTTTTAAAATCGCTTAAGTGTTGGAGTTTTCGGATCAACTCTTCGATCATAAAAGGCTTTTGAATGTAATCACACGCACCTGCTTTGATCGGATTGGTGACCGTATCGTTACTGATATACGAGATCATCAAGATAATGATGGAAGAGCGATGCTTTTCGATCACAGGGTAAAAATTTTGCCCTGAAATGTTGGTTGAGAGGAGTATGGCATCGTATTTTTCATCTTTAAGTGCATCTTTGATGCTGGTAGCTATCTCACATAAATGTCCAATTTCCATCAACTTAGAGGCAATACTTTGCGCGAGATAAATCTCGTTTTCAACGATTAAAATCTTCATACCTTCGTCCAATCATAATATTTTAATGTAGCCGTTGCACTGACTGCAACACCTTCTTCTCTTCCCACAAAGCCTAATTTTTCCGTTGTCGTTGCTTTGACATTGACGTGGATGGGAGACAGTTCCATAATGTCGGCAAGACAAAAACGCATCTTATCCTTGAAAGCACTTAAGCGTGGAAACTCTGCCATAACACACACATCACAATGAACAATTTCAAATCCTACCTTGGCTAAAAAAGTGCAGACCTCTTTGAGGAGAAGTTTTGAATCAACATTTTTATAACGTGCGTCACAATCGGGGAAAAGTTCACCAATGTCACCAGCCCCTGCAGCACCTAAAAGCGCGTCAATCAGCGCATGAATCGCAACATCACCATCGGAGTGTGCCTTAAACCCTGTCGTTGGGTGTACCTCCACACCGCCAAGCATCATCACTTTTCCCTCTTCATAGGCATGTACATCAAAACCGTACCCCACGAAAATGTTAGAGGAAGGCGCTTTAAGGCAGGAGATAGTAGCACTATCTTCTTTACATGTAAGCTTTTTTGCCTCAGGATTTCCTAAAACATACACCACCTTTCCACCCATCGCTTTAATCGCACTGCTATCATCTGTGTAGATCGTGCCTGTTTGCAGGGCTTTTTTGAGCATGTCGGTGCGTGAGAGCTGTGGGGTTTGGATGAGTTTTACCTGATCGCGGTTGATCGTCTGCTCTTCATAAATAACGGTGTCCACAACGTTTAGGTAGGGGACAACACAGTCTGCATGTGCTCTCTCATCAAGAATACGTTCAAGCATGGCTTGGTCGATGCACGCTCGTGCAATGTCGCTAACAAGGACATAGGTCGTCTTTACATGTAAAAGGGCATTGGCAAGCGACTCTTGTCTGGTTTCACCGCCTTTGACAAAGGTAATCGTATCGCTAAATTTTTGGGCATAGAAGTGCTCATCCGGTGAGGTTGTCACAATAATGTGTTGAAAAGAAGAAAGCTGTTGAAGATTTTGGGTTGCAAAAAGCCATAATGGAGTTTCATCAATGCGTAACCACTGTTTTTTAACACGTTGGTTAAAGCGCGTCGAACTTCCTGCTCCTAACATCACAAGCGTTAAATCGGGCAAACTTTGTCCTTTTTTCTGAAGTGTTACAATATTATACATTTTGAAAGCTTTTTTTTATCTTTTTTGTGTTAAATTCTGCCATTACTTAAGCATAAAGGTCAAAAAAATGTTAAATAAAGATACTGTTTTAAGCGCGTTAGGTGGCGTAAAATACCCAGGTTTTGATAAAGATATTGTGACATTTGGTTTCGTTAAAGATATCGATATTTCTGATAATAATGTCTACATAGAAGCGGAAATTGTCTCTTCAAGTAAAGAGGTTGGTGACGAATTAAAAAGCAAAATTGAGAAGGCAGTTGCCGCCATTGGCGCAAGTCGTGTCGATGTTGTGGTTAAGCAACCAAAGCCTCCTGTTGAGAAAAGCAACTCACAATCGGGCAAAAACATGGCACCTCACATCAAAAATTTCGTGATGGTAAGCTCAGGAAAAGGCGGCGTGGGTAAAACAACCACAACCGTAAACTTAGCGATTGCCCTTGCAAGTCAAGGTAAAAAAGTAGGGCTTTTAGACGCCGATATTTATGGACCAAACGTGCCTCGCATGATGGGTGTGGTCGATACGCATCCTGAAATTGTCGGACAAAAAGTCAAACCTATCGTTGCGTATGGTGTTGAGATGATGAGCATGGGTTCCTTAATGGAAAACGGTCAGTCGCTTATCTGGAGAGGTGCGATGGTCATGAAAGCGATCGAGCAACTGCTTCGCGACATCTTGTGGAGTGATTTGGATGTTTTGTTTATCGACATGCCTCCAGGAACCGGTGATGCACAGTTGACTTTGGCTCAAAGTGTGCCTGTAACAGCAGGTATTTGTGTCACAACGCCGCAACAAGTAGCACTCGATGATACCGAGCGGAGTTTAGATATGTTCCAAAAATTGCATATTCCGATCGCTGGAATTATGGAAAACATGAGTGGATTTATCTGTCCTGAGACCAATAAAGAGTATGATATCTTCGGTAAAGGAACGACCAAACCGTTGGCTGAGAAGTTTGAAACCATCGTGATTGGCGAGATTCCGATTGAGCCTGCTATTCGTGAAGGCGGAGACGCTGGAAAACCTGTGAGCTTCTTCCATCCTGAGAGTGAAACGGCAAAGCGTTATCAAGCTTCAGCTAGCAAACTGTGGGAGTGCATTGAAAAAGTCAATGCAGAAGGTGGTGCGAGCAATGAAGCGATTCAACCAACAATGGGCATTAACGGAGCACCAAGTGCCTGTTCAAGTGTGAAAAAATAAGCATTAAAAGGAGAAGAGATGGCGTTACGCGTGAGTATTAATGAAGCAGATTTTAAAGCATTGGTTCAAGAGATTGAAGCACAAGAGGGATACAAAAAACCGATTGGTTTTGGTATCGCTAGAGTCGATCGCGGGCAATTGAATCCTGAGAAAATTTTACAAGCAAACTTTCCTGTCATTAACTGGAATGAAAACTTTGGAAGTGCTGCGATTTTTATTGGGGCACTTCAAGCCAGTGGCGTTGATGTAGATTTTACCAGCAGTGAATTTGTGTATGATGTTAAGAAAAAATTTGTCAAAAATGCGATGAATGCTTACACGCCTTATCTCAATCTTGCCTTGGGTGACGCACATAAAAATGTTCAAGTGATTAAAACGCTTGATTGGATCGCGCAAACAGAGAAGCTTAAAAAAGATTATCGTATTGTCTTCTTATTTGAAGATGATGCTCCGTTAAGCCCCGAAGCCGTTTACTTGAAGTTGTATGCTCTTTCAACGGGAAAAGCACCGATTCGCTCACTGAACCTCACCGGTGCTTTTGGTGTGCTAGAGAATGTGGCATGGTCACTAGGACAACCGATTGAACTTGAATGGCTGAGAATGCACGAAGTTGAGATGAAACTTTTGGGTGAGTTCCCACTCATCGAGTCAGTCGATAAATTTCCACGTTTCTTAGCGCATATCATCCCAGCTGATAATACCCGCATCTTAGACGCCAGTAAAGTCAGAATGGGTGCACAGCTGCATGCAGGAACGACCATTATGCCAGGAGCGAGTTACGTGAACTTCAATGCAGGAACCACAGGGGCTGTTATGGTAGAAGGACGTATTAGCTCTTCGGTGGTTGTGGGCAAAGGAAGTGATGTGGGTGGAGGTGCAAGCATTCTAGGCGTGCTCAGTGGCACCAACGGCAATCCTGTGAGCATTGGCGAAAATACACTGCTTGGCGCTAACTCCGTGACAGGAATTCCTTTGGGAAATGGATGTATCGTCGATGCAGGCATTGCGATTTTGGAAGGAACGAAAATTGGGGTGAGTGCAAGCGAGCTTGCGAAGATTATCGAAGCGAATCCCAAAGTAAAACTTAAAAAAGCGGGTAAAGAAGAGATGCACTTCTTTAAAGGCTTGGAGCTTTCAGGACTGAATGGCATTCATTTCCGCCAAAACAGCTTGAACGGAATGATCGTCGCCGTTAGAAGTAAACGCGAGATTAAACTTAACAGTGAGCTTCATTAACGAAATTTATTAGAGTTCTTGCAAAACACATTTTGCAAGAAGTAAAAAGCACCAAAGGTGCGTGGGCATTCCGTCTTGGAAAACCCAGTGTTAATGTAGCTTTTTCAAGGAAACTTCGTTTTGAGCTTTGCTTTAAAAGCGTGTTATAGAGTTCTTGCAATGTAAGAACTCTATTTAATAAAAATGTTAGATGAGGGAAGCTTTTTAGCGAAGTTTCCCCGTTGTCTCATTGTGTTTTTCTGCCCATATCAATGCGATAAGCTGATGAGTCTGCGCTGTTCGTGTATTCTTGGTTTCAAGAGCATTATTACACCCTTCACACTGCCCAATCTGAGCTGAGAGTTGATCCATATTCATAAAAATAAAGTGTTCACTTTGACGTTGACACTCTTCTTCACTGCATCGAGGACGCTCTTGTTTCATAGTATCTCCTTGTTAGGAAAATGATAGAATCAAAAAAAGAGGCTTTATAAGGATAAAGTTAGGAATATGATAGGAAGAAAATACCAAGCTACAACTGAAAGAAAATGATTAATGGTTCTTTAAAAGGGATTTATTGAAATTTTCAGCCCATTTTGTTGAAATTTTCATATACGTTTCATGCGCGATGGGATCATCTTTTAAGATCCAATTACCACAGGTGGAACATCTCGTCGCATACTCTTCAAGCTCTGCTAAGCTCATGCCATCGACTGCTTTGAGACGTGCTTTGCACTCAGAAAGCGAGCATTTAAGGGGTGAGCTACTCATCGAAAACTCCTCAGGATATTTTTATCTATTGTAGCACATTAAAAAAAGTAATTATGTGTTAATTATAAGCAAATGAGACAGTTTCGTCCACTCTCTTTGGCTTTATACAATGCGTCATCCGCACGTTTAATCACCTCTTGAGGTGTGTTGCCTTTGGCAGAGAGTGCCACACCAATGCTAACAGAGAGTCGCTCTTTTTTGATAGAGGCGGCTTTAAGTTTCTCTTTAGGCGCTTTTTCGGGACGATTTTTATCGCGAATGACAAAACCACGTCTGAAAATATGCTCTCGTACCTCTTCAAGCGCCATGATGCACTCCTCTTTTTTCTTGCCACTAAAAAGAATGGTAAACTCTTCACCACCATAACGGTACGCCTTTCCTCCATTTTTGACATGGCTGATCTCTTTGGCGACGAGCTTTAAAACGTCATCGCCTATATCGTGTCCAAAGGTGTCATTAAACTTTTTAAAGAAGTCGATGTCGACCATGGCGATGATGTAGCTGGAACCTAGACGCAAGAAACGCTCTTCTAATGCACGTCTGGAGGGAATGCCCGTGAGCGTGTCAATGTATGCCATACGGTATGCATCATGAACGAGTGCCGCAATCGCTATGAGTGACGCCACAAGGCAGAAGAGAATGAAATGGTTGCTCTCTTGCAAAAAGAGAAGAGGAATCATCTGCGCGACGAGCATCCAAAACGGGGCTTTTTGGCTTTGAACTTCAAAAAGCATTGAGATTAAAAAGATAAATAGTAGCGAAACGATCGCAATAATCAGAGTAAAATCGCTGGCTTTTGCAAGACCTTGAAGGCTTACATGTAAAATGGGTGTATCGAGTGCTTTTTGCATCGTTGGTGAAAAATATTTAAGTCCCGCATAGCCAATGCCAAGGATGATCAGACCAATGCTGGTGCGTAGTGCTCCAAACGAGCTAAACAGTCCACGCTCTTGCAGTGCATAAATCAGCAGGTATCCAAGCGCCGTGATCAGGGGCACCATATGCCAAAAGGCTGAAACACCCAGTTTGGTAAAAAGGGTTGTGGGAAACGCTAAACAGAGTGCAGAAAAGAGCGGAAAAAGCAGTAGTACAAAGAGTTTGCTTTTATTGAAATAGACACTTAATGCGATCCCAATCAGTAAAAAAACAAAGGTACTCTGCCAGATAAAGTAATAAGCATATGTGGGAATGAGCTCTAGTTTTACCACCAGTAGTGCGAAGATAATCATCCCTAAACAGAGTGCATGAAAAGTCGAAAGAGCGTCTGTAAGTCGTTGCATTTCAATCCCTGTTTTTTTGCGATTATAGCGAAATTAGCTCATACTCCCATAAATTTCCCATAAGCGGTGCGTGAAGATGAGGTTTGCCTAACAGCAATTTTACCACTTCTGTGCTTTGAATAGAGGCGGCAAAGCAGACGGTAAAGGAAGGATTGCCTGAACGCTTCTCTGCTCCATCGCCTTTTTGAAGGTAGAGTTGGTCGAGGGAAGAAGAGGTTGAAAACTGGCTATAATAGCCAGCAATCGCGCCATGCACAAAAGGTTTTTGTTCTTTGAGACAGAGATTGGCAAGTAGGCATTTCAGATCAGGATTGTCGAGTGCATCCACCACGACATCGGCTTCTTGGATAAGATTAGCATCTTTTTCTGGGTCAAAAAAAGCTGTTATTGTTTTTACATGTAAAGCGGGGTTGATCTCTTCAAGTTTTTCTTTTAACACTTCGGCTTTCAAACGTCCTATCGTTTTGGGTGATGAAAAATTTTGACGATTGAGGTTGTGTTCTTCAAAAACATCGCCATCGCACACAATGAGCTTTCCTACACCAATACGTGTCAGCATTTCAGCCACAAAGCCACCCAAACCACCACAGCCGATAATCAGCACGGTGGATTGAAAAAGAGCATACTGTTCTTGTGTCGAAATCGTTTTTTGGTTGCGCTTGTAGCGAAGGGGTAAAATGCCATTTTTGAGAGCCATCTCTTCGACGGTTTTAAAGTTACATGTAAAGCGTTCCATTGCGGCGTAAGAGGATTGAAGTGGGAGAAATCCATCACTGGTTTGCTCTTTTAAAAAGGTTAAAAGTTCCATTTTCTGTATCCTAGTGTATAATTTTCTACATAATAAGCTATTCTCATGCTACAAACTTATTATAAGCTATTTAGAGTTTTTAGATGCACTAAAAGGATGTTTTATGCACATTATACTCAATGCTTTTTCATTTTTGCGCGAAAAACTCAAACAAAAAGGCATTCCTTATTTGGATGCTTCATGGGTTGTTGAGGATAAAACACGCATTGTTGATTTGATCGATTCTTTAGGGCTTGAGCCAAAAGAGGTGGAAGCAGTTTTTCTCAATAACACTGTTGTGCCCAAAGAGACAGAGCTCCATGAAAATGACCGCGTAGCACTTCTGCCGCCTGGAACACCTGGCTCATTTCGTCTTCTCTCTGGGCTTAAAGGGGATTAACCGCCACCCACTTTGGGGAAGAGGGCAATTTCATCACCCTCTTGTATGCAATACGACGTATCAACATGCCTTCCATTGACCATGAGAACTCCTAAAGGCGATACGCTCTCAAGCTCCAATGCCTCTATAATCATTTGAGCCGTAGTGCCATTTGCATACTCTCTCTGCTCAGCCTTAAAGCGACCTTCTCGGTACTGAGCAAAGAGTTTAACGACAACGTGCATTAGAAATTCCAGAACGCATCGATCTCTTCACCTGAGAAGTCCCAAGTGACATTGTGAGGAGGAAGTGTTTCGTACTTCATAAACTCTGGCAACCTGTCATCTGCTTTGCCAAGTCCTGCTTTGATGTTAAATTCATGTTCACGTTTCAGAATGGTTTTACCCAAATTGACAACGTCATCAATCGTGAGAGCACAGCCAAAGCGCGCATTAATCATATCCACTAGAGCAGGCAAACATTTTGCATCATCCAGTGCTGCAAAGGCAACAAAGAGACACATACCTGTACTATCCACAGCAGCAGTGGCTATCTGGAGGTTACGTGCGAGTTCCACTTGTCCCTCTTTTTTGAGTGGATCAACGTGTCCACCACTGTTAAGGATGTTTGTAGCAACAGCGTACCCTGCAGTGTGATCTGCGCCCATAGGTGTGGTTGCATAAGTAATGCCTTGACCTTTAACCGCTCTTGGCTCATACGCTGGAATACCTTGACCTTTAACGGTAGGAACACGTACGAGTCCAAACGATTTTCCTAAAATATGCGTTCCTGCTCCTAGAATTCGTCCCATAGGTGTTCCCATTGGAATATCATGAGAGAGTAATTCATACGCTTTTTTACCATCACCGTAAGCAAGAATGCCAGCATCTACTGCAAGTCCAAGCACAACAGAAGTTTCAATCGAATCGACACCCAAGTCATCCATAAGACCATCCATTTTTGCGATCAGATCTAAATCTTGAATACCTAAATGCGCTCCAAGTGCCCAAATGGTCTCATATTCAAAGCCAGATGTGAGGTATTTACCCTCTTTGTCGTTATAGACTTGGGAACATTGGATGACACAGCCTGCATGACAGCCATGCGTTGTTTTTCCACCTCTAGCTTTAATGTTTTCAGCCATCGTCTCACCACAGATGTTTTCAGCATGTTCCCAAGTACCTTCTCTAAAGTTACGGGTTGGAAGGCCACCTGCTTCGTTGAGGATGTTAACCAAAACATTCGTTCCAAATGCTGGTAAACCTTGTCCGCTGATAGGATTTTCTTGAAGCGCTTTGGTGAAGATTTTACTTGCTTCTTTGAATTTTTCAGGATCAGCAATCGTCACTTCTTTATAATCAGCCGCATCGACAGTGATACATTTGATCTTTTTAGAACCCATAACGGCACCCAAACCGCCACGACCATGACTTCTGAGTTTTCCACTAGGATCTTTCACCGAGACGTTGGCGATGTTCATGCGCATTTCACCGATACGACCAATACTCATAACGGCGACTTTTTTGTCATATTTTGCCATCATTGCATCTAATACGGCGTAATTATCTTTGCCAACCAGTTCTGGTACAGGGATAAATTCAACGTTATTTTTGGTTACATGTAATTGATAGAAGGTATTCTCATCTTTTGGTAGCCCTTCGATAATCAGTGCTTTCACACCCAATTTTGAAAAAATACCCGCACTCGTTCCACCAACGTTTGACTCTTTAATGCCTCCTGTCAACGGACTTTTCGCACCCAATGAGTTACGACCTGAGTTGGAAGCAGATGTTCCTGAGAGAAGCCCAGGGGCAAAAACCATTTTATTATTGGGTCCTAAGGGATGACACTCAGGATCAACTTCTTCAGCCACGATCGTAGAAGTAAGTCCACGACCTCCCAGCCCCATCCATTTGGAAGGAACCTCTTCAATTTTAAAACTTAGGTTTGACATGTTAACGCGATAAATTAGATCAGCCATAATAACTCCTTTAAATACGGTTGTTTCAACCATAATATTCAAAGTTTATAGCATGAAAATAGCAAAGTCAATGAAAGACCTTAAAACAAAAATATGCTTTTTTAGCATATCTTTTTTTACACATTTACTTTAAGGAAGTAGTAGCGAATGCCACTACTTCTGAGGTTTGAACGATTGAAGTTCGATGATACGAAGGATAATAGCGGAGTAATAAGGGATACTCTGAATCAAAAGGGTGAAGGCAAAGACATAAATTTCGGTAATGCGTGTGTAGTTGGTAAAGTAAAGCGCGAAGAAAGAGATGGTAAGCAAGGTGGCTAAAATCATTTCATGCTGAATCGGGCTTTTATTGACTTTTTTGGTGTTTCCACCTTTTTCCGTGCGTTTAAACGGAAGTCCATCTTTAACAAAACCATCGTACACCGCTTTAAAAATGACCAGCTGTAGACTCATCGAAGCAATGGCACTCAGCATCGTCTCTCTCACACTCATTTTAACGCGGGTATGGTACAAGATAAATGCGTGCAAGATATTGACTAAAAATGCCACCAAGATAGGCAGGGTGAGTGGCAGTGTTGGAATCGTCACACCGACAAAAATGATAAATGGTACCCAGAAAATATTTAAAAAAGCGGTCAACGCGCCAAAGGCATCGGAGAGCCAGAAGAACCAACCTGCGACGAAATGGTACTTTTGGTACGGCGTTAACGTTTTGGATGAAGGCATAAAGTGACGCCAGTGACGTTTTAAAATTTGAATGGCACCATACGCCCAGCGGTGACGTTGTGTACGAAACGCTTCCACGGTGTCGGGTAAGAGTCCCCAACCGTAACGTCGGTTAGTGTAATGTGCTGTATAACCCGCTTCAAAAAGGCGAAGTCCTAGCTCAGAGTCTTCGACGATCGTGTACGTTGTCCAATCACCCACTTCGTGCATCGCAGACAAGCGAGCCATCAGCATCGTTCCGTGTGCTACGATGGCATTTTCTTCATTTCGCTCAACCATACCGATGTCAAAAAAACCTGCATATTCAGCGTTCATCGCCTGTTTAATGAGCGATTCTTGTCCATCACGGTGATCTTGTGGTGCTTGAACGAGTGCAACTTTTGGATCATCAAAGAGTGGAACAAGGTCAATGAGCCAGTTTTCATCGACCACATAATCGGCATCAATTACGGCTAAAATTTCTGCTTTTTCATGTGTAAATTTGAGTGCTTCATTGAGTGCTCCTGCTTTAAACCCTTTACATGTAATGTTCAAAAAGACAAATTTTTCGCCGAGTTTTTGACAATGCTCTTCGATAGGTTTCCAGTAAAACTCTTCAGGCGTGTTGTTAATCACCACTAAAACTTCATAGTTGGTGTACTTCATCTGCGCGAGTGAATTGAGGGTATCGATCAAAACATGCGGCTGCTCTTTATAAGCTGGCACATGAATGGAGACAAAGGGTATATGATCCGACTTGAGATTAAGAGGTGCAAGACGTTTGGGTGCAATGCCAAGGGTGCATTTAAAGAGCTCATTAATCTTAGCTAAGGTAATGATGACCAAAGGAATCATCAAGAAAATTCCCATTGTCCACATGACCCACATACCAAAGTTCATGTAGTAGATAAAGGGATACGTTGCAGCCATCGCTATACCAAAGCCCATCGCTTGCGCTGCAAAAGCATAGGTAATGGCATGGGCAAAGTTAACGCGCTGATTTCTAAGCCCAAAGTACGTCAGAAGCAGTCCAAAAAAGACCGAGCCTGCCATTTGGTAACGCCACAGTGGGTTGATAATGGTCTGCTTGATAAAGTGAAATTTAGGTTGTTTATTGATGTCGAAAAGTCCCCAATACGGTCCCACACTTCCTTCATGAACGCCTTTCCACGGCTGGTCGAACGCTTCAACGATGTTGTAGCTCCATTTCTCAGCATTTGCCATCTCCAAAAAGCCAGTAATTGCAGCGATCTGGTTGGTAAGCGTGGCTTCCGCTTTTTCGTTGTTATAACCACTGCTTGGCCAGCCAAACTCCCCGATGGTAATCGGTTTTTTAGGGTACATCGCCGCAATGGAGTCGTACTTCTCTTTGGCAAACGCAAGGGTTCGCTCAATAGGAATTTTTTCCCAATACGGCAAAATGTGAACGTTAATAAAATCAACATGACGTGCAAGCTCTTTGTTGGTGAGCCAAACATGTTGAACCTCTGCCGTGGTGACAGGGATTCGTGTGCGTTTTGAGACACGATCAATGTACTCCATAAGTTCTTCAGGTGTGAGGTCAGCTCGCAGCAAAACCTCGTTTCCGACGATGATGGAAGCAATTTTAGGGCTGTAATATTTGGTCAGTTCAAAAAGTGTTTCGATTTCAGATTCGTTTGCGCCTTTATCTCCTGAGAGCCAAAGACCGACATCGACTTTGAGTTTGGTATCTTTCACATTTTCTAAAACACGCTTGGCATCGTCAATCGCATAAGTTCTTACTTTGCGTGCAATGTGCTCAATGGTCTTCATATCCTCGGCAATCTCACGATCGCTCTTAGGCGCTTTTTCAAATCCACGGTAGGGCGTGTAGGAGAGAGACTCTAATTTTTCACCAATTTGCGGTGACGTGACGATCTTATCACCAGCTCTTGTCCACAATAAAATTTGAATCAGGGATGTAATAACGAGGGAAAGTAGAATGTATTTGAAATATTTCAACCGTATGCTCCGAAAAAAAGTGATAGAGTTCTTTTAAGCCGTGCCATTGCGTAAGAGACTAAAAAGTTGCACGATTTTACAACAACTTTGTTTAAAAAAATGAAGAGAGATGTTTACATGTAAAGATTTGTACTTTTAAAGAGGCAAAGAACACCTCTTTTGGCTGTTATTTAGTAAATACGGTTACGCGTCGAGGAGTGCATCAAACGCTTTGAGTTTAGCAAGGGCTGTAATGGCGGAAGTTTTTGCATTATCGCTCAATCCTTCGGTAAAATGCAAGACATTTTCAAGTAAAACGCAAATACCTAAAAAGATCGTTTTGGTGCAAATGTCTCTGAGGTAACTCAGAAGAATGGGCGTTGGGAGGTTGTGTGTGGAGTAGATATACGTGCGTTCATCGCTGAGGTCTAAAAACTCGATTTTATCCTCTTTAAAACCACTCATGGCATCGACGACAACGATGACATCGGGTTCGAAGTCACGCAAATGTGCAAACTCATCTTCGGGCGTATCGTAGCCATAAAAGACTTTCCACTGGGGCAACTGTTCTTCAACCAGTCGCCCCACAGCGATAGCAACGCCATCATCCCCTCTGAGTTCATTGCCAACACATAACAGTGCTTTTTTCACGATGCTTTTCCTTAAACTTTATGTGTTTTTAAAATCTTTTCTAAGAACCAAGTAGCCTTCATTTAAGCCCTTGAGTATCTCTTTAAGCGGGCATTCCATCATTTCGGGTAAAAGCTTCATCGCGTGTTCGGGAAAGATTTCTATTTCAAAATATTTACTCAAATGTCCAATTTTAAACTTCAGATATTCGCCACCATTTTGCAAAATCTGTTCGTATTCAACTTCATCAATCTCTAAGACTTTCTCACTAAAATCAATCGTTCCAACACCATGCCCGATGCAGGTTGAGAAGATTTTGATCTGATCAGCCTTCGCATCACCTGATTTTGCACCATCAAGATGTCTTTTGATGAGTTTGTAAACTTCTACCACTTATTTTGCTCCCCATATAACGCGATGGAGGTCAATTTTATCTTCCTCTTCGCACAGGACATATTGGGTGTAAATCTCATTGTGTAAGATACCCATACACTCTGCATAGCGTGGATCATCTTCTATTTGCATCGCTTCAGTGACAGAAATTTTGGTAGCTTTTGCATCTTTGGTATTGCCACTTTGAACAAGCGCATGGATGTATTTATCAAACAGTTTTCGTCCAAATACATAGCTCATCAGCCTTTTAGCCTGAACCAGTAGATCTCTCTCAAATAGCGTGTTGCCAAGTACGGAGTCCTCTACGAGCGGAGGCATATCTCCATCATGTTCAAAACTTACTTTTTGAAGTTTTTGCTCCAAAACGCCCAGTGCTGTTGTGAGTCCATAGATGATACTCGCAGGATGAGGAGGGCAGCCTGGAATGTACGCATCAACAGGGATGATTTTGTCTATGCCACTGAGAACACTGTATGCATCATAAAAAATACCGCCTGTTACACCACACGCACCCAGTGCTACAACAATTTTTGGATCAGGCGTTGCTTCATAAGCACGAAGGAGTGGGTAATACATTTGACGTGTTACAGGCCCCGTACAGAGTAAAATATCGGCATGTCTTGGGTTAGCAACCAGTTTAAAACCAAAGCGCTCAGGATCCCAAAGCGGTGTAATGGCAGCAAAAATCTCGATTTCACAGCCATTGCAACTGCCACAGTCGATACGGAAAACACTAAAACTTCTGCCTATCTGCTTTAAAAGCTCAAGTTTTTGCTCTAACGTATTGGCAAGTTCGATTTCGTTTGGTATTTCATACGTTTTCATTCTATCACCATCTCTTTGCCACTGGTAAAGGTTGCAACCGTAGCAGTTTTTTTACATGTAGGACACATACACAGATAATTTTTAGCCTCTTCAAGCCTTTTTTCACTGACATTGGCTTTGCTTAAACACTCAAAGCTATACTTCACCAGTCTCTTAGCACTAAAGGGCTTGTGACATGTCGTGCAATATTGGGTATCAAGTTCGCCTCTTTGAATCAGGGCTGATTTATCAAATTTGACGGCAAGTTCAAACTCTTCACTGAGCTTAATCGCACCTGTTGGGCAAACTTCATCGCATCTACCACAAAAGATACAACGTCCACAGTCAAACTCCCAAACAAGCTTACTTTTATCGTCGTTAAATTGAACCGTTATGGCATTGGAGGGACACGCTATACCACACGCCGCACAGCCAATACACAAATCAAAGATATAGGCGGGTTTCCCCCTGAAATTATCCGAAACTTTATAAGGTTCAAACGGATATTTATGGGTAATTTCACCGTATTTTTTGCTGATATCAAGAAGTTTCATCATCTTAAATCCTTTAGCGGACTGTCTTTTTGTGTCCTAGCGAAATTTTTCAAATCGTCATTGGTCAAAATTTTACTTTTTTTACTTTTTATATCGACAACCGTTACACGCTCTGTACACGAATAACACGGATCTAGGCTGCACACGATGAGGGCGGCATCGGCAAGATTGTTTCCACGGAACTGAAAGCGAAGGCTTGGCCAGTTATTATACGTAGCAGCCCTACATCTCCAACGAAAGACCTTTTGCGCACTACCTTGCATAATCCAGTGAACATTCTCTCCCCTTGGTGCTTCCACATACGCTAAAGCGTAGTTTTCAGGTTTGACATGGAATTTTGGATCGACGATGATTTGTGTTTGTGGCATAAGTTCAAAACATTGGCGAATGATAGAAACAGAGCTTTTAAGCTCCATATAACGAACCATCTCCCTAGCAAACACATCACCACCTTCGACAACGGCTACATCAAATTGAATCTGTTTGAAAAAGTCGTACGGATGGTCATATCTGGTATCGCGCTTGATTCCACTTCCTCTGATATTAGGCCCCACAGGTGAGAAATCACGCGCTACTTGTTTATCAAGGATACCCACACCCTTCCAACGGCTCATTTGGCGTTTGTCATCCATAACAGCATCCCAGACTTCATCAACTTGTGTTTCGATGATTTGTAAGATGCGTAAGCTCTCTTTGATCTCAACGCCGGTGATATCGCGTCTAAGTCCACCCATAACCACGTTACCATAGGTTTTTCGTCCACCCGTAACCAGTTCTGCTAGTTTCATAGAGTATTCACGGATTCTAAAAATGTGCATGAACGCGTTGTAGTTACCTGTTACTTCACACGCCAGTCCGATATTGAGCAAATGGCTGTGGAGACGTTCAATTTCTGAACAGATCACACGAATGGCTTGCGCTCGAGCTGGGATCTCTAAGTTGATCGCTTTTTCAGCCGCTTCAATACACGCAATGGCATGGGCATAACCACAGATGCCACACACACGCTCAGCCAAATAGCCCATCTGGTCATAGTTCATACGGTTTTCAGCGAGTTTTTCCATGCCTCTGTGTTGGTAAAAGAGTCTATAATCGGCATCAATAATCGTATCGCCATCGCAAAAAAGTCTAAAATGTCCAGGCTCATCAGCCGTGATATGCAAAGGTCCTAGAGGCACGTCAATGATTCCTGAGCCTTCAGGTCTTAGGAACTCATATTCAGGTTCCATATAATGATCTTTCATATCAGGGCGGTATCGGTAGTCCATTGCATCTTTTCGTAGTGGGAAAAGATCATCTGGCCAATCATCACTGAGTACCAAACGCCTTTTATCAGGCAACCCTTCTGCTACGAGTCCAAACATATCGTAGGCTTCTCTTTCATACCAAACACAAGCAGGAACCAATGGCGTAACAGAGGGGTAAACAAGGCTATCAGGCGAGATGAGCGTTTTGATGGTGACAAAACATTTTTCATCTTGCGCTATCTCATCACCCTCAAACATTTTCCCACCCTCCATAGAGAGAGCATAATAGAGTGCATAGTGTTTATTGATGCTTCGCTCATCATTTGGAACCATGGTTGTGAGATAGCCACCCATATCGTAATATAAGAAACGAACTGCTTCAGGAAGGTCATTTAGTTCAACCAAGGCGGTGACTTGATCGTCGCATTGCCTGGTGACTTCTAAAATTTTTACTCTAGTGCCTAGAGCTTCTATAAATTTATCGCATTTCATTGGAATTCCTAGTTAGTGTTTTATTATAGTTTTAACGCTCTCATCTAAAAGAAACGTAAAGGAATCAAATTGCCATATACCAAATGCTACAATCAAAATGGCTAAGGCAATCAATGGAAAATTTTCACTGAATTTCATCTCACTATTATGAACCACTTCTCCTTCTACTTTACCAAACGAAGCTAAAAAGAAGTGTGAAAAGTCAGCTATAAAAATAATAGCTAAGGCAACAGCAAATATACCCATTAAAATGTATGATCCATCGATAGCGGCGGCTTTAAAAATCAAAAATTCACTCACAAAAATTGCAAATCCAGGAACGCCAACCAATGAACAGATGGCAATACCAAACAAAACTGCTGTAAGCGGTGCTATGCGTATCATGCCACCCATCTTTGTCATATCTTTGGTACCGTAAATTCGAGCAATATTGCCTGTTGAACAAAAAGCTAATGCTTTGGTAAATGAGTGTGCCGCACAGTGAAAAAGAGCTGCAAAAAGTCCGATAGCGCCACCAACACCAAGTCCAAAAGCGATAACACCCATGTGGGCTACGGAGTGATACGCAAACATTCGTTTGACGTTGTGTTGACGAATAAGAAAGAAGGCAGATATAAAAAGAGTAAGTGTGCCACTGACAATCATCACGGTTTGAACAAAGTCAAAACCAACCCCATTAGCGACGATGGCATAGTAACGAATAAGACCTAACATGGCGCATTTTAAGAGTATTCCTGAAAGTAGGGCGGACGTTGGTGCAGGACCCTCTGCGTGAACATCGGGTAACCATGTATGCGTAGGTGCAAGTCCCGCTTTTGTTCCAAAACCAATGAGTGCAAAGATAAAGACAAGTTTTAATGCCACACTGTCTAAGTTGGCAGCATTCGCAAGAAGATTGGTATAAAGCATGGCTTCCCCATCAATTTTGCCATTGGCTGCTGAGAAGAGTAATATCGTTGCATACAGGGCAAACGCTAGACCAATGCTACATAAAACGATGTATTTGTATCCACTCTCTGTGGATTTTTTATCTTTTTTAACCGCTACAAGAAATACTGAAGCGAGTGTGGTTGCTTCAATGGCTGCCCACATAAAGGCAATGTTATTACAAACGACACTTAAACTCATTGTCCATGTAAAGATGAAACTCAGTGCAAAGTAGTTTTTGACCTCTTTAATATCGATATGCCCATCTTCTAACTCCCACTTCATATACGTTGTGGCATAGACATTGACCAGTAAGCCAGTAATTGCAATCAATGATAAAAAGATAGCGCCTAGGGAATCTAAGAAAATATAGTTATGAAAAATAGAAAGTTCTTCTCCATTGACCACTTTTCCCACTGCACTCAGCAAAATGGTAGAAACTACCACACTTAAAAAAATATGGAGACTTTGTAAGAGCTTAAAATGAAGTGGCATGAAAAACATGATCACACCAAAAACAAAAGGTACGGTGAGTATTAATACTAAAATATCCATTTTATCCCCTTAAATTTACGGCTTTGGAGGTATCAAGACTTCCATAAGCAGCATAAAATCGCTTCGCCAAAACACTCATAATCAAAACCGCAAAGATAGCATCGGTTAAAATACCAATCTCAACAAGCTCATGAGAACTGTATGCCATAAGCGCTAGGCTTAGGTGTATACCATTTTCAAAGAGGCAGTACGAGAGAATTTGTTTGAGAAATGAGTTTCTCAAAATAAATCCAAAAATACCCATCATAAAGATAAATGAAGCCGCATAAAGTGGCAAGACATCTTGAAAAAGTGAAAAATGGATAAATACTTTGTACAGCATCATGGCAACTGCGAGTGAAAAACTAAGCGCTACAACAGGCGATATAAAAAACCCACCCACAGGTTCATCTTCAACAACAAGACCCAGTTTTTTGACGAGGCTCATTAAATATAAAGGAACAAAGAGCACTTTGATCACAAAAGCGGTGACTGCCCAGATAAGAAGTTCATGCGTGCCGTATTTAAAATATAAAGCCAAAAAGATAATGACCAACAAAAGCGTTTGCACGGCATACGCTTGAATGCTATGACGGTATTGTCTTAAACTAAATACCGCAAAACTCGTGACCATCATTAACACTGCAACGATATCAATAATATTAATATTTGCCATAGTTATATTCCCATAATATAGAGTAATAATGAAGTACATGAAATAGCCAGAGCAAAGAGCATGGTTCTTTTTATTCCATTGTTGACCGTAAATCTTGGTCCAAAGTTATCAATAAAAACGCCCATAACATAAAGAAATCCTACTTCAGCTAAGAAAGCAATCAAGGATAAAATCGGATTCTCAAAACTCCAAGGTATAAAAATGACGAGGAAAAATCCCAGCATCGTAAATTGTTTAAGGAGTATTGCTACATCAATGATGGCAAGGTCTTTACCGCAATATTCACCCAAAACACCCTCTTGAAGCTCTTGTTCCGCTTCAGCCAAGTCATAAGGTTTTCGACCCGTTTCAACATACATGACCCATAAAAACGCGGTTGCTGCAATTGAAAATGAAGGAAAAGCATAACCATAATCACCCTCTTGCACCAAGGTAGTAATATACGCTAGATTCGTGCTTCCCGTACCCATCATGACAACGACAAGACAAATGACGGCAATTTCTTCGGTGTAAAAACCAAGCGTTCCTTCTCTGCTCGCACTTACTCCTGCGAAAGGGTTGGCAGTATCGATACCCGCAACGATAAACATAAATCGGAAAAGGGCACCCAAATAGAGCAAGACAAAGATATCAGAAAACTGTGATAAGGCACCCGAATGGGTGTCATACGCAATCGGTAAAGCACAAAACATTGCTGCAGCACTCACAAAGAGTACATAAGGTGCGATTTGATAGATATAGCTTGTACTGTGCGACTTTGTACGACCACGTTTTAACAGTTTCAAAAGATCACGGTAGGTTTGAAAGATGCTTGGTCCTACTCTTGATTGAAATTTGGCTCTTAGTTTCCTTGAAATTCCATCAAAGAGAGGAGCGACTAGTATTGCTGAAATAAGTTGTAATAATAGATAAAAAAAGTCCATTTATTCTCCCTTTTATAGATAGTAATACCCAAAGATGAGTACGAAACAAAGATAAATCAAGATATAGCCCGCATAAAGATTGGTTCTGCCATTTTGAAAGATACCTATTTTATCAGCAATAACCATGACAGAATGAATCACGGGTGCATAAAGCTTATCCCAAAAGAGGTCATGGACTTTTTGCGTATAGACAGCTTTTGAAAAGTACCCATCAATCTTAATCTCTTGCTCGTGCCTCAAAATAAAGCTGAGCGCTTTTTTGATATCACCCGTAAAAGAGTTTGAACCAATTTGCATATTTTTGTTGTAAAGAAAACCACATGCCCATGGCTCAGTCACTCTCACTTCTGTATGATTTGCCTTTAAGAGGTAAAGGAACACAAATGGAATGATGGCGCATAGAAGCATAATCAAAATAATGATAGGCATGGAGATCAATCCAAAAACACTCTGACTTGTTTGGGGTATCAATGTTAGAACAATCTTTGAGAGCATACCCACGACATCACTCATAAAAATGCCTATTCCCACACAAAGACTTGCCAGTAAACCCAGTGGTAAAAGTCTTATGAAGGAGACTTCTTTGGCTTCTTCGACGCATTTGGTATTACGAGCTATGCCTAAAAAAACGGAGCCGTACATTTTTGAAAATGCCATAATAGCCATAGCTCCCGTGATGGAAAGAGCGATGATGGCGAGTGTAAAGAAGAAGCGCGATGCAACTCCTTCATCAATACCGCCCATGACCATTGTTTTATAGATGACCCATTCGCTTGCAAATCCATTGAGTGGAGGCAGTGCACAGATGGAGATAGCGGCAACAAAAAAGATGATAGAGGTGATAGGCATCTTTTTATGAAGTCCACCAAGCGCGTCCATATCGCGTGTTTTGGTTGCTGTGAAGACATTACCGCTTAACATGAACAGGAGTGACTTGAAAACGGCATGGTTCAAAATATGAAAAAAGGCTGCGATAAAGCCCATCAGTGCAATAAGCGGTGAATGGATACCCAGTCCGTAAAAAGCGCCACCCAATCCTAAAAAGATGATGCCGACGTTTTCACATGAACTGTACGCGATAGACGCTTTGTAGTCGTTGGAAGCGAGTGCATAGATAATTCCAAAGATACAGCTGAGTGCTCCCATGAAGAGTAAGATATAACCAAACTGAGCAAACTGTGGTAAAAGGAGCGAAAATTTGATAAACGCAAAGAGTGCTACTTTGATCATAACACCACTCATCAGTGCTGAGGCATTTGAAGGAGATTGGCAGTACGCTAAAGGCAACCATACATGGAAAGGAAACATACCTGCTTTAGAACCAAGACCGACAAGAAGCAAGGTGAACAGTGTGATGCTCATGCCAAAACCAATGTTGAGATCTGCAAACTTACTAAACTCAAAACTGCCTGCAAAACTTGCCATAATTAAAAGCGCAACCATTAAACAAGAGGCTCCAATTTGGGCAATTCCTAGGTAAATCATAACTTTTTTCCCAGCACCCTCACCATCATTAGACTTCTTTCATAACCCCCAAAAGGTCTAAAAATTGCTTTAAAGGGTGATGAAAACATATGAACGATTAAAACAGATAAGACCAGCGGAATTTAAACGGTTGGTAGGTGTAAAAAAAGAGACGTCTGAGGTGATGCTAGATGTCTATAGTGAGTATCATGAGAAGAAGAAACAACAAGGTGGAAGACCAAATCTTCTTTTGCCAGAAACGCAACTTTTGTTGATGTTGGAATACTATAGAGAATATCGTAGTGTGGCACATATGGCATTAGATTATGAGATTAGTGAACCAACAGCATCAAGGATTATAAAAGAGGTAGAAACGGTACTGATACATTCAGGGAAGTCTTCATTACCTGGTAAAAAAGCATTGCATCAAGAGGGAGGAATTGAACTTGAATATATTGTCATTGATGCGACTGAATGCCCAGTGCAACGCCCAAAAAAAGACAATGGCGTTGCTACAGTGGGAAGAAAAAGCGTCATACTGCCAAAGGACAAATTGTGATTGATGTGAATTGTCGTATCATTTGTACCGCAATCAGTACACGCACAATGCATGATTTCAAACTCTTTAAAACATCTCGGTTACCTATCAAAAAAGAGACAAAAGTATCTGTAGACACGGGTTATCTTGGTATAACATCTTTGCATCCTAATACGGATATTCCAAAGAAAAAAAGCAAGCTACATCCACTTAGTATGGAGGATAAAATTATCAATAAAGCAAAAGCATCCCTACGCATTGTCGTTGAACATATTAATGCAAAAATAAAGACTTTTAAAATGCTTGGAGAAAAGTATCGTAACCGCAGAAAACGATTTGGATTACGCTTTAATTTGATCTGTGCTTTGATTAATTTTGATCGTGGTTTTAGGATTATTTGATGGGTTATGAAAGAAGTCTATTAATTAAAATCAGGAGTGCGGATATTAATGTCATCATTTCCCATAAAAGCATAAAAGAGAAGACATTATCGCTTGCAATGACTAAGAGCATGGAGAGAATAAACGCATTAAAGAGCGACGCAAAAACGGCTAAATTGGCTTTCTTTTCATAGAACTTTGCATAATCAAAGCTAAAAAGTGAAACCGCAAATGCAATTAAACTTACCAAAAAGCTAAAGAACATTCCAATTGAATCCAGTCTAAAAAGAGGTGAGCTGATAAAATTCCCTGGTAATTTCCATGTCATCGTTTCACCAAGATGAGAGAAGAAAAAAATCGCTGCATAAAGCGAAATGAGACTGGCCAAACCAAATCCTATCTTTTGGGCAAGGAGCGGTTTTTTGTAAAGAGCTAGGGAAAGAAGGGAGGTTAACAAAAAGAGAGTGTATATTGTTTGCATTATGCTTCCTCTTGATTGGTTTCTGACGTTTCCGTAGGGGTTGGTGCGGGTTTAGGCTCTTTTGGTTTTTTGACCTCAGGTGCAGGGATGTTTTCAAATGTAACATCTGGTACAACCGCTTTTAAAAAAGGTGCCAGATCGCCTTTGATTTTTTTGCCAAATTTGCATTCACCTAGCACTGGGTCAATCATCACCAGTGCACCCGTTGGACAGACACTTACACAGGCAGGTCCACTTTCGATACCATCGCACATATCGCATTTGATGGCAATGCTTTTGAGCCCACTGATGCAACCTGCTTCCAAGTGGCGCTCCACTTCTTCTATAATGGAAGGAGGGAATTCTGCATCGATGTTGATCGCGCCATAAGGACACGCAATCGTACAGAGTTTACAGCCGATGCAAATTTCTTCGCACAGCTCAACGCACGCATTGGCGATACGAAGCGCACCGGTTGGACAGACATTCGCACACGGGGCATCGTCACATTGACGACACTGGTTGGGCATTTTCCCGCTCTCTAGTGTAAGCACATCGAGTCTTTTTTTAGAGAGTTTTCCACGCATATAGGCATGTTTAATACATGTTTTCATACAGGCATTACAGGCAATACACATATCGGGATTGGTAATAACGAATTTATGAACTTTGGACATAGACGTTCCTCTAAGGGATATTTATCTTAATAAATAAACTAGAATAGCAATTTAAGAATTATATCATTGCCAAATGACTTAGCTATGATATTCACCCTTCTCATGGAGAATACTACCTTAAATATATAGCATGAAAATAGCGTAGTTTAAAAATTTATAGTTTACTTCAAGAATGCTTTTACTCCTTATTTCTTTACATGTAAAACAGTGAAGTATTATACGTTACATGTAAAGCTGTTTTCTTGAAGAAATTTCAGAAGATCCTCTTTGGGAAGGGGCTTTGCAAAGTAGTATCCTTGAAAACGATCACACCCAAATGCGCTTAAAAGCTCTTTTTGCTCCTTTGTCTCAACGCCCTCTGCGACAATGTGCATGCCAAAGTTTTTTCCAATGGCGATGATATTTTGCACCATCTTTTGCGCTGCATCATCTTCAAACATCTCATCGACAAAGCTTTTATCGATTTTGAGCTCATCTATGGGGAGTTTGCGTAACATGCTTAAAGAGGAATATCCTGTGCCAAAGTCATCCATGGAGATGTGAATGCCCATCGCTTTAATCTGCTCTAAAAGTGGTAAAAGCGCGTGAACATCTTCAATGAAAAGATTTTCAGTCACTTCCAGTGTGATGGAAAGAGAACGCAGCTGTGTTTGTTCAATGGTTTGAAGAAGATGCTCCAAAAATCCAGCGTCCATGAACTGACGTACCGAAATATTAATAGAGACTTGGAACAGGTGTTGCAAAATTTTGTGTAACGTTTGTATCTCCAAACAGACCGTTTCAACAATAAAACGCCCAATTTTAGGCATAAGTCCCGAAGCTTCGGCTAAAGGAATGAAGTCATTGGGTGGAACAAGACCCAAATTAGGACTGTTCCACCGTATCAGTGCTTCAACCCCATAAACCGAGCCTTTGATATCCATCTGGGGTTGATACACCATAAAGAGCTCATGATGCGCCATCGCTTTGCGAAGTTCTTGCTCAATGTGGACATTTTTTAAAAATCCCTCTTGCATGGCATTGGCAAAAATATGCGCGCTGTTTTTGATTTTCTTGGATTCATACAGCGCAATATCCGAAGCGCGCAGCAGCATATCAAGGCTTTGCCCATGATCTGGGTAAATGGCAATACCAATGCTAGCACCGATATTAAAGTGAAGCTCTTGCACATCATACGGACGGGAGAGTGCCTCAATAAGCTGTGTCGCAAAAAAGAGCAACTCTTGGCGCTCACAAAGATGCGTCATCATCACAAATTCATCGCCACCGTAGCGAATGACGTCTGCATCTACTGGCAGCATCCCTTTTAAGCGTTTGGCGATTTCCACTAAAACATAGTCTCCAAATTGATGCCCAAAACTGTCATTGATATTTTTGAAATGGTCCATATCGATGTAAAAAAGGCTAAAGGCAGGTGCATTTTTATAGGCCCAGTTAAAAATGTTTTGATGCAGGTAGCTACGATTAGGAAGGGTGGTAAGCTGATCGTAGGTGGCTTGATACAAAAGGTCATTACGACGCTTCTCCTCTGCATTTGCGATTAAGTGAAAGAGGAAGAAAAAAAGTCCACCAGAGGTGATAAACACAGCAAAATAGAGTGCGAGTGTTTGGAGAAAATCTTCGATAATGGTATCTACATAGGTGTGAACAACGATCCAGAGTTTATAGGTTTTATTGTATTTGATGGAGGTGAGATACTCCACCCCTTGGCCGTCTTGATACCGAAAAGAGACAAGGGGTTCATCTTTTTTGAGATCGTGGGGCGTGAGGTGGTAGATGTCAAAGATGGTCTCAAACATACGCTCCATCGACGCTTTGGGAAAAGGTGTTTGGTAGGTGAGGTTGTATTCATTTTGTCCTAGAGAGTTGTATTGTTGAAAAAGATCACTGTCTCTAATGATTGAGACAATCAGGTTTTGGCGATGACGTACACTGTTGATCAACCGATCAAAGGTGCTGGTTAGTTTAAACAGTGTTGTCATCACAAAAAGAGGACGTCCTTGTTCGTCACGAACCGTTTTACGAATCGGCATCGCCCATTTTTGAACCGCTGGTGAAAAATAGGTTCGTCCAAAAACCATGGTTTCGTACGAAAGTGCTTCTGAAAAAGAGTCACGGCTATCTGGCTGGTTGGCAATATTGGGGATTTTAGTTGGATCTTTATGCGAACTGCCGTAAATAAAATCACCCTCAGGCGTTGTCACACCAAAGGCAAGAACATCTGGGTTTTGCAATAAAGAGTTGACATGTTTTTCGATGCCTTGGAAATTATAAAGATAGTGCTCGTCTTCACGAAGGGTAACGCCTAATATATCCATCAACCGCTCTTGCGTGTCAAACAAAGAGTATGTCGCATTTGCCATAAGTTCAACGATATTTTCTTGTGATGTCTGGTATTTGAGGTAGGTATTTTGCCATTTGAAATAGGAGATGATGAAAAAGAACAGGGTAGCGGTTAGTGCTAAAACATAAAAAATAAGCCAAATGTTTTTTTTGAAAATTGCCACGAAATATCCTTTAAAAAAGGTTCAAGCATTTTTAATTGTAACATCTTTTGAACCAAAAGACCAAGGGTTTCTTTTAAGAGAGTAGGAGACTTTGGGTATGCTAAATTTTGAAACAAGCAACATAGTGCTATAATCCGCGAAAAACAAAGAGAGAATCTATGGTCGAAGTGAACAATCTAACGATGCGTTTTGCGCATCAGCTTTTATTTGAAAATATTAGTTTAAAGCTTGACAAAGGCAAACGTTACGGACTTATCGGTGCTAATGGTGCAGGTAAGACAACCTTTTTGAAAATTTTGTCGAAGCAAATTGATGCAACGAGCGGCAATATTTCGATTGAAAATGGTCTTCGTGTCGGCGTTTTAAATCAAAATCAGTACGCTTTTGAAGAGTTTACACTCAAAGATGCCGTTATGTACGGTAACAAAAGACTGTACGATGCGATTAAAGAGAAAGAGCATTTGTATGTTACAGGTGATTTTTCCGATGAAAAGGTCAATGACCGTTTAGCCGAGCTTGAGATCATCTGTGCGGAAGAAGATCCGACGTATGAAGTGGAAGTGAATATCGAGAAGATTTTGGCCTCTTTAGGTTTTCCTGTGGATGCCCAAGAGACGTTAATGAGTGAACTCACCGGAGGCGATAAATTTAAGATTTTGCTTGCCCAAGTGCTCTACCCAAAACCTGACGTCCTTTTTCTCGATGAGCCTACCAACAACTTAGACCTTGAAGCGATCTCGTGGTTAGAAGAGCAACTCATTCGCCATGAAGGCACGATGGTTGTTATCTCGCACGATAGACACTTCCTTAACTCGGTTGTGACCAACATCTTAGATGTCGATTTTAAGAAAATTCGTGAATTTTCAGGGAATTATGATGAGTGGTATTTAGCGGCTAACTTGATTGCGAAACAGCAAGAGACCGATCGCGATAAGAAATTGAAAGAGAAAGAAGATCTTGAAGCGTTTGTAAGACGCTTCTCTGCCAATGCGTCTAAAGCCAAACAAGCCACTTCACGTCAAAAAAGACTTGAAAAACTCGACATTGCAGACATCCAAACCTCTTCACGCAGAGATCCAAGCATTGTGTTTCGCATGGGACGTGACATCGGCAATGAAGTTTTAGACGTCGAAGGCATCGAGAAGAGTTATGGAGATCAAAAAGTACTTCACACCATCAGCTTCAAAGTGGAAAAAGGTGAAAAAATTGCTCTCATTGGACACAATGGTGTTGGTAAAACGACACTGTGCAACATCCTAATGGAACAACTCGACTCCGATACGGGCAGTGTAAAATGGGGTGCTACGATCACGTCGAGCTATTTTCCTCAAAATGCTACCGATATGATCACTGGAGATTTTCAACTCTTTGAGTGGTTGCAACAGTACGATGATAAAAAAGATTTGGACGAAATTAGAAAGTGTTTAGGGCGTATGCTCTTCTCGGGTGAGGAGCAAAAAAAGAGTGTGAGTCAGCTCAGTGGTGGTGAAAAACACCGTATGATGCTCTCTAAAATGATGCTGCAACGAGGTAACTTTTTAGTCCTTGATGAGCCCGATAACCACCTTGATCTTGAAGCGATTATCGCTCTGGGCGAGGGGCTTTTTAAATTCCCAGGTAATGTTATCTGCGTTACGCACGATAGGGAGCTTATTGACGCGTTTGCAAACCGCATCATTGAGCTTCATCCTGATGGAACGATGATTGATTTTAAAGGTGATTACGAAGCCTTTAGAGAGACGTATGGCAAATAAATCTCTCTTTTCCATCGGCTCTGCGTTAGATCATGATACCGCATGGCAGTTTGAGGAAGAAAAAGCTTCCTCAACTGCTCACGAGATCAAACTGCCACCAAAGCATTTTTTAGTGTTAAAAATGGAAAAACGTCAAGGTAAACCTGTCTCGATCGTGGGTCCTTTTTTTCTGGAGAAAGAAGCGCTAACAAAGCTCTGCTCTTTGGTCAAAAAGAAGCTTGGTAGTGGCGGTACATGTAAAGAAGCGTGGATGGAGTTTCAAGGCGAGTGTCGCGAAAAACTCAAAACGATTTTAATGGCTGAGGAATTTCGATTTAAGGGATAAGCATGAATTATGTACTGGGTGCTCTTTTACCGATCTGTTTGATCATCTTTGCGGGGTATGCATTTAAGCATGCCAAATTTCCTTCAACGGATTTTTGGCCTAAGATGGATAAGTTCACCTATTATGTTCTGATGCCTTCTCTTTTGGTGTATGAGTTAGCCGTTGCCAAAATCGATCTGACGTACACCATCTCTCTGGTTGCAACTTCACTGGGAGGCATTTTTGCCATCTTGGTGATTTTGATCCTTCTAAATCTCATCCTCCATTTTGAAAATAGGGCGTTTACCTCGATCGTGCAAGGAGGCATTCGTTTTAATACCTATGTTTTTTTAGCCCTTGTCAATGCAGTTTACGGAGCTGAGGGGTTGGTTTTAGCCGCCATTGTGATCGCTTTTGCCATTCCGTTTATCAATGTTTTGTGCATCTCTATTTTTGCCATTTACCTGCGTGAGGGAAAATTTTCACTGATGGTGTTTTTCAAAACGATCATTAAAAATCCTTTGATTGGTGCATGTGCGATAGGTGGCTTGATCAATATGACGGGTGTGGAAGTGCCTCTTTTCATTCTAAAAAGTGTCTCCATCCTCAGTCATGCAGCCCTTCCTATGGGACTTTTGTCTGTGGGTGTGGGGTTGGAGCTTAAGTATCTGAAAGAGGCTAAAAAAGAGCTCGTTGTCTCAACCGTGGCAAAACTTGTTCTCTTTCCTATGATTGCTTATGGGTTATCGCTTTTGTTTGGACTCTCTGGTATGAGTTTGAGCATTGCCATTTTGTTTGCTTCGATGCCAACGGCGACTTCTTCGCATATTTTAGCGCGCGAACTGGGTGGCGATGTCTCTTTGATGGCTTCCATTACGACGCTTGAGACCTTAGCCTGTGTGGGGACACTTTTTTTGATCGTGCCGCTTTTATAGACTAAAATCCATTCTAAAGCGCTCAATCTCAGCACTTTGACCAATCACAACTAAAATATCGCCATGATCTAATTTATGGTTGTGTCCTTCTGTAATGAAGAGAAATTCTTTTTTGAGCTCTTTATCGTGCAAGCCAATGAGTAGCATATTGTAACGCTCGATGGGGTAACACTCATTGAGCAGTAACCCATTAAGCGGTGAATGGGCTGTGATGGTGATCTGCTCCATATTAATATCTTCTTCACCAAAAATGGTTGCATCAATCACCTGCATAATCTCAGGCTGTGTGATAAGTTTATAGATGCGTTTTCCACAAATCTGATACGGGTCTAAAATGGTACTCACACCTGCAATTTCGAGCTTATGAATGGCATCTTTGGTGTGTGTCGTAGAGATAATTTGCACTTTTGGATCTAAAGATCGAATAGAGAGGGTTAAAAAGACATTGTGAACATCTTCATCAAAAAGGGTGAAAACAAAGCTGACATCCTCTCCAATGCCCAGACTCAAAAGCGTTTCGTCATCACTGTAGTCTGCAATCAGCAGTTCAAACCCTAGTTTTTTAGCTTTAGGCAGAAAGCTTGCGTCATTGTCAATACAGATAAATGCTAACCCTTGCGCTTTAAGTCTGGCTCCAATTTCAATGGCAGATCGGCTAAAACCAAAAAGGAGAATTTTACTTTCTCTCATCGCATGCTTCCTTTTTCATTCATCTTTCGCAGTACATTAATATGGTGTTTACGACCCATAACAATCAGAATATCATGGGTTTGAAGCACAAAACTAGGACTTGGATTGAACTGAAAAGAAGGCTCAGACTCTTTGCGCAAAATCCCAAAAAGGATCAGATGCTTTTCTTGAAGTTCCAGTGTTTCAAGGGCTTTGTCGACAAAATAAGCATGTTCGTGAATAGGCAGCATATCAAAAACAACACCCGTGTTTTCAGTCACCATCTCATCAAGGGCTACATAGGAAATCGGTTGCGTAATGTAAAGTGCTCCCATAAGTCCTATCGTCTCATCAGCGCTAAACGCGTAGTTAGCCCCTGCTAAAAAGTACTTCTTTTTATGGGTATTTTTGATCACACGTGCAATGATAATAATCTGTTTACTCAGGCTTCTAGCGGTCAGGGTGATAAAGACATTGAGCTCATCGCTGTTGGTTGCACAAATAATCTGTGATGCACGCTGACCAACACCTAGCTCTCCTAAAATGCGACTCTTGGAAGCATCAGCAACAATACCGATGAGTCCACGTTGCTGTGCCAGCTTTATCTTCTCATCATCATTATCGATAATGACCAGTTTATAGCCATCTTCATGCAACATCTTCGCAACCACTTCTCCAACACGTCCATAGCCACAAATAACAATATAGTTTTCCAGTTTTTCAATCTCAGAGAAAAGGCGACTCTCTTTCAGTTCGATCAGTTTGTTTTGAAACGAAGAGACGATGATGGATGTTAAAAAAGCGATGGTGGCAATGCCTAAAATGATGAGAATCATCGCAACAACCATTCCCTCGGTCGTCACAGGAACAATGTCGCCATATCCTACCGTTCCCATCGTGACAATCGCCCAGTAGAGCGCATCAAATAGGGTGTTGATCTTCGGATTTTGGTGTGTTTCAAAGATGTAAATGGCGGAGCTTCCTGTAAAAATAACGAAGCTGGCAAAGATCGCTAAGGTAAAAAGTTCAAACTTTTTCTCCGTAATGATCGCTGTGAATGTTTTCATACTTCTGGCATAACGGAAGAGTTTAAAAATTCTAAAAAGAAGAAAAATACGCAAAAAACGCAGTGGACGGTAACTTGGCAGAATCGCTAAAAGATCAATAATCGCCATAGGTGAGAGGATGTATTCCACTTTTTTCTTTACAATCGTAAACAGGGTTTGGCGGAGCGAAAACGGAAGGTTGTTGTTAATCGCATACTCATAACGTTCCAAAAAGAGTTTGTGACTATCGGAGTAAATCCAAAAACGTAGCAGGTATTCAATGATAAATATCACCAAAGAGAACTGCACAAACGCATCTAAAAAAGGGTGACCATCTGGATGTTTGACTTCATACAGAAGAAACAAAACACTGATGACTACCAAAACAACCATAAAAATATCGAAATAAAATTTGAGCTTGGAATGTTGGTGTTCTAAAACCATCCTGCAAAACTCTTTGGCGCGATGGTAACGAGCTGACGCCTCTAAAAAATAGGCAAATCGTACACAATAGCTTGTCAAATAACCCACGATAAACCTTTTAAAAAAATAATAGAAGCCTTTACATGTAAAGGTTAAAAACCTGCTTTTTGAAGCAATAAAACGATCTCGCCACTTTCAGGAAAACGCTCCATGGTGGTGCCGATTTTCTCTGTTTTTGAAAAAAGCGTTTTTTCATTGACGACAACATCAAAAAAACCGCCTGTTTTGGGACTTAACGATACATTGGCCTTGGGGTACGCACTTAAAATTTCATCTTTCACACGGAAAGCTCGTGGCATATAGCCTCAACGGGTACAATAAAAAATGACTATCTCCATCTTATCTCCTTAATTTTCATGTTCTTGCTCACTCTCTTCGACAAAGATCGTGGCTTTCATGCAGGCTTCATAAAGCTCTTTCGCACTAAAGCAAGGGTTGTCTTTGAGTGTTTTAAGAATCTCTTCTGCATCATTCGCATGGTTCATCTCAATGCTAATGTTGAGTAACTCTCCTAAATAGCCTTCTCGAAAAAGTAGCGCCGTTTTGATCTCGTCATCCAGCTGAACATGGTTTAAGAACTCATACATCGGGATGCTCAGATACGCGTCAATCAACGAGAGACTGCCGGTTAAAAAGGCTTTGTTGGCAAGTTCGGGTTTTTTACATGTAAGGGTGAGTTCCTCCATCACTTTGGCACGAAATTTGGCGTTGTTAAAGATCTCTGTGCCAAAAGGGCGGTTGTGTGGGGTTCCATAGAGGAAAAGTCCCAACCATGAGGTGATTTTTTGAGGGCCTAAAAGGGTTACCATTTGCTTAATGGAGGTAATCTTTTGTTTAAAATGGTACGCACCAGAGTTGACATGGCGCAACAAGTTGTAAACAAGATCAGGGCAGGTTGCAAATTTATGAGAGATGAAGACAACATCGCTGTTTTCTTGAATACAGGTGATCAGCCTTAACGCATTTTCCGTATAGGGTTCGATTTTACGACCGCTTAAGATGATAGGTCGCTCAAAAAAGTAACCTTGGAAAAACTGAAAAGGTAGTTGTAAGCAGGCTTCATGCTCTTCATGCGTCTCAATTTTCTCGGCTAAAAGAGGGATGTTGTACTTTTGAATCTTCTCAACGGACTCTGAAAGATTGGGAAGTGTGATGGCTTGAATGTCAACTTTAATGATCTCAATGTACGGGAAAAGGGGCTCATAGTTTTTGATCATCGTATCACTGCAGTCAAAATCGTCCAGTGAAAAATGATACCCAAGCGAATGAAGGTGTTTGACGCGCTCATAAAGGGCGAGAGAGACTTTGGTATGCTCTAAGATCTCAAAACCAAAGTACTCTTTAGGAAGCAGCAAAATCGCATCGCTAAAGAGCATCGTCTCATCAACATTGATAAATCCTTTCTTAGTACCAATAATAGGAGCCAATCCAATATTGTGAATGAGGTTTACAATGACGCGTGCCGTGGCTTTGGCATTGTCTTGAAAGGTTGCTGCATTGTTGGCATCGCATGAGCGGTAGAGGAGCTCATACCCAAAGCATACACCCTCTTTGTCAAAAATCGGTTGCCTACCGACATAGGTACTCACATGGCGCTCCTTTTTTAATACTACGGAAGGCTATTTTTTGCTTTTTTTCTCATCTTCAAATTTAATATTGATCATACCGCAAAACTTTTTATCTTTGTAAAATTGTACCATATAGGTGGTTTCATCTTTATCAATTGCGTAGCTTTGGATGAAATCTTTCGGTTCTACTTTAATTCCCACTTCATTGGTGACACCGTTTTTAGAATACCCAATGATATTCACACGGTATCCGTTAATGGACTCAACTTGAAAGCTGTTTTTCGCACGGATGAGTGAGCCAATTTTAGCACTGATTTTTTTACCATCAATGATCAATCCAACGCTGTTTAACGATTCATCAAACTCAAAAAAGTCAGGCTTGAGTTTTGAAACCAAGATGTTGCCATTCATGATTTTGTATTCATCTTTCTCTTTAAGCACAGCAACAAGAGGATTGGTACTATTATAGACCAATGTGCCTTTACTCATGGGGAAGAATTTAATATAAGGCTTCAGCGTTGCAAGATCAAGTGTAATTTTGGTCGGTGGAATCTCCAGTATGCCATCATCACTCAAAAGTTTCTTGATGGTCTCTTGCGATAACTCAAACGAGCGTGTATATTTGATATTCATTTCGTTCATAAATTTTTCGATGGTTTTGAGTTGGTAAAAAACTTTGTGCGAAAGATCGGTGATGTTTTTACTGGTTTCAATCGCAAAAGCGGGTTTGTTATTGGTAATCGCAAAGTAGGTTAGGCTTTGTTGCATCGCCTTATCTTGCTCTTTGGTGTTGGTGTTTTTCACATTAAATTCATGCACGTCTTCAATGAGATCCACGTTGGTCTCTTGATTGACTTTTTTAGCGATTTCTGCAAGGTTTCCGTATTTGGCATTGGGCATGTTTTGCTGATCGATGATGGTTGCTTGTCCCCACGCTTTTGGGTTAAAATCTTTGTTGATTTGGCGAGTACGGTAGAACCCTTGACCATCATGGAGGTTGAGTGTTAAGTCGACTTTGGGATGAAGGATCAGTTTTTTGATCTCTGTCACGATCTCAAAATCTTTATCTTTGGGTTCCATTTTGGCAAATTTACGGTTCATATCGCCGTTAATACCACGCGCGTTTTTGACGATGCTGTCGAAGTTGAGGTTTGGCACGACCCAAAGATTGCCACTCTCAATTTTATAATGCTTAGCAAGAAGCATAGGTGCAAAATAGCCACCAGGTTCATCGCCATGAATACCTCCAATAATGAGGAGCGTGCTGCCCTCTTTGCCACTCTCTTTTTTGATCAGTGAGTAGTGTAAATTTGCGCTAAATGCGTACGTTGAAAGTAACAGACAAAGGCCCAGAGAGATTTTTTTCATTCAGTATCTTTATAATTAGTTTAAATTTTTTCCAAAAAGCTTAGCAAAAGGGAGATTAAATTCTACCCAAAAGTACGCCTAGGAGGCTAACTTGCTGTGTAAAATGGTCACAAAGTTCTCAAAACTCGGTAGAAACAGGGTTGATTCACGCTGCTTAACGCCCCACATCGACTCAGGGAAGTGTGAATCTTCTTCAAACCGTGCCATGATGTGAATGTGCAGGTGTGGGACATAATTGCCAAACATCGCAATGTTGATTTTTTTAGGATTGTAGTAAAAACGCATCGTCTCTTCAACAACGAGCATCGCTTTTAGCAGGGCTGCTTGGGTTTCAGGATCGCAATCGCTGAGCTCTTTGTAAGGATGTTGTGTAAAAATTTTCACCCACGGAATCGTGGCATTTTCACGTAAAATATAAAAATAGCTATTTTCGTAAAGTTTTTCGCTCATTCGTTCTCCTCAAATCGGTGTTTATAGTGGCATTTTTGGCATAAAGGCTCCACAGCTTTGTGGTGTTTAAATCCGTCAATGATGGCATGAACCCTTGGGGTTTCTAAAATGCTTTTCAGTGAGTTTATATGTAAATTCCCCAGCTCCATCACCCCATCTTTGTCTAAACAACACGGCACGACGGCTCCGTTAGAGAGTATACCAAAATGTGAGCTCAGTCCTAAGCATTTTCCTTCCGAGTGATGCGAAGAGTCTAAGGAGGGCCATTCAAAGTAATGATCAAAATGAAGCAGAATCTTGCTCTCAAGCCTGATGGAGCGAGGTTTCTCTTCATAAAGACGCTTTACATGTAAAGGGATGTCAAAGGCGGTTTCAAGGTAAGCAAAGAGCCTTTCATTGAAGGTTTTTTCACTTTGAGAGGCGTCCATATTCCAGACACGAAGGTTGATAAACAGGTCTGGATTTTGCTCCCTCTTAAGCCTGCACAATGCAATAATAGGCTCCATGTACGCTTCAAACGAGAGCGGCATACTGTTTTTATTGTAGCTGTTGAGTGAAATATTGATCTGCTTGAGCGCTGGGTGCATCAGCGTGTGAAGGTCATGTTTGCCCAAATAGTAGCCACTGGTCGTGAGCACGCCTTTAAAATTCTTTTTACATGTAAGATCCAAATAGGCTTTTAACTGCGAAAGCGTAAGTGGATCGCCCCCCATGTGATACGCAATCTCCTTCGTGTAGGGAGCAAGTTCGTCTAAGATATGCTCAAAAAAAGCAGGCGACATCGACTGCGATGGGATGACTTGAGGCGGGCAAAAGCTGCATTTGAGCCCACAAATATTGGTGAGCTCAACATAGACGCGGTAAAATTTCATACAGGCGTGTTAGAAGGCGTTTTTGAGCTCTTGCTCATCAAGCATATTGAGTTCAAAACGTTTAATACAGTTACGACCACTGTCTTTTGCTTTATAAAGCGCAATATCTGCAAACTTAATGCACTTCCAAATAGAGTCTGAATCTTTCGGAAAAATCGATACACCCACACTGAGTGTTTTGTTAAAGGTCGCTCCATTATTGGATTGAATCGGTGTTTTTTCAAAGGCCATGCGTATTTTATTGGCGATATTTTCGACCATGGTCTCTTCACATTCATACAGCAAGATCAAAAACTCTTCGCCACCAAAGCGAAAGGCGGTATCGGCTTCTCGGATATTCTCTTTGAGGATGTGTGATAAAGCCTTGATAGCGCGATCCCCAACATCGTGTCCGTAGGTGTCGTTGACCATTTTGAAAAAGTCAATGTCGATCATCAAAATACCATACACAATGCCATTGCGTTTGGCTTGAGAGAGCGCTTTTTCGATGTACTCATCCAGGTATTTTCGGTTGTAAAGTCCTGTTAACGCGTCAGTGGTAGAGGAGATTTTTAAAATTTCCGTCAGGTTTTTACTCACCAACTCTGGGCGTGCGGCGTCGATGTAGTTTTGAATTTTAGGCAGTTGCTCTTTGGTGTGCGCTAACGCTTCAGGTGTCGTGGTCCAAATGCTAAGCAAAAGTTCAAAATCACTGCTGATCAGATACGGAATGCACAAATGATGCGCACAGGAGTCACACGATTCGCAGATATTTCTAAACTGATCGGAATAAACGGCTTGTTTGGTGCGAAGTGCCCTACACGTCGGGTCAATGGTACGCTTTTGACTGGAAGCATCAAAGACAATGGTTGGGTTGATCGCATCTTTGCCTGATTCGATTAAGACAAAATCTTCAAGCCCCAAATCGTGCTGTAAAATAGAACCAATACGTCGATACACCTGCTCTTTGTCTTCATCAAATTCGATGGTGCGTTTAAACTGATAAATGTCGGAGAGCTCGTGCACAATTGCTTGTGCATCCAAAAGAAGGTCAGGTTGATGGTTGGGTGAAAGGGCTAAAAACTTTTTAACGGTGACTTCAATGTCATTGAGTGTATTTTCAAGTTTTTCAAGGAGTGAATTGATCCAAAACATCACATTGTGGCACTCTTTGTCGCTACCGCTAAAGCGAACGCGTCTGCTGTAGTCACCCTCTTGCGCCTTATTCATCACAAAGGTAATCGAATCGAAAAGCTCCATCAGTGGCTTCATGGAACGATTGATGACGAAAAAAATGAAGAGCATAATGAAAATGGAAAGCAACAAAATGCCTAAGGAGGTGATAACACCGTTGGTGCGCACTTCATTGATATTAAACACAATGCTGATCGCGCCTAAAACTTCACCCTCTTTGGCTTGGTGGCACTGCATACAGTTAGGTGAGCCATTCTCTTTGGCAATGTAAGGGGTGCTGATGCGCAGTTTTGCACTGTGTGAACTCTCTTCGTTTTGTTTGTGAACGAGTCCTGTTTGGAGTGTTTTTTCATCGATTCCATCGCGAACCACTTCGTTATTGAAGCCTTTTCCAAACTGTTTGATGACCGATTCACTACGAACCACCCAAAGTGCTTCGACTCCTTTGGCAGTGCTGATTTTATTGAGAAAAAACTCTCTTTGATCCATCGTGCCACTGAGCATATGCGCGGAGAGTCCATCTTGAACCAAATCCGCAATGATTTGTGCTTTCTCTTCCGCATTTTTGATACCAAGATCGCGAATGGAAAACGCTAAAATGACCATTAGACTTCTTTCATAACCCATCAAATAATCCTAAAACCACGATCAAAATTAATCAAAGCACAGATCAAATTAAAGCGTAATCCAAATCGTTTTCTGCTGGTTACGATACTTTTCTCCAAGCATTTTAAAAGTCTTTATTTTTGCATTAATATGTTCAACGACAATGCGTAGGGATGCTTTTGCTTTATTGATAATTTTATCCTCCATACTAAGTGGATGTAGCTTGCTTTTTTTCTTTGGAATATCCGTATTAGGATGCAAAGATGTTATACCAAGATAACCCGTGTCTACAGATACTTTTGTCTCTTTTTTGATAGGTAACCGAGATGTTTTAAAGAGTTTGAAATCATGCATTGTGCGTGTACTGATTGCGGTACAAATGATACGACAATTCACATCAATCACAATTTGTCCTTTGGCAGTATGACGCTTTTTCTTCCCACTGTAGCAACGCCATTGTCTTTTTTTGGGCGTTGCACTGGGCATTCAGTCGCATCAATGACAATATATTCAAGTTCAATTCCTCCCTCTTGATGCAATGCTTTTTTACCAGGTAATGAAAACTTCCCTGAATGTATCAGTACCGTTTCTACCTCTTTTATAATCCTTGATGCTGTTGGTTCACTAATCTCATAATCAAATGCCATATGTGCCAAACTACGATATTCTCTATAGTATTCCAACATCAACAAAAGTTGCGTTTCTGGCAAAAGACGATTTGGTCTTCCACCTTGTTGTTTCTTCTTCTCATGATACTCACTATAGACTTCTAGCACACCTCAAAAGTCTCTTTTTTTACACCTACCAACCGTTTAAATTCCGCTGGTCTTATCTGTTTTAATCGTTCATATGTTTTCATCACCCTTTAAAGCAATTTTTAGACCTTTTGGGGGTTATGAAAGAAGTCTATTAAAAGCATAAAAGAGATAAAAATCGTTCCAACAATAACCAAAGAGAGCTTTTTTTGCATCACACTTCCTTACATGTAATTATTCTACGGTCACACTTTTGGCAAGATTTCGTGGCATATCCACATCGTTTCCTAAACGGATCGAAATCTCTAACGCCAGCAACTGGGTGATAATCATCATCTCAAAAAACTCACTCATCATATGTGTTTGAGGAGTTGTTTTAATAAAATCATCGGCTAATTCAAAAGGCTCTGGACTGATAATGAGCAGTGTCGAATCACGCGCACCTAGCTCTTCAACGTTACTTTTCATTTTGTCGTACAAAAGATTTTTAGGCATTAAGGCAATCGTAAAAAGTTCACTGTCCGCCAGTGCGATGGGGCCGTGTTTCATTTCACCTGCTGGGTAACCTTCCGCATGTAAATAGCTGATCTCTTTCAGTTTAAGCGCTCCTTCAAGCGCAAGCGGGTAGAAAAGATCGCGTCCGATAAAGAAAAAGCCATGCCCATGCAAATAGCGTTTGGAGAGACGACGAATCTTCTCATGCACACTCTCATTGACTTTTAAAACAAGGGGAATATGCAATAGGGCTGCAATCTCACGTTGCAAGATTGATTCTTCAATGGTTCCTTTTGCTTCACCCACAAAAAGGCTTAACAGCCAAAGGGTAACGACTTGGGTTGCAAAGGCTTTGGTACTTGCAACCCCTTTTTCGATGCCAGCACGCGTAAGAATCGTCATATCGGCAGTGCGTACGATGGAAGAGTTATCGACATTGCAGATAGCAAGCGTGCTCATACCGCTCTGCTTTGCCATCTTTAGTGCTTCCAACGTATCCGCCGTTTCGCCGCTTTGGGAGATGACAATAAAGAGCGTTTTTGGATCAAGCAAAGGCTCTTTGTAGCGAAATTCACTGGCAATTTCAACGTTACAGCGAATTTTCGCAAGCCTTTCAAACATATAAGAGGCACTGAGTGCAGCATGGTAACTCGTCCCACAGGCACAGATTTTGATCGCATCAATGCTACTTAAATCAAGATGGGAGAGTTCATCCAAAACAACCGAATTGTCTTTAATGCGACCCATCAATGTTTCGGCTACTACTAATGATTGCTCATAAATCTCTTTTTCCATAAAGTAACGAAAGCCATCTTTTTGTGCAGAAATTTTGTCGTGGGTTAAGGTTTTAAAATCAAGGTGTTGGGACTTAAACTCTTTCAGAAGGGTAATCTCTTTGTCTTTTGCCCAACCGTATTCGCCATCTTCCAAGTAGACAACTTCATTGACAAGTCCGACAAGCGGCGCATCGGAAGAGCTAAAGTAGACTTCGCCTTCGGCGTTGGTACCAAGGAGCAACGGCACAGCATTTTTAGCAAAAAAGATCACATCGGGCTCTTTTTTGGTAATCAATAAAATCGCATACGCACCCTGCAACGAAGCAATCGTCTTCTCAAATGCTTTAAAGCAATCACCTACCTCTTTGACATTTTTTTCAAACAGGTGCACGGCAACTTCGGTGTCGGTTTGGCTTAAAAATTTGACGCCATCTTTTAAGAGTTCGTCTTTGATCTCTTTGTAGTTTTCGATGATGCCGTTATGAATGATGTAGGAGTATTGCCCCCAATGTGGGTGTGCATTCGCTTCGGTGGGTTTTCCATGCGTTGCCCATCTTGTGTGCCCAATGCCCACGCCAAAGCCTGAAGAGCTAAAATGCTCCACTTTATGGCTGAGGTTAGAGAGTTTTCCGGTCGCTTTAAATGCAGTGATTTCACCCTCTTTAAGCACCGCAATTCCCGCTGAATCATAGCCTCGGTATTCGAGCTCTTTGAGTCCATTGATTAAAAAATTTCGCTTCTCTTTTGTTCCAATATAGCCAACAATTCCACACATAAACGTCACCTTTTTTTAATAAAAATAGTCTAAAATATCTTTTCCATTGTCGCATAAAAGCCCTGTTTTTTCGATTAAAAGCAGGTTTCGCGTCCGATTCTTGATGGTCTGAATCTTCGCCATTGCAATGTCGATACCATGCTCATCAAAGACACTCATAAAGTACGCCATAAGCCCGTGTTGGTTCTTGGTGTTGACGTGCATCAGTGCATACGATTTGGAGTGTTCGCAGTTGATCTCGATCTCCCCTTTGAGGATGATGGGCTTTTTCAGCGACACTTTTTTATTCATATCAAATGAGTTGTCGACGAGTTCACAAATCAGTTCAATATCACACGCCTCGACCTTCTCGTTAAAGTCGATTTGGAAGTATTTCTTGCCATCGAAAAGTTTATAGATGTCCATCTGCACAAGGTCCAAATAGGTGAGTTTTCCCAAAAGATACCCGATGTTAAAGGCTTGACCGCGAATCACATTGATGCTGAGGTGATCTTCATTGCTGATTTTGTAACGATACGAGTCAATCGGTGTCTCTTCCGCCTCTTTGACGATTTGCACAATCGCACTGGTTTTTTGTTTGAGAAAGAAGAAGTTCGACTGCACGCTGAGCGTTTTTTTCTGAAGCGCTTTGGAGAGGGCTAAAAACTCAGGACTCTTTTTGAGACTGTTCTCTTTACGCAGACGTTTTGTCGTCTCATCGATGAGCTCTTCTTTGTCAAACATATCCAGGCTGTAGTTGTAAAACTCACGCAGTAATTTGGCGACAAATCCTGTGTAAATGTTGTCGTTGACCGCGTTGGTATCGGCATAGGTAAGGATATAAAGCATCTTCAAGATTTGAGGACTTTGCAGTTTTGAGATAAATGCAAGCACGACTCTTTCATCGTAAATATCTTCACGATTCGCCGTATTACTCATCAGGGTATGGTACTTAATAAGCGTTATTCCCGTCTCAATCGCTTGTTCTGAAAACTCTAACTTCATCGCATACGCTCTGAAAATTTTAGCGCCCAGTTCACTGTGATCGCCTTTTCTTCCTTTGCCGATGTCATGCAAAAACGCGACCAGTTTCATCAAAGCTCGACCTTCTGGACAGAGGTCATCAAAAAGCGATTTGATGAACGGCTCTTTGATGTTCTCCAAATGATAGAGCGTGTGCAAGGAGTGAATGTCCACAGGGAGTTTGTGATAACCATCAAACTGCGCAAGATTGAGGATTTGGCGTACAGGCTTAATCACTTGTTGTAAAAGGGAAGCTTCGTACAAGAGGCTGAAAAGCGTGTAAAGATTGTGTTGAAAGAGGAGGGCGCGAAATTGCTTGTAAATTTTCTTTGAATTGTGCGACGTAAAATGAGCACTTTTGATGTAATGGACGTAGCTGATGTCAAAGTTCAGTTTTGGGTCATCAAACTGTTGCAGTTCCGCTAATACCATACTCAAACTGGGGCTTGGCTTTTTGAGTGAGGCATACACGCAGTTCTCAACCACGTAAAGCCCTTTTTCTACGCGTCCCTTTTTGAGGGCACTCAAGCGTGTCGGTTGACTCAAAATAGAGGCGGTGAGTTTGCGCATAAAAATCTTACATGTAACATCAATGGTGTGCATCGCTGACATTGTTTTTGAGGCGAGTTGCATCTGGGCATTTTTCAATATTTTGTTCTCAAACCCCAGCTTTTCCGCTACATCGGGAATGAATTCGAGGTTAAGCACATCTTGTTTTTTCTTGGCACTGAGATGAAGGGCTGAGCGAACGCGAAATAAAAACTCCAAAGAGCTTCGAAACTCCCGATACTCCTCTTCATCGATGATCTCAGGCACACGGTCACGAATGCGAATACTGCCAAAGAGAATTTTACAGATCCACGAGAGCGTGTTGGCATCACGAAAGCCGCCCACACCCTCTTTGATGTTGGGCTCCATACTCATCGGATGCTTCGACCTTCGCTCTTCATAAGCATTCACGATCTGCGCGATAACCTCTTTTTTCTGCCAGCGTTGAATTTTTAAAAGTTCCCGCTCGGTTTCCATCCACAAGAGTTTTGAACCGCATAAAAAGCGAGATTCCAGCATCGCGGTTTTGATGGTCAGGTCTTGATTGCTTGCAGGAACGAGCTCTTCAAGTTTGTGGGTGCGGTGCCCGAGTTTGATCCCTGCGTCCCACGCGAGGTAGAGCATGGATTGCACCATCGGCTCGATGTTATAACCGGGAAGGGCTTTGTAAACCACCATCAAATCCACATCGGAATAGACGCACAGCTCTTCCCTTCCATAGCTTCCCATGCCGACTAAAATAACGGGAATGGAGTTGACAAACGGCATGTAGTTTCCGAAGTATTTGCGCAGGGTGTATTTGTAAATGAGGATGATAAATTGGTCGATTTTTTTGGCATGTTTAACGAGGAAGTCTTTGCCTTGATTTTCAACAAATATCTCATTGAGCGAGCCAAGATAGCTCTTGATATGCTCTTTAATCAACTTGGAAATTTCAAAATCGTTTGCATTTTGGTCGATTAAATCTTCAATAATCTCTTCAATATCCATTCTACATTCCTAGTTTCATATTGCTCTTAGTTATCATACTAAAAAAAAGCTTGTTTCTAACACAATGTGTAATAAAATTGTGACAAAAATTTGCTAGCAAATGAACTCGATGCCTTAACATTCGTTTTAAGAAGAAGGGAGTACGATTTCATCAGAGTTCTTGCATAGAACTCTTAACACGTTTTGAAAGCAAAGCTTTAAAAACTACGTTAACACTGAGTTTTCTTTGGCAGAAAGCCCACGCACCTTGGGTGCTTTTATTTCTTAATTGATAATACTTGGTCCGTTAGCTCAGTTGGTAGAGCATATCACTCTTAATGATGGGGTCGTAGGTTCGAAGCCTACACGGACCACCATTTTCTACGCTTTCACCCTCAACCATTCTAAGCTATAATACCTCATCAAATCTTTACATGTAAAGGACAAAAATGATACAAAAGCCCTATTTGAAGGCGTTTCCTGATGCAAAAGGCTATTTTGGAAAATTTGGTGGCGCGTTTTTACCACCTGAACTCGAAGAGCAGTTTAAAAAGATCGAAGAGGCGTACCTGACCATCGGTAATTCACACAATTTTATTCGCGAATTGCGTGACATTCGCAAGCATTACCAAGGTCGCCCGACACCAGTGTATTATGCCAGACGTCTAAGCGAGTTTGTTGGAGGGGCACGAATTTACCTCAAACGAGAAGATCTCAACCACACGGGTGCGCACAAACTCAACCACTGCATGGGCGAAGCGCTACTCGCTAAATATCTGGGCAAGAAAAAGTTGATCGCAGAAACAGGAGCAGGGCAACACGGCGTGGCACTCGCTACTGCGGCGGCTTATTTTGGGCTTGAGTGTGAGATTCACATGGGTGAAGTCGACATCGCCAAAGAGCATCCTAATGTGGTTCGTATGCGCGTTCTTGGAGCCAAAGTGGTGCCCGTAACCTTTGGGGCTAAAACACTCAAAGAAGCGGTGGACTCAGCCTTTGTGGCGTATTTACACGATCCCGAAAACAGCATTTACTGCATCGGCTCTGTCGTAGGTCCTCATCCGTTTCCGATGATGGTGCGAGACTTTCAAAGTGTGGTCGGCATCGAAGCCAGAGAGCAATTTTTTGAGATGACAGGAAATTTACCTGATAACTTGGTCGCCTGCGTTGGTGGCGGCAGTAACGCGATGGGACTTTTCTCCGCGTTTATTGACGATCCGTGCGAAATGTACGGCGTTGAACCAGGAGGCAAAGGGACAAAACTCGGTGAACATGCCGCAAGTTTGACCTATGGAAGCGAGGGCATTTTGCATGGATTTAACTCCATTATGCTTAAAAACGAAGCAGGTGAGCCCGCCGCCGTTCATTCGGTTGCGAGTGGGCTCGACTACCCCTCCGTTGGCCCAGAACACGCGTATCTAAACTCCATCGCGCGCACGAAAGTGGGCATCGCCAATGATGCGGAGACGATTCAAGCCTTTTACGATCTAAGCCATTATGAAGGCATCATCCCAGCCCTTGAGAGTGCGCATGCAGTCGCCTTTGCAATGAAACTTGCGAAAGAAAAACCGTACGAGTCGATCTTGGTGAATCTGAGCGGTCGCGGCGATAAAGATATTGATTTTGTGGTGGCGAATTATAAGCCAGAAGATTACATGTAAAAGCGTTACGAAGAGGTTTTGATAGCCTCTTCGTCTTTTTACATGTAAAGGTCAATCTACCAGTACAATTCCCATCGATTCGAGAAGAAAAAGAGCTTCAAAGCGTCTGAAAATGGCTCCTTTGAGGTGATTGGTTCGGATGTCGATCATCGTGTTTTGTGCGTCAATAAAATTAGCCCCTTCCAGATGGGTGTTGTTAAATAACGACCCCTTCAAATCACTGCCGCTCAGATCAGCTCTTCTGAGTGTTGCGTCCCTAAAATCGACCTCTTTGATGCGACACTCTTTCATCACGATGCCATCTAACGCTAAACCAAAAAAATTGCTATCATCCAAAATGCACTCGTGAAAACGAAGGGGACCTGGATTGAGCAGGCTTTTCCAATCACCCTTTGTCCAATCAATGCCGATCATTTTGCACGAGGTAAACGTCACATCGCTCATTTTAGTATTGGTTGGTTTCATGAGACTTAGGTTGCAGTTTTCAAAACGGCATTCGGTAAATTTGCAAAAAGAAAAAACGGTTTCACTGAAATCACACGAAACAAACGTGCAGTCATCAAATTCCGCTTTGGTGATCTTGACACCATGCAGATTTACCCCTTTAAAGGTTTCTGCAAAGACATCCATACGATCGCTAATAGTCTCTAAAGGCGCACCCATAGCGTTTAATAACTCATTGACCCAGCGTTAAGTAAACCAATCGCGATTGACATAAATGCCATTAAAACGCCTACGGCAACATCGCCATTGCTGATGTGCTTTTCAACGGAGAATTTACCACCTAAACGCGTCATGCCAAAGGCAAACAGAAGCTGAACCACCATCGCAATGATCGCCCATGTGGCAAAATCAAGGTAAGAGATGGAGTTAACAAGTGCGCTGTAAAGAGGAATGCAGAGCCCCAGTATGGCGCCGCCAAATCCAAGTGCAGAGGCGGTGTTGTTCTCTTCAAAAATCATTTTGTAGTCATCATACGGTGTGACTTTTGCGTAGAGAAAGAAGAAGAGTGCGAGCACGGCAAGTGAGGTTACGAGGAAAAACCCAAAGGAGAGCAAATAGTGAAAAATCATAGTACGACCTTTCTTTTAATTATACCTAAAGATACAAAAATACTTTAACCTACGTTTATAAAAAATGTTGCTAAAATCCATCTTTATTTCAAATCATGAAAGTATCCTATGACTCTTATTGAGAAGCTAGAAAATAATCAACGATTAACGTTAGAAGATGGTGTTGCGCTCTACGATCTTGACCTTTTTACCCTAGGCAAATATGCCAATCAACGACGGCGTACGCTTCATGGCAACAAAGTCTTTTTCAATGTCAACCGACATATTAACCCCACGAATATCTGCAAAGACATCTGCAAATTTTGCGCTTTTTCAGCCAACCGTAAAAACCCAAATCCTTATACCATGAGCCACGAAGAGATTTTGAGCATATTGGACAACTCGGTTAAAAACAACCACATTACCGAAGTGCATGTGGTCTCTGCGCACAATCCTGATGCGGGGTTTGAGTGGTATATGGAGATTTTTTCCAAAATCAAAGAGCGTTTTCCCTCTTTACATGTAAAGGCGTTGACGGCGGCGGAGATCAACTTTTTAGCCACGGAATACAACCTCAGTTTTGATGAGGTCATCGACAAGATGATCGAGTACGGCGTAGACTCGATGCCCGGTGGTGGCGCTGAGATCTTTGATGAAAAAGTGCGTGAGAATGTTTGTAAAGGTAAAGTAAGCTCTGCCGAATGGTTGCAGATTCATGAACTCTGGCACAAACGTGGACACGAGTCCAATGCGACGATGCTCTTTGGACATGTGGAAAAACGTGAACATCGCATCGATCATATGCTTCGCCTTCGTGACCTGCAAGACCGCACAAATGGCTTTAACGCGTTCATTCCTCTTGTCTATCAACGTGACAATAACTATTTACATGTAGACGATTTTTTAAGCTCTACTGAAATTCTCAAAACCTTTGCGATCAGCCGTTTGATGCTCGATAACATCAAGCACATTAAGGCGTACTGGGCAACTTCCACGATCAATCTTGCTCTGGTTGCACAAGAGTATGGCGCGGATGATCTGGATGGAACGATTGAAGCCGAAGCGATCCAATCGGCTGCTGGTGCCAACAGTGCTAAAGGGCTTGGGTTGCAGAGCATTTTAGAGCTCATCGAAACGAGTGGCTTTACCGCAGTGGAGCGCGATAGCCTCTATAACGAACTCAAAATTTACTAAATATCTTCAACAAAGGATCGACTTTGGACTTTTTCAAACTTGAAAAAAATGGTACGACGGTTAAAACCGAGTTTACAGCTGGTTTTACGACGTTTTTGACCATGATGTACATTGTGCCTGTGAATGCCATCATTATGAGCAAAACGGGTATGCCAATGGAGGCGTTGATCACAGCGACTGCTTTGATTACCATCTTTTCGACCATTTTAAATGGTCTTTGGGCAAATACTCCAATCGCGATGAGTGTTGGAATGGGACTGAACGCTTACTTTACGTTTGGGTTGGTTTTGGGGATGAAAGTGCCTTGGCAAACGGCGCTTGGCGTTGTTTTCATCTCAGGTGTTTTATTTGTAGTGCTCTCATTTACACAGCTTCGGGTGTGGATTATGAAAAGTGTGCCGATTGATCTAAGACGTGCGATTAGTGCGGGTATTGGGACGTTTATTGCGTTTATTGGTCTTAAAAGTATGGGCATGATTATCGCCAATCCTGCCGTTTTAGTGGGGGTTGGAAATTTTAAAAATCCCAATGTTCTTTTGGGCGTGCTCGGACTTGTTTTGGTGTTTGCGTTTCATTCATGGAAGCTTAAAGGTGCTTTTATCTTGGCAGTTCTTGCGACATCGGTTGTTGCGTGGGTTTCAGGTATTGCACCGTATCCGACAGAGTTTTTCTCCTTGCCAGCTTCGATTAGCCCGATCTTTTTAGAGCTTGATGTGACTTCAGCACTTACTTTAGCGCTGTTTCCTGTAGTGATTACCTTTTTGATTACAGACTTGTTTGATTCCATTGGTACCCTTGCAGGTGTTGGGTATCGTGCGGGGCTTTTTAAAGACGATGGAAAAGAGCTTCAAAAAACGCTTGAAGTGGACGCCGTTGCTACAGCTGCGGGAGCGCTATTTGGTGTTTCAACCACGACTGCCTTTGTTGAGAGTGCCGCAGGTGTGGAAGAGGGCGGTAGAACGGGCTTAACAGCGGTAGCGACAGGATTGTTTTTCATTTTAACGCTTTTTATGATGCCACTGTTTAAAGCGATTCCTGAAAATGCGATCTACCCTGTTTTAGTGATGGTTGGTGTTTTGATGTTTAGTGAGCTTTCCCATGTCAATTTTAAAGACACCGCCATTGCGGTTTCAACATTTTTAATTGTCATTATGATGCCACTAACGTTCTCGATTACCAACGGTCTTGCGTTCGGGTTGATTTCGTATTTGATCGTAAAGTTAATTAAGAAAGAGTTCCAAGATATTAATTTTGGTATTGTATTCTTAACATTTGTTAGTTTAATCGTATTTATTGTCCAATAAAACTAAAAGGAAATTATTTGCGTTATTACAGTTATGAAGAGTTTAAAGAAGATGTAAACACCCTGTCAAAAGAGATCAAGCCTTATAACCCTGATGTTATTTTAGCGGTGGCGCGTGGTGGTATGACCCTAGGTCATTTTTTAGCAGAAGCGTTGGAGATGCGCAATCTTTACTCCATCAATTCGGTGCATTATGAAGAGACGAGGAAGCTCGATACCATCAACATTTTTAATATCCCTGATTTAAGTAAAGCCAAACGAGTCGTGATTGTCGATGACATCATCGACAGCGGTGAGACGATGATCGAGATCGAGCGTGTGCTTGGTGCGAAGTATCCTGACGTGGATTTTAAAATCGCGGCAGTTTTTTACAAAGAAAAAGCACTGCTTCGTCCCGATTTTGCTGCGCGTGAAGCCACCGAGTGGATCGAATTTTTCTGGGATTTTCAGATTGACAACATCAAATAGACACGGGAGTGAAAACTCCCTTGCTCACTTTTTGATTCACCATCAACTTCTCATCATCTATACCTGTACGATTCTAACCCTCTGCACCCTTTACGCGGTTCAGCCCATCCAACCCCTTTTTGAAAAAGAGTTTGACCTCAGTCGTTTTGAGGCGGTCATTTTTACCACGGTGATTATGTTACCGCTGAGTTTTGCACCGATCTTTTACGGTTATATCTTAGAGACCTTTTCGTCCAAACTCTTTTTGAGAAATGCGGTTTTAATTTTGGGCATTTTAGAGCTCTGCTTCGCGTGGAGTAGTAGTTACTCTATCCTTTTAACTATCAGGGCATTGCAAGGGCTTTTGATTCCTGCAGTGCTGACCTCTTTGATGAGCTATATCAGTTTTATTACGCCCAAAGATAAAGTGCAACAAGCCATTGGTTATTACATTGGGGCGACCATTTTGGGTGGATTTATTGGGCGTTTGCTCTCAGGCATCCTCAGTGATCTGTTTGGCTGGAGACTCTTTTTTGTGCTTTTGGGCGTCGCTTTAGTGCTGATGTTTGGCGCACTCAGTTTTTTAAGCGAAGAGGTGAAGGTCGATTTTGTCAAACCCAAACTTTCCCAAGTGATGGGTGTTCTTAAAAACAAAACTTTTTTTAACATCTACCTGATGATGTTTTTTATCTTCTTTGTGTTTCAAGCCCTGCTCAATTTTCTCCCTTTTCAACTTAAAAATTTAAGCTCGACGATGGGGTATGGCAAAGTGGGCATGATGTATGCAGGCTACATCATCGGGTTTATTATCTCCATTCGTATTTTGTGGATGATTCGCCTTTTTGGCAATGAAACGAAGACGATTATTTTTGGAATTTTAACTTATGTTGTGGGGTTGCAGATTTTTCACATTAACGACTATCTGGTGATGTTTGGGGGTATGTTTGTCTTTTGTGCAGGCTTTTTTATTATTCACTCCGTTGCTTCGGGGCTGATTAGCAAACTGGCGCACGAAAAACGCGCTATTTCCAATGGGTTGTATCTGTCGTTTTATTACGCAGGAGGAACCATTGGTACGTTTGCACCCGGTGTTTTTTATCACTATTTGGGGTGGCATATCTTCCTCGTACTTTTGGCGTTGATCGCCTTTGCAACGCTTTTTTTTGCGTTTAGACTGCAACGTACACTGCGCTCTTAACGCTTTACATGTAAAGCGTCAAAAGCTTTTT